>JBBKVQ010000260.1:0-4283 GCA_037968515.1 Bradymonadaceae bacterium
GTGTTCAGTCGGTGATGGACTGGGCAAAAAAACACAAACGCCCCGAGATATTGGGACCATTGGCGAACCTTGTGCGGCTGCCTGCGGCACATGTGGATGCCATCGGCAGAGCTGTCGGCGACCAATTGTCCGAGATTTTGGTGACCTCCCAAACCGCCGCGATCGAGGCGGCACGTGGTGCCAAACCTAAAGGGCGGGTCGTGTTCAGGGTCGTTGGGGACAGTTTTGACGCGCAAGGTTGGGTCGACGATCTGGTGACGGGACTCGATTTTGCGAAGGACATCAGTGGGGTCAAACCACACCCTGATGTGGATATTTGGGTGCTGGACACGGGTGAGCTGATTCTGGGCGATGGCCGCATCATCGTCGGAGCGTCGGTAGGTAACGTCGAAGCGCTCGTGCGTCGTCAACAGCAGATACAGGACCTTCAAAGCGCCGTGCCGAAATTTGACGTTGAAGTTGCACGTTTAGAAGCTTTGTTGACTCAGAAGGACGAAATTGTTGGCGGACTGCAGGAAGCGCTCGAGGGGGTAAGGCGTGCTCATGACGAGGCTCGGGTTGCGTTTTCGTCGTCCAAACGCGAAGCCGAGAGTGACCAAAGAGAAGTCGAGCGTGTCAACAAATCGCTCGAAAGGCACCGCTCGCAGCTGATTCCAATTCTTCGTCGTAAAGAAGACCTAGTCGAGGAGTTGGAGCGCATCGCAACACGGAAGGCTGATTTTGAATCGGTCCGTGAGGATCTGCAGCTTCAAGTTCAAGAACTCGAGGCGCTGGCGCGTGAAAAACAAGCGGTCGTTGAACGGCTTCACCAACATCTTACCGAGCGTCGCGTTGAACTAGCACAAACACTAGAACGACGACGTAGCCTTGAAGAATCAGAGATGCGGATGGATCGCGGTCTGGCATCGACCGAGGCGTTGATTGAGCGTTACGGCCGCGAAAGCGATGAAGCCCGATCGAAAATCGCCGGCTTGGAATCGACCTTGAGCGGTGATGGGGATGATCTAGCGGGTTTAGATAAAGAAGTTCACCTGCGTAAGTCGGAACTTGATGAATTCAAATCTCGCGCGGCGACCGCCCTTACCGCATTGAAAGGGCTCGAAGCTGCGATTCGCGAAAAACGTGGAAGGTTAGATACTGGACGAACGAAGGTTCAAGGCTTGGAAGTTAGTGAGCGCGAATTGGCACTGGGTATTTCCCATGTCGACGAACAAATTCGCGAGGGTTTCGACCTGTCGCCCGAAGAGGCTCGTGGGGTTCGTGACCAGATTGAAATGCCCGCACAAGAATGGGTGGCACGACGAGACTATCTTAAACGACGAATTGAAGGGCTTGGACCCGTGAATGCGATGGCCGAGGAAGAATACACGGAAGCTCAAGAGCGCCGCGATTTCCTGACCACACAAAAAGACGATCTTGAACGGTCAGCATCCGACCTCAAAAAGGCGATTGCGGAAATGGACCGTGAGTCTCGCCGTCGATTCCGAGAAACGTTCGAGGCGGTGAACACGAAGTTTCAGGAGATTTTCCCACGACTTTTTCGTGGTGGCCATGCCCGTTTGATTCTCACTGACCCCGACGACATGCTAGCCACTGGAGTAGACATCGAAGTTTCGCCGCCGGGAAAACGGCTGCAAAACGTGTCACTTTTGTCTGGCGGAGAAAAAGCGCTGACCGCGGTTAGCCTGATCTTTTCAATCTTTTTGCTCAAACCCACGCCGTTTTCAGTCCTCGACGAGGTCGACGCGCCGCTCGATGAAGCGAACGTCGGGCGATTTGCACAAATGGTCAAAGAGATGAGCGCGACCAGCCAAATGATCGTGATCACACACTCCCGCCGGTCCATGGAATCCGCAGATCTGCTCTACGGAGTCACTATGGAACAACCCGGCGTTTCGAAGATCGTATCGGTCCGACTTTCCGATAATGATCCCGCTGATGGCAGTCGGGTCGCTTGACCTTTGGGATTCGTTCCCACATTTTGCCCGTCGCTTCCGATAGAAGGTGCTCGAATGGATGGAAATACTTGGATCATCATTGCGGTGGTCATTGCTGTACTCATTGCCCTCGTGTTGTTTCTTGGAAGGTCGAAGGGCCCAGAAGACACCACGAAGGCGACCCCTCCCGCGGATTCGGCTGCCAGGCCGTCCAAAGATCTTCTGGCGGACCGCGACGAGGTTGCTGCTCCTGTCGAAATTCACGACGGCATGTCGCTCGCCGAGTTGAAGCGCGCGAAAGCCGCCCGAGTCGTGGGTGAAAAAGGTCGCCGAGAAACCGCGCAGCAAGCCACCGAGCGAAATCGCGCCGACCATTCCGAGGTGATCGAAGAGGCTCCGGATGAGGCCGACGGTTGGGGCGCGATGGTCGACGACCCAAACTTGGACTTTTCGTCGTCATCTCTTTCTGAACCATCCGAAGCGTTCCAACCGAGATCAGAGCGAACCACCCAGCCTGCTATTCCACGTTTGGTCACACCGACCCCGTCGCCCGTGCCTGAAGCGCTTGCGATCACTTCGTTGAACGACGGACTGGCGAAAACCCGAAAAGGATTCATCGGTAGACTAGGCGAACTGTTCAAAGGCGAGGAGCTCGACGACAACCTCGTTGAAGAGGTCGAGGAGATACTTTACACGGCTGATATTGGGGCAAAAGCTGCTGCCGATATTTTGGCAGCGATCCAGTCCCAACTGACCGGCGACGATCGCAAAGACCCAGCGCGTGTTTGGGGATTTGTTCGTCAACACGTTCAAGAGAAGCTGAGCCTTCGCGAGAAGAAGATAGATTTTGATGCCCATCACCCCTTCGTGATCTTGGTCGTCGGCGTCAACGGGGCAGGCAAAACTACGACCATCGGAAAATTGGCCAGTAAGTTTCAGAAGCAGGGGAAAAAAGTTCTCATGGTTGCTGGCGATACCTTCCGAGCGGCGGCGGTTGAGCAGCTGGCAGTCTGGGGCGATCGCACCAATATTCCAGTGCATCAGGGCGAGTCTGACGCCGATCCAGCGTCGGTCGTGTTTGCAGGGATCGAACGCGGAGTCGCGGATGACGTCGACGTCATCATTTGCGATACAGCGGGGCGGCTGCACACGAATGTGAATCTGTTGGACGAACTCCGAAAAATTCGGAGGGTTGCTTCCAAGGTTATCGACTCGGCTCCGCACGAGACTTTTTTGGTGCTCGATGCCAACACCGGACAGAACGCCATTCAGCAAGCGCGTCTGTTCAGCGAGGCCGTGGATATCTCCGGGATTGTCCTCACAAAACTGGATGGCACGGCAAAAGGTGGTGTTATTCTGGGCATTTGCGAGGAACTCGAAGCCCCCATTCGATACATCGGTGTGGGCGAAGGTGTCGAAGACCTGCGGGAGTTTAAGGCGTCTGAGTTTGTCGAGGCGCTCTTCATGTGACATTTACGGATGAACTGCCACTAGTTTCCTTGTCGCTCTGTGAGGGCGTGTGGTATAGAGCCGAGGTCTAATTATCGTCGCTGAATTGAACGGACAACGTATGTTCAACCCTAACGAATCGCGCTCGCGTTCGCGGACCAGTTTTCTGGTTTTCACTGCGGCGTTGGTTTCTCTGAGCTGCCTCGCAACAGATGCACTGGCTCAACAAGTTCGAGCGAAGTTTAACGACAAAATCCATGTCGTTCAGCCCAAGCCGGTCCTTCAGAAAGGACGCTTTGAGTTTGCGCCGCGTTTTGGTGCGTCAGTTAATGACGACATCTATCGGCACTTCAAAGTGGGCGTGCAGGGCAACTACCATATCGCCGAATCATTTTACGTCGGTGCCATGTTCGACTGGTTCGATTTTGGTGACGCGTTGGGTGGGGTGACTTCGTCCTACGAGACAATCGCTAACCAAACCGGTGCGTCCACAGACACCCCCGTGGTCAAATGGGCAGGTGCCGTGGAAGTTGGATTCGTTCCCTTTGTTGGGAAGTTTTCCTTCTTCAATAGCGCCATCGTTTATTACGACTTTGCACTCACCGCTGGTGGGGCCTATATCAACGCAGAGTCGCTCGGATTACCCGGCGCTAAGGGGACTCCAGGCGGGACAGTTAGTCTTTCGTCTCGGTTTTTCCTGAATAAGTGGCTGGCGCTGAACATGGAAGTGCGTGACCTGATCTTTATTCAAGACTTGGTCGGTTCTCCGGGGGCGTTAGCAAACGTCGTGACTATTGGAGGAGGGTTGAGCGTGTTTCTTCCCACCTCATTTGAGTACAGCGACACTGTCGCTGATGAATCGTCCGACTAAAGGACCGAGAACGCATACCGAGGTTA
>JBBKVQ010000261.1:0-16971 GCA_037968515.1 Bradymonadaceae bacterium
TAATTTCAGTCTTTAGCTGACATGCCACGAGCTCGACCCAGGTCGGGCTCGTGCTGTTTTTACGCCATGGAAAACCAAGAGCCAAAGGCTGACACCTTGATTTCCCGTCTGCGATATCCAGTCGCGATCTTTGTGATGTCACTCATCGTGTTTGCGATTGGGGCTGGGGACCGCCTCAAGGGGCCATCCACAGACCCTCATTTTTCGTATCTGGCCAACACGTACAACTCGATGATCGCGGCGACGTTGGGATCGTCGGACGCTCAAGAACGTCGCGTCGGAAAGGTGGCGTTTGAGCTGGATCGCAACCCGCCTCATCGAAACGATTGGGCCAGCTACTGGGAGTTCACGCTAAAATCGGGCGAGGTCTTTCGAGGCATCTGGCTGGAGCGGCAGGGCAGTGGGCGCTTCCGGCTCCTGAACGGTCAGGAAGTCGTCTTGGACGCTGCCACGCTTGCCGGCAGCCAACGTCAACAACGCTATTTCATGTCGTTCCCGCCCGCACCGTCCGTGGTGATGATGCCGTTGGCGGCAATTTGGGGTTACCAAGTTAATGATGTGTTGTTCACCATCGTGTTTGCTTCGCTCAACGTGATGTTGATGTTCTTGGTCCTGATGCAGTTTTCTGCGATGGGACTTGGCTCGCGCCCTCGTCGTGAAAACCTATGGCTCACGCTGCTTTTTGGTTTTGGAACGGTTCATTTTTGGTGCGCAACGCTTGGTCAGGTCTGGTTTACGGCCCTAGTCATGGGCGTCACGTTCACACTCGGATACGTGCTGTTTAGCCTGCAACGGCGGTCGCTTCTGGCTGGGGTTTTCATGGCGCTGGCGTTTTCCACACGAACCCCGCTGCTGTTTACCGCGATATTTTTCTACGTGATGCTGCTGTTTCCTGACGGCAAACTGCGCGGTGGGGAATGGAAAGACACCTTTAAACAGGCGGCTCTGTTCAGTTTGCCTTGTCTGGTGGTTGGGTTGTTGTTGTTGGTTCAAAACAGCATGCGCTTCGAATCCTTGTCGGAATTTGGTCACACGTACTTGGCCGCGGGCGGCCTCCAGCGAGTGAAACAATTTGGTCTTTTTGATCCGGTTTTTTTGTCCAAAAATCTTACGGCCGCGTTCACGCTTTTGCCGCGCTTCCTCCCTGAAGCCCCATTTTTGTTGATCTCGAAACATGGGATGAGCCTGTTTCTGACGACACCCGCGTTTGTTTATCTGTTTCGGCCGCTGGCTCGACGAAACGCGGTCGAGACCTTCTGGCACCGGCTCTTGTGGTTTACAGTTCTGGTGACGGCCATTCCTCACTTCTTTTATCAGAATACGGGCTACGAACAGTTCGGCTACCGATTCTCTCTGGATTACACCGTTTATTTGGTGTTGCTCCTTGCCCTGGGACGGCGTCCCATCGGATGGGTATTTAAGGTCTCGATCCTGGCTGGAGTGGCGGTCAACGCGTTTGGTGTGGCTGTCTTCAAACGAGTTCCGCGAATGTTCCGAGAAGAGTTTTTTGTATGAGCCGCCGTCCACCGTATGAGCCGCCTCCGCCACTGCCTCCGATGTCCGCGTTGACGGGAAATCGGGTCGTAGTGGGGCTGGGTTTCGCCATCGTAGTTATTGGGTTGTTCTCGATGGTCGGCGAAAAGCTGACGCATATGCGGCTCGCAGAGGCACTGGAAATCCCGGTCTTTGTGTGCACGCCACTGGGGGTTGGGGCGCTGTTGTTTGTGCCGCTGGCGGCCCGGGTGAGTCGGAAAAATGGTTGGGCACAGCTGGCAGCAGCGTTAGTCTATTGGTTGTTGTGGTTGTACTGGAGTCTTGTTTGATGATTGAAAAAGCCGCAAAAATACTCAGGACAGCACAGGCTGAACGTCAGCCATGTGAACAGTTGACGCAGACCTTTGCACTGAGCGTCGAGGACGCTTATCGCATCCAACAGGTCAATATCGGTGTTCGGACTGCCGCAGACGATGGGCCGGTAATCATCGGTCGCAAAGTCGGTTTGACCAGCGAGGCGATTCAGGCCTGGCTCAAGGTCAATCAACCTGATTTCGGAACGCTTCTGTCGGATATGTCTGTCGTCGATGGTGGCATCGCGCCTATCGACCGGCTGCTGCAGCCACGTGCCGAGGCCGAGATCGCATTTGTGCTCAAGCATGACCTAACCGGCCCTGGCATCACGCCAAAAGACGTGATTCAGGCCACGGATTTTGTGTTGCCTGCCATCGAAATCATCGATTCTCGCATTCAAGACTGGAAGATTACGTTCGAGGACACGGTTGCCGATAATGCGTCGAGTGCGATGTTCGTGGTCGGAAACGAGCCTAGAGACATTCGAGGATTGGACTTGAGGCTTTGCGGCGCAGCTCTTCGAAAAAACGGCGTCGTAGTGTCGACAGGCGCTGGAATCGCGTGCCTAGGGCACCCCGTCCATGCAGTGGCCTGGCTTGCAAATACACTTGGGCGGATGGGCAGCGGAATTCGGGCCGGCGAGCTTATCCTATCTGGGGCGCTTGGTCCGGTGACACCGGTGCAGCGAGGCGATTCGCTTGTGGCGGATATTCAAGGCTTGGGCTCGTGTTCGGTTCGATTCGGTTGAGCGGACTCGTCACCAAATCGAGCCAGTGGCGCTTTAATGCCTGCGTTGTGGAATTTAACGGCGTTCGTCGTTAAGCTCCTCGCCGGGTTGAAGTCTTTTTTCAGGGTACCGTTGTGCGGAAGTTGCAAATAGCGATGTTGGTTGGTTCATTTCTGGCGTCTGCCGGGCTTGCCGGCTGTCCTGGATTTGGTGACGAAGTGGGGCCGATTTCGGACGTTCCGGAGCTGCCGGAATGGAATCGCGACATGAGCCCACTGTTCGAACGCTATTGTAACGAATGCCACAGCGTGCCTTCGACACAAGGCGCTCCAGGGTTCTTTCGGCTGGACGAGTGCGAAAACGTTGATGGTGTTTCTGGCGCGCAGGCGCTCGCCCAGCGGAACTCCTCGCGAACTGCGGACGTCAAGACGATGCCTCCTGCCAGCTTCACGATCCAACCTTCGGAAATCGAACGTCAGATCTTTCGCCAGTGGTTCATCACCGGAGCGCCTTGCAGCGGCCCCGGAACCCTGCCAACGAATAACCAGACGAATAATATGACGACCCCGACGAATAATCAGACGAACACTCAGACAAATAATATGACCAACAACATGACCACGATTACCGGCGCGCCTTTTTCGGCCGTTGCGGGGATTCTGGCTAACGGTTGTGGTCTGTCCGGGTGTCATGATGGCGGGAATGGAGGCTTTATGGTCACTACCAACTCCACCATCGAAGAGGTCCGTACGGCGATCGCGGGTAAGAACGCTACAAGTGGTATCCCATTTGTCGTTCCCAATAACCCAGAAGGCAGCCGGATCTTTCAGACGATGTCGTCAAATCGAGTCGGTGAGCGCATGCCGCCCACGGGGAATCTGCCCGAGGCTCAAATTGAAGCCGTTCGGTCTTGGATCCAGAGTGGGGCGCCTTATCAGTGAAAAAACGGGACGGTTGGTCTGCTGTGTTTTACCTTTCTTCCGACTCTTGGAAGTAGATGACGATGTCTAAATTTGCACGATTTCTGATCTTGGCGATGGGGATTTGGAGCTGGACTCCAGACGTTCAGGCACTGCCCATCTACGCCATCACGTCGTCAGCCAACTGCGACACGTGCCATATCGAGCCCCTTGGATGGGCGAATCCGGATGTTTCCGCGCGACGGTGCACTCTGGATTGTGTCGGTTGTCACTACAGCCCAGCCGGGGGTGGTTTGCGCACTCCGGACGGTCAGTATTACGGCAAAGAAGTCCTGCCGATGTATGGCGACCGGCCAAGCGCGGCAGCAGACCCGATGAAGTATCGTCCCAAAGGGTTTCCCAAGAAGGGAATCTATAAGTTTGGAAAGGGTTTTTCAGGCTGGTGGCCAGGCAAGACCGATTTCAACACGATTGATGAGCGATACGGTGATATCGAAGCCGAGCCAGTCTGGAAATTCGGGGCCGACTTTCGTGCGATGGTTCTCAGCGATTCAGCCAATCCCAAGAGCCCGTTTGTTTTCCCGATGCAAGGCGACCTGTACGCGATGAACGAATCGGTCGAAGACCTTATTTTCTACGTGAGCGCGGGAATTCAAGCTCAGAAGGACACCGATAATTATGAGAACGTAGAGACTCGAGACTACTTCACTGTTCGCGAAATTTTCTTTCGCTATCGGATGCCTTACAACAGCTATTTTCGGTTTGGTCGAATCATCCCTCGCTATGGCTGGAGGACCGATGATCACACGGCCTACATCCGAAATGACTTTGGTTTCAATCAGTTCTTTCAGGCCATGGGTTTTGATGTCGGGTATAACCCGAACTACTTCTATGCCGACGCGTCCTTGTACTATCAGGGCGCGGGACGATGGCCCGGTGAGCGCTTGGAACGAGGTATTGGAACCACGGCCAATATCGGTTGGCGCGACTTGGGCTGGCAGGTGGGCTCGAGCGTTCATTACCTGAATCGGCGCACTGGATTTGACCAGATTTCGACCGGAATTCAGTACGGCCTAAATTTCGAGCCGCTGGGCATCTACGGAGAATTGGACATCAGGCATTTGATTTCGGACCAAGATGGCGTCGACAGTTTCAGCGGTCTCTATTCGTTCCATGAAATCAATTATAATTTGACCCGTGGTGTGTACGCTCGACTGAAGTACGATTGGGGCGATCCAAACATCGCTTATCGGGACGACCAAAAGCACCGAGTACAGATAGCCTTTGATTATCATCCGTTCACTTTCGTCGACCTTGAAGCCGCGTATCGAGTGAACTGGTCGCCCCGCATCGACTTTACTGACGTGGGTTCGACCGAAGCATTCCTGATTGCGCATGTGTGGTTCTAAGGAGTTCGATTGGCAGAGCGGATAATCACAATCGCGGTCGACGCCATGGGCGGCTACCACGCTCCTGTCGACGTCGTAGCGGCCGTGGCGCAGGCTAGCCGCGTGGGCGACGAGTCGGTCTATTTTATCTTGGTGGGCGACGAAGTTCGGATTTCTGAAGCGCTGTATCAGGCTGGACATAATCCGGAACGAATTTCGGTCGTCCATGCGGGCTCGACGGTGAATTTGAACGAACCGGCGGCCTTGTCGCTGGAACAAAAGCCAGATGCATCCATCGCGGTGGCGTACGCGCTGGTGGCCAGCGGCGCCGCTGACGCGGTCGTGACGGCCGGACACCCCGGCGCCGCAGTACTTGCCGCCATGGAACTGCTCAAGCCCCTGCCTGGAGCAACTCGTGCCGCGCTCGCCTCGGTTTATCCGACGCCACGGGCGCGTGGTCCTGAAAATGACCGCTTGGGGTTGATTTTGGACGTTGGAGCGACCATGCGCGCACGTCCGGAAGACCTCGTCAGTTTTGCGGTGATGGGAACGGCGTATGCTCGAGTGGTCAAGGGGTTGGAAAGGCCGCGGGTGGCATTGCTTTCGAACAGTCGTGAAGCGCGTGTGGGCCCGCCCGAGATCGTCGCCGCTTATGAAATGTTGCGCGCCCATGAAGACATCAATTTTTACGGTAATATCGAAGGTGATGAGATTCCCAAGGGCGACTACGACGTCATCGTCTGCGAGGGTTTTGTGGGTGACGTGGCGCTCAAATTACTTGAGGGCACAGGCGAAGCGGCCTTTGAACTGGCGCGCTCGGCTTACGAGCGTAAGCTAGCTTGGCGAATGGGATTGCGATTACTGTCTGGTGGCCTTAAAAAAATCAAGACAGCCATCGACTTCGAGGAATACGGCGGTGCTCCACTGCTCGGAGTGGACGGCGTGGTGATTCTCGCGCATCCGAAATCACGTCGAAAGGCCATTGGAAATGCCTTGAAACTCGCAATCAAGAATGTGAGTGCCGGATTGACGGCAAAAGTGGCTGACGCCCTGCAGGCATGACGCCAAGCGAGACGCAAAGTGGTTGTGGAAAACGAATCAGAGACCGTCGTTCATGTCTACAGATGGGACTTGGACAAGACGTATCTTCAGACTGAGTTCGACTCTATCCGTGACTTGATCCGCACTGCATTGCAAAAACCAGAAGACAAAGTCACGGTGCCGGGGGCAGTCGCCTTGTTGCGGGAAATTAAGCGTCCTTCCGACCTTGGGTTCTCGCTGCTGACGTTTATTTCCGGCAGCCCGACGCAGATGCGCAGGGTGCTCGAGAAAAAATTTGAAATCGACGGCATTCGTCCCGACGCGTTTGTGCTCAAACCCACCCTTGAAAATATCCTGAAGGGTCGGTTTAAAGCCGTGCGCGGGCAGGTAGGGTACAAACTTGAGGCCCTGCTTCGGATTCGGTCCGAGAGCCCGCACGAGAGGGTCACGGAGACTTTGTTCGGCGACGATGCTGAACAAGACGCGTTTATTTACTCGGTCTATGCGGATCTGGTCTCTGGGACCCTCGGTTTGGAGGCGCTTCGCGATATCCTTGTAGAGGCTGAGGTCTACGCATCGACGATGGATAAAATCATGAAGTACAGCGCTCATCTCGCGCCAGTGGGTCATGTGGACCGGATTTTCATCAACCTCGACCGTCGTTCGCCACCCGGTCGTTTTTTGACTCTCGGACCCAGGGTTGTCCCCATCGTAAATTATTTTCAGGCTGCCTTGGTGCTCTACGCCGACCGGACCTTCACGATGGAGAACCTGATTCGAGTCGCTGGCGGCATGCTGGCGGAGCACGACTACGGACTGACTGAGCTTGCAAATTCTTACCAAGACCTTCTGCGTCGCCGGGTGTTAACGACGGTTGACCTCGACCGGCTCGAGTCGGATCTGGCCGCGAATGAAATCCCTGATGTGGTTCCAAAAGGGTTTGCAGATAAACTCGTGACGCGCGTTCGCGCACTGGCACCGAGGTCAGAGACCGCGGCTCGAGATTGGAAAGGACCTCCGGATTATATTGAACTTCTGCGCTCTGACCGGGCGATGAAAGAAGCGGTCACGCAGAAAAAAACCGGCCTATTTTCCTGAGGTAGATTTGTGCTCGAAATTGTGGCGATTTTTTCGGCGGGGTCGGTCGACGATAATGAAACGATGGGACCATTATTTGAGATCATTGATTCGCTGGCAGGGTTAGAGCTCACACGTTACGACCTTAATCAGATGGAACATTGGCGAGCATGGGACGCTGAGCGCGCGACGATCGATGCGCTCACGCAGCGTACGCAGGTGCTTCGCGCCGAGGGGCTTGGAGTCTTCTTTTTTGCCCTGGGAAAACACGGCGAAATCCCTACCGCGGTGGTTCGCACGGCTGCCGATCCGAGTTCAATCGATATCAAGCAGTGGTTTGCCATCGATCGCTTAGTTCAGCTGAGGATGAGCGAAGAGAGTTGGCGAAATGAGCACGCTGATCTGCCGCAGGTCTGGGCGTGGCGCGCTGCGCCACAAGGTGTTTCCGTGGTCGCAGAGGGAGCGGGGCAGGTGTGTCGATTGGCGCAGTTATCCGCCGATGAGCGCTCAAGCTTGAGGTTGAAGCTATGACGCCAGGCCTCGGCGCAAAAATTCGCAACCTGCGCAAACGTAACAAGATGACGCAGGCCGCACTGGCCGAGACTCTGGGGATTTCGGCAAGTTATCTGAACCTGATGGAGCATGATCGTCGGCCGGTTACTGCACCGGTCTTGCTGAAAGTCGCGCAGATCTTCGACGTGGAACTCAAGGCGTTCAAAGACGATGGGACCGAACGAATCGTGACGGCGCTCGCCGAGGTTTTTGGGGATCAGATCTTTGAGGGGCACGACCTCAACATCAACGAAATCCGAGAATTTGCGCTGCACAGCCCGGATGTCGCGAAAGGCGTCGAGTCGCTCTATCACTCGTATCGTGAGCTGCGGGACCAAATGCGAATTTTGGCCGAGCGGATTTCGGACCAGAACATGCCGGGTGTCGAGCCTTGGCGGCTGCCCTCCGAAGAAGTATCGGACCTGCTTCAGCGCCATAATAATTTCTTTCCGCTGCTCGAGGAGGCCGCCAGCCGTCTTTGGAAAGACGCGGTCCTTGATCGATCCAACATGTACTCGTGTTTGGTTGAGTACCTGCAAAAACGTCATCGGATCTCGGTAGAGATCGTGCAGTCACAGCCTGATGACCGCTCAGTTAGGCGCTTTGATCCCGACTCCAAGACCCTGCGTCTTTCGGAGGTGCTGGCCCCGCACACGGTGAATTTTCAATTGGCCCATCAAATCGGGTTGATCGAGATTTCAGACGTCTTGGATGAAATTGTGGGCGATCGGCATCTGACCACGGACGAGTCGCGGGCGCTGGCGCGGGTCGCGCTTTCGAACTATTTCGCTGGCGCGGTGTTGATGCCCTACGGTGAGTTTCTGCAGGCCGCCAAGGCGCAGCGATATGACGTCGATATGCTGGGGCATCGATTCCGGGCGAGTTTCGAGCAGGTGGCTCACCGTTTGACCACGCTTCGAAAACCCGGTCAGGAAGGCGTGAAATTCCATTTCATGCGGGTCGATATCGCGGGGAATATCTCGAAGAGATTTAGTGCGTCCGGAATTCAGTTTGCTCGGTTTAGCGGCGCGTGCCCTCGGTGGAATCTGGTGGTGGCATTCATGACGCCGGGCCAGATCCGGACTCAAGTCAGCGAGATGGCCAACGGTGAACGGTTCTTTTGTATCGCGCGAACGGTCAACCGTGGTGAGCGAGGTTTTCACTCGCCGCCTGCGTTGCACGCCATTTGTCTGGGGTGCCAGGTGGATGAGGCTCGGCAGCTGGTTTATTCGGAAGGGGTCGAACTGAACAACGCGGAGACCACCGTGCCCGTTGGCGTCACGTGTCGTTTATGCGAGCGGATGGACTGCGAACAGCGCGCTTTCCCGCCGATGCAGCGAACGCTGCATATCGACGAAAACGTCCGTGGAATCACGTTCTATGCGTCGCTCAAAGAATAAAATGTTCAGCGTTTCCGATCGTTCATTTCGAGTTTAAAGCTCAAATTTGGGGGTTATGGCAGGCCTACCGCAGGGTTGGAGTACGGATTCTCCAAATCTGGTGCGGTGTTCATGCGCCCATAAATCACGCAAGGCTTGAGTCTGTCTTGAAAAAGACTGACTGGTCGGAAGTTGTGAAATGTGGCCCCAGTCTTGCTCTTCACTAAATCACGTAAACTGGATGGCTGTTTGAACCAACGGAGTGCATGTGCGTGTTCAAAGAATGATGTTGATTTTGACGTTTGTGGGATTGGTAAACACGCCGTTTCGGCTTTTTGCGGCTCCTCCTTCACCTGAGACAGCTGAATCCCAGCAACTGATTCTGGATGAGGCGCCTCAGGCGCAGGTGAAGCCGGTGGCGTTCGAAGAGCCGAGCCGGGTCTTGGCTGGAACTATTCAAGCGGCAGCTGGCCTCGTTGGTGGTCTTGCGACTGGCTATCTGGGCGCAGTGATTGGCGGCGGTATGTGTTCGGACCAAGAATGGGGATGTCTGCTTGAGGGGGCGGTCGTTGGATACGGCGTTGGAAGCACGTTCATCGTTTGGGCTGTGGGAGAATGGATGGATTGGGACGGTTCGCTGCTAGCCACGATTGGAGGAGCTGCGGCGGTTGCCATCGTGACAGGGATTGCCGTGCAGTACGTTCCCGTTACAATCGACGGCCAGTTTGCTTTAGCGGGGATGGCTTTGATGCCGGTAGCCGCCGCCGCTGGGTATCAGCTTTCGGCGAACTGGCCGACAAACACTGGCGTGCTGGCCATGCCAAAAGTGACTTCCGTTCCCATCGTTAAATTCGATTTCTAAGCCACAAGGATTGGGGTTTTGCTCAAAACTCTGGGTGACCTCAGCCAAGTGTGATGCAAAGACGCGGCTCGATTTGGCGAGCCGCGCCTTTCCTTTAGAACTGTTCGTTCTCTGTGCTGTCGGCCAGGGCCGTCGTGCTTGATTCGCCGCCCGAAATCGCCATCGACACTTCGTCGAAATAGCCGGTGCCGACTTCGCGCTGGTGTTTCACTGCGGTGTAGCCGCGGTCCACAGCCGCAAACTCTTGGTCCTGCAGGTCAGCGTAAGCGGTCATGCCGCGTTCGACGTAGTCGTGGGCAAGTTCGAACATTCCGTAATTCAGAGAATGGAAACCAGCCAACGTGATGAACTGGAATTTGTAGCCCATCGCATTGAGCTCATTTCGGAAGTTCGCGATGGTCTTGTCGTCCAAGTGTCGACGCCAGTTGAATGACGGCGAGCAGTTGTAGGCCAGTAGTTTTCCGGGAAACTTAGCGTGGACGGCTTCAGCAAATTTCTTGGCTTCCGCGAGGTCAGGCGTCGAGGTTTCGCACCAGATCATGTCCGCATACGGCGCGTAAGAAAGCGCGCGTGCAATGGCCGATTCAATGCCGCCATTGAGGTGGAAGAATCCTTCGGGTGTGCGTTTTCCAGTGCAGAACTTCTTGTCGCGATCGTCGATGTCGGAGGTCAACAAATGGGCCGAGTTCGCGTCGGTTCGTGCAATCACAACCGAAGGAACGCCGGCAACATCGGCAGCCAGGCGGGCTGCGCTGAGCGTGCGAATGAACTGGCTCGTAGGAACCAGGACTTTTCCACCCAAGTGGCCGCATTTCTTTTCGCTCGATAGTTGGTCTTCAAAATGAACGCCCGCGGCCCCGGCCTCGATCATGGCTTTCATCATCTCGAAAGCGTTCAGCGGTCCGCCAAAGCCAGCTTCGGCATCGGCGACGATCGGGACCAGCCAATCGCGAGTGACATTTCCTTCGCTGCTTTCGATTTGGTCGGCGCGCAACAACGTGTTGTTGATCTTACGAACCACGTCAGGGACTGAGCTTGCAGGATAAAGGCTCTGGTCCGGGTACATCTGGCCCGCGTTATTGGCGTCGGCAGCAACCTGCCAGCCGCTCAAGTACACGGACTTCATGCCTGCCCGCACCTGTTGCATTGCCATATTGCCCGTCAACGCGCCGAGCGCGACGACTGGAGCCTCGGCATGCAGGTCCTCCCAGAGCTTGCGAGCGCCGCGGTCGGCGAGCGTGTACTCAATCTTGATCGACCCGCGCAGTCGCTTAACCGTAGCTTCGTCGTATGGGCGGATGATGCCGGCAAATCTGTCTTTTGGTGCAGCCATTTTAGAGTCCTCTCTTTGGTTTAATCAGGAAGCAGGCCGTAAGCCGGCAGGGTCAAAAATTCGGTGTATTCGTCGCTGACACAGAGGTCGTCGAAGAGTTGAATTGCGCGAGTGAACTCGCCGTTCTTGAATCCGTCGCCCAAGGATGTCTCGAGCTCACGCATTTCATTATTCAATTCGGCGTGGAATCGCTGGGTCGTAAGTGCCACGCCCTCTAGCGTCGCGCCGTGTTTCAGCCACTGCCAGACCTGCGTTCTGCAGATTTCAGCAGTCGCCGCGTCTTCCATGAGGTTATAAATGGGCACGCAGCCCACGCCGCGCAGCCACGACTCAAGGTAGAGCACGCCGACGCGAATATTGTGCCGAAGGCCTTCCCAGGTGCGGGATCCTTGGGGGATGCGCAGCAGGTCTTCTTCGGTCACGTGAACATCTTCGCGCAGTTTCGAAATCTGGTTCGGAGTCGGCATTTCGCGATCGAAAATCTCCATCGCGATGCTGACCAAACCAGGATGAGCCACCCAGGTTCCGTCGTGTCCGGCTTTGGCTTCACGTTCCTTGTCGACCCGTACCTTGGCCAGTGCGGCTTCGTTGGCGGCCGGATCACCCTTGATGGGGATCTGCGCGGCCATGCCGCCCATGGCGTGCACGCCGCGACGGTGACAGGTCTTGATTACAAGCTCGCTATAAGCCTTCATGCAGGGTTGCCCCATGCCGACTTCGCCTCGATCTGGCATGACCGCATCGGGGTCATTTCGGAACTTCTTGATGAAGCTGAAGATATAGTCCCAGCGGCCGCAGTTGAGTCCCGACGAGTGATCTTTTAGTTCGTAAAGAATCTCGTCGATCTCGAAGGCGGCGGTGATGGTCTCGATCAGGACCGTTGCCTTGATGGTGCCAAGTGGCAGGTCGAGCTCACGTTGGGCGTGGACAAACACGTCGTTCCACAGCCGTGCCTCAAGGTGATTCTCGAGCTTGGGCAGGTAAAAATACGGGCCGCTTCCGATGTTCAGCAGGTTGCGTGCGTTGTGAAATAGGAAAAATCCGAAATCCACCAATCCAGCCGGGGCCGGTCTTGAGTCGACCAGAAAATTCCGTTCCTCTAGGTGCCAGCCACGTGGGCGCACCATGAGAACGGCCGGATTCTTGTTGAGTTCGTAGTGTTTCCCTTTGGGCGAATCGTACGTGATCGTTCGTTTGACCGCGTCGCGTAGATTCACCTGCCCGTCCATCAGGTTGGACCAAGTTGGCGAGTTCGAGTCTTCGAAGTCAGCCATGAAAACGCGTGCGCCGCTGTTAAGGGCGTTGATGATCATTTTGCGGTCCACGGGGCCGGTGATCTCGACGCGACGATCCAAGAGGTCTTTGGGCAGCGGGGCGACTTTCCAATCGGAGTCGCGAATCTCTTTGGTTTCCGGCAGAAAATGCGGGCGTTTGCCTGCGTCAAAACCCGCCTGAACGGCTTTTCGTCGCTCCAACAACTCATCGACTCTTGGTCGAAATTTTTGCACAAGATCTGCGACGAACTCGACAGCTTCCGGGGTTACGATTTTGGCGTAAGGCCCGGTATGCTCTCCGAGGATTTCAACATAATCACTCATTTACCCTCCTGTGAATAATTCACACGGCGACTTGTATTGTGAACACCATTCGATTCAAATCAAGGGATTATGTAGGGATTTTGATGAAAGGCTGTGTAGTTTTGTCAACAAAATATTGAAAATATGTAAATCATTGTAAATGTTTTTGATGCGACCGTGATTCTGGCTTGTGTTGCTTTTGCTTTGGTCCCCGCGTGCAGCGGTCACGAGCAAGGTCAGGTCGTTAAATACTGTATTTCTTTGGAATGACCCGATGACGCGACGCGTTATAATGCGGTTGACACGCTGCGTTGCGTTCCCATATTCCAACTCGGAAGATTGTACTGAACATAAGGAGAAAAGTGAGTAACCACGATTTCGATTTTGACCTTGAGGTTGATTCATGTGGCACAGGGTTTGTGTGCGACATCAAAGGCCGTAGATCACACGAGGTCCTCCGCGATGCGTTGCATGCGGTGGCTCGTATCGAACATCGTGGAGCAGTTCACCCAGACGGCCGGACCAGTGATGGTGCGGGTGTGCTCACCCATATTCCATGGGGTTTACTTTGGAGTGAACTCAAGCTTGACGGAGAAATCGACGACCACGCGGTGGCGATGGTTTTTGTGCGCGAATCCCAAAAGGCTGAGGGTCTCGAGATTGTTGAGACCGCTTGCCGAGCCGCGAAGCTAGAGCCTGTGGCATGGCGCGACGTTCCGTTTCTTCGAGAAGAGCTGGGAACTTCGCAAGCCGACCGGGCTCCAAACGTCTACCAACTGGTGGTCAAACGCGCTGACCTTGATGATGCCGCCTTCGATCAGGCGCTGCTCATCGCGCGCCGAACCGCAGAAAAATTGGCCCGCCAGGCGTCGCTCACCGACTTCAGTTTACCTTCGCTATCCCGCAGCACAGTTGTCTATAAGGCGCTCGTGGTGCCTTCGGCGTTGCCTAAACTTTACCCTGATTTAGTGAACCCTGAATTTGTCACCGCGGTGGCTCTGTTCCATCAGCGGTTTAGCACCAACACGGTGACTTCTTGGCACCTTGCGCAGCCTCTTCGAATGCTGGCGCATAACGGCGAAATCAACACATTATTGGGTAACGTGAACCGACTCGCCGGTCGCGAAGCACAGCTTTGCGCTGATGGTTGGTTGTCGAGCGAGGGCTTGCGCCCGTTGATTGCGCCCGGTGGAAGCGATTCGATGGCACTCGATAACACGCTGGAAATCTTGTGTGCGGCAGGTCGAAATCCCGTGCATGCAATGGCGATGTTGGTGCCCGACGCCTACGAGGGCAAAGATTTGCCCAAGCCGGTTCACGACTTCTACCGATATCACGCGAGCCTGATGGAACCATGGGATGGGCCGGCGGCGCTGGTGTTTACGAATGGCCGAACAGTTGGCGCCGCGCTCGACCGTAATGGCTTGCGACCTCTGCGATATTGGATCACCGACGATCGCGTGATCGTGGCTTCCGAAGCGGGTGTGGTCGATGTTCCCGACGAAGAAATTCGGGTCAAAGGCCGACTTGGACCTGGGAAAATGATCTCGGTAAACACCGCGACTGGTCGGGTTTTTTACGACGAAGACATCAAGTCCGAACTTGCCGAAATGGGTCCATGGACCGACTGGCTGGAAAGGAACGCCCGTCGTTTCGAAGCCGTCGGTGTTGCCACTGTTCCATCGGATAATCTGGTCGACCGGCAGAAGTGTTTTGGATGGGGTCGCGAGCACGTCGAAAAAGTGCTGGAGCCCATGGCGTTTGAAGGTCGCGAGCCGATTGGCTCGATGGGAGACGACACGCCCCTGGCTGTTTTGTCAGAAAAACCCCAACGTCTGGCGCGCTTTTTCCGTCAACGTTTTGCGCAGGTTACAAATCCTCCGATCGACCCGCTGCGTGAACAGCTGGTGATGTCGTTGACTTCCAGGATTGGCGCGCCGGGCTCGTTGCTCGACCAGCAGCCGGTTCATGATGACCCGCTGATCGAGTTCCCGACGCCTTTGATTGGTGCGGGAGAATTAGCAGCCATTCAGAACTTGCCTTCGTTTCCTTGTGTGACGTTGGACACGACCTTCGCGGTCGCGGAAGGGCCAGAAGGATTTCGGTTGGCGCTCAAAGAATTGCAGCGCAAAGCCAATGAAGTCGTCAAAGATGGCTGTCGTTTGATTTTGCTGTCCGACCGTGCCGTGAGCGCCGAGCGCGCTCCGTTGCCTGCCCCTTTGGTCACCGGCGCTGTTCATCACGCCTTGGTGGCCCCGGGAACCCGAATGTCGACAAGCCTGGTGTACGACACCGGAGATTCGCTTGAAGACCATGACGTTGCCGTGATGTTGGGTTTTGGCGCGCTGCTGGTGCATCCACGCCTTGCCTTAGAATCCGTCGCCGGTTTGGCGCTTCAACGCGAAGAAGACGCGCTTAAGGCCGAACGCCGGTATATGGGCGTGATCGAAAAAGGCCTTAGGAAGATTTTGGCGAAATACGGCATCTCGACCTTGTCGAGCTACCGCGGGTCACAGTCCTTCGAGGCGCTCGGAATTTCGTCTGAAGTGATCGACGAGTTTTTTACGGGCACGCCGACTCGAATCGGCGGCGTTAGCCTGCAAGACATCGCTGAACACACGCTTGAATTCCATGCCGAAGCGTTTGGCGAAGACACTCGTCTGAAGGAACGCGGCATCTATCGTTTTCGGCGCGACGGTGAGTATCACGCGTTCAATCCGAGCGTGTTCAAGCCGTTGCATAAGGCGGTCCGGGAACAGGATGCCACAGCATTCGAAGAGTACCGCACGGCCGTCGACGACCGCCCACCGACTGCGTTGCGCGACTTGCTCAGCTGGAAGCTGGCAGAAAAACGGCTCGACCTTTCCGAGGTCGAATCGGCGGATTCGATCGTGAAACGATTCTGCACTCAAGCCATGAGTTTTGGCGCGATTTCACGCGAAGCCCATGAAGTACTTGCCGTTGCGATGAATCGAATCGGTGGCAAAAGTAATAGCGGAGAAGGCGGCGAGGAAGCCGAACGCCTTGAGGTCTATGACCATGATGCCCGCGAACGCAGCTTGGCGGCTTGGTATCCGCAGAAGGGAGACCTTGGAAACAGCGCCATCAAGCAGGTGGCGTCGGGTCGATTCGGTGTGACGCCTTGGTATATTGCCTCGGCGACCGAGCTTGAGATCAAGATGGCTCAGGGGTCCAAACCCGGTGAGGGTGGTCAGATTCCTGGCTTCAAGATCACCGAAGCGATCGCGAAGACCCGTCGTTCTCAGCCGGGCATCACGCTGATTTCGCCGCCGCCCCACCACGATATTTACAGCATCGAAGACCTTGCCCAACTGATCTACGACCTCAAACACGTGAATCCGCGGGCAACGGTGTGTGTGAAATTGGTTTCTGGGACGGGCGTTGGAACAGTCGCGGCCGGTGTGGTGAAGGCATTTGCTGACACTGTGCAGATCTCTGGGCACGACGGTGGGACAGGCGCGTCGCCGCTTTCGTCGATCAAACATGCCGGACTTCCCTGGGAAGTGGGTCTTGCCGACGCCCAACACACGTTGATGAAAAACAACTTGCGCGGCCGTGTGAAACTGCGTGTTGATGGCGGGTTGAAGACTGGACGTGATGTTGTGATCGCGGCTTTGCTCGGTGCCGAAGAATTCGGTTTTGGCACCGCACCTTTGGTCGCTGCGGGCTGCGTGATGGCGCGTCAATGCCATGCAAATACGTGTCCTGTTGGGGTCGCTACGCAGCGCGAAGATCTGCGCGCCAAATTCCCGGGAACGCCCGAAAACGTGATTTCGTTCATGTATTTTGTGGCCGAACACGTGCGGCTGGTGTTGGCAGAGATGGGCGTTCGTAGCCTTCAGGAGATCATCGGAAACACCGATTTGCTTGAACCCCGTGCGGGGTTGCCGCGTCGCGCGCTCAGCGTGGATCTTGCGCTGCTGCTTAAGGCGCCTGGCCAAGGACCACGGTCTCAGGAAGTGCCAAGGAACGATCGGCCTGAGCCTTTGCCGCTGGACGTTCGCCTGGTTGCCACGTTTGCAGACGCCATTCGAAATGGGTCGCCGGTGGACCAAGACTTCTTGATCGATAATCGCGATCGCTCCGTTGGGGCGGGCCTAGCAGGTTTGATCGCGACTTTTACCGGCGAGGAAGGGTTGCCAGCGGACACACTTAAACTTCGATTTGAAGGGCAGGCTGGTCAGAGTTTTGGAGCGTTTTGTCATAAGGGCATGAATCTGAAACTCGTCGGAGAAGCTCAAGATTA
>JBBKVQ010000262.1:0-20140 GCA_037968515.1 Bradymonadaceae bacterium
CTTTGTGTAGGTGTAGATATTGACCCAACCCCAATGGTTGGCGCGTTCTCTACCTGCGGTCGAGAGCCATTTTTTGACCCAAGCATTTCGTTCAAACTTGACGCGCTTTTCGAATCCAGCTTCGTCACTTGGGAGTCGGTTTTCGGATTTTAGCCAATCCCGGGCGGCCTTGTTGAAGATACTTTGGCGTTCTTGGTCGAGGCTAAGAGTCCGTGCATGTTCGGCAAGCGCCATGCAGTCGTCGATTTCGCGCAGCGCGTCGAGTTCGACCTGAAGTTCTTCGTAGGCCGGATACACTGTTGGACCGGGAATGACCTCTGGCGTGGCCTTCTGCGACCGGCCGGCCACAAAAGTGGTCGAAACATGGAGCAGCTTGGCCTTTGACCCACCCAGCCGAATAAAATCAAGAATGAACAGGCCCGAAAGCGTGTTGATCCGCAGCGCACTTTCAAGGTTCGGATTGAAGTTAGTCAATCCGGCTGAGTTCACGAAAAGGTCGAGGTTCGACGAGATCTCGACCGCCTCATCGTACGGAATACCAAGGTGATCCTCGGTGATATCGCCTGAAATAATCGTGATTTTTTCGTGCAGGAAATCAAGGAAACCATCGCCATAGGTGTCACGCAAAGTGTCGAAACAATTCGACGAGACAACCTCTTCGTAAAACCGCTTTTCCGCAGGGCAGTCTTTCTGACCGCGGATCAGTAAATACAGACGTTCGATATCCGGATGGAACTGCAGCAATTGAGCAACAAAGACCTTCGCAAGGAAGCCGGTCGTGCCGGTCACTAAAATGCGTCGGGCTTTGAGGGTCTTGGCCACGGACAACATCGATGCAGGATCCGCATAGGCCGACGAGGGCAGCGAAACTGAAGCCAAGTCGTCTGTTTGCCGCGAGCCCGCGATCGCGTCGATTGCGATCATGCTCAGGGCCTCTGAGGCGCCCGAGCCGTTGCCGTTAGCATGGCCGTTGGCCTTGCCGTTTTTTCCGTTCTGACCGGTCATAGAAACCTCTTTCCGCCTAAATTCACGTCACGTCCGCGATGAGGAACGGTGGGTGATGCATCATGGTGATGTCCGGGTTTGGCCCGTGAATGTCTCGGGCCATTTCCAGCGCGTCTTCCATTGTCGCCGCGGTATGCCAACCAAGACGCTCAGGCACGTGTGAATTTTCGGCTCCCACGACGATGACTCGCCCGATGTGAGCGCGGCCGTTTTCGCCCCAGTACCACATGTAAAACGGGTGAACGCCGTGGTAGGCGTTGCCGCGACGGTACATCTCGACGTAGTTGGGATTATTGGCGAATTCCGCCTCCCATTTATGCGCGAGTTTGGTCGAATCGCGAGTCTCTGAAAGGCAGCGATTGAAAAACTCGATGTACGACGGGTGATGCTCTGGATCGAATTCATCGTAACAAGGATGGGTCACGATCAACGTGCCACCCTTTTTTACCACCGGTTTCCCGCGGTACATATTGAAGAAATACCCGAGCGCCATGACGTGGACGAGCAGGGGATTCATGACCGAGTTCACGTTGTAAGGGCTTTCGAAAGGAATCCCGTACACCACAACGTCAGCCTGTCCTTCGAGCTTCACAGCGTGCTGTTGCCAGCATTTTTCGAGGGTCTTCGCATGCACAGCTTCGGTTTCGCCGGCATTGACGCCAATCAGTCCGTAGTCCGCGGGAACCTTATGGAACAACGCGCGCTTTCCTTTGCGTGGAACGCGTTTCAGCGCTGCCTGGAAAGCTTTGAACTTGAGTGAGTCGGTTGTGGTCCAGTCGTCTTCGGGCTTCGCCATAAACATCAAGTTGTCGTCGTACATCTTGTTGTTAAGCGTGGTCTCAATATGGAACACATTGAGGTGTTCCTTGAGAATCTTACCCATGCGCTTATTCGAGTCATAGAGCGCCGATTTCTCGGGGTCCATGTACGAATCGCACTTCAGAATCGTTGCCGGATTATGGTGATGGCGGATGCTCTTGTAGCCCGACAGGCCCGTGCCGATCGACTTGAAGCCGCCATTCATTGGGACGTAGTTGATATTGACGTAAATCAACAGGTCGCTTTCGGCGGCGCGGCGCATAATCTGGACGTCTTCGCCCTGGTCGGTCTGCCCCAGAATCACCATGCCGTCAGGGTCTTCCGCATCCAGATTATACAGGCGGTCTGGATAATACTGCTTGAAGATTGATGGCCCCACCATGCGTTTGATTTCATTGGCGGTCATGGGGCGATGCAATGCGAGCGCGACCACCATTTCATAATCTTCGACACCGTGGTCTTCGAGGATTTGAATGATGATTTCGAGCATCTGCTGACGAAGGTCTGGTGTTCGCATCGGAGGAAGCGGCACCGAGATATCGTCGATCGCAATCGTGACCTTCATGCCCGGCTTAAGCTGAGCATAAAGCGGCTTGACGTCGCCCTCTGGATGATTGAGCGCGTATCGAATCGCTGCTTGGCGATTTTCGATCGGTTTCATCGGTGGTTTGGCGTACACGACGCGCGTTCCTGCAGGCATCTTTACGGTCATGAAGTCTTCCGCGTAGTGCATGTAACGCGGTGGAGAGTCTTCATCGAGGATGCGAACGCAATTATAGGTTTTGTCTTCCATCGAGGCTTTTGTCGTGGGTGTCAGGAAAAGTCAGTCGAGGTTGAGAATTGGCCACTGGTAGGCCTTGGCGGTGGTTCTCAACCGGAAGTCTGGATTGATGGCGCATGGATTGCCAACGACCGACAACAGCGGCAAGTCGCTGCCACTGTCGGCGTAAGCGAAGCTGCGGTCGAGGTCGAGGTTATGCTCTTCAGCATATCGTCGAACCCATAGTGCCTTGTTGGCTCCGGCCAACATAGGTTTGCGCAGTTCTCCGGTAGCGATTCCATCTTTGAATTCAAGGCGATTGGCAACAAAATCGTCCATGCCAAAATACTCGGCAAGCGGCTGTGTGGCGAAATCGAGTGCACCGGTAACGAGCACCTGCTTGTGGCCCTGGGCTTGAGAGCGCTTAATGAGGTCTCGTGCGCCCGGAAAGATATTGGGTCGAATCACGTTTTCAAACAGTTCTTGTCCAAGGACGATGAGTCGATCCTCGGAAAATCCTGCGTAATTCTTATAGAAAGCGTCGTTGAACCACTTGCGGTCGTACTTGTCGGCCGCCCAGTACAAAGGAAGGCTCGCAAGCAACGACGCAGTGCGCCCGATACGGTCCGAAATCTTGGGAGCGTGGAGTGCGTAGAACGCGTAGGCATGGACGACATTGGTTTTGATGAGCGTTCCGTCAACATCGTAAAATGCTGCGGACCCGCGAGTCGTGGGATGGCCCATGCAAATCTCCAAAATGTTGCACACGGGTATAAAAAAAGTCGCCGGATCAGAATCCGCGTGCAGGGTGATGTTGATAAGGACCGCATAAATGCTTGTCAAGTCGGCATTCTTAAATGACTGATGAGTCACGAGTCGGTTCGAATCAATCATTTACAAACGATGGGCTGATGGCTGGCGCGCCCGATGGGTTTCAGGCTATAAACAAAACAGAAACACTACACATCAGGACTTTCGTGGCGACTCAGGTACTCGACCAGATTCGGGGGCAAGTGGAATCCCTCATCAAAGGGGGGACTCGGTACCAAATCGAGAAAGTTGCCGTTCTGGTGGTCTACGCGCTCATCTCTGTGGGCACGTTCGCATGGGTGGTTTCGGGCGACGATTCGGATAACGAACTCGGTGCCACCTACGGCTTCGATACGATCAAACCACTCGACCGGCAGATATTTTTCATCGAGAACCAGAGCAAAGACGATTGGACCGGCGTGCGCGTCGTGCTCAACAAGAACTTTCTGTACAAGGTCGATGTGGTTCCAGCAGGCAAACGAATGGTTCTGCAGCCCGAGGACTTTGATTATTATTATTGGATTCCTCGTCAGTGGGGACGTGCGGATTGGGAACGACTCGAGAAGTCACCCAAGCCCGGAGAAAAAGGCACCGAAACCGTGAACCCCGAGATCCTCGAAGTTCGTGCGCGAGAAGGCCGGTTGAATCTTGATCTGGCCACCACCAAAAAATGACTATCTTGCCTCGTGACGGCGCCCCGGCCGGTGTCTACGTCCATATTCCGTTCTGCGATCGCTTATGCCCGTATTGTGATTTTGCAGTGGTTGTTCGTCCGGATGCGTCCCATCGTTCTTATCTAGACGCCTTGCATGCCGAGACCGTGTCTCGGATTCCCGAACTCCTGGGGCGACAGATTCGCACCGTTTATTTAGGGGGTGGAACTCCAAGTGCGTTGGACGATGATGCTCTCGGTCTGCTGGTGTCAGAGCTGGTCAAGCTTGCTCCAGGCGCTGTGGAGGTCACGCTTGAAGCGAATCCAAACCATATTACCCCTGCACGTTTAAAAGCCTGGAAGACCTTTGGAATCACACGACTAAGTCTGGGGATTCAGAGTTTTTCCCAGCGATACTTGAAGGCTCTGGGGCGCACACATAGCGGTGATGTGGCCATTTCAGCGGTTCAGGAGGCAATGGAGGTCTTTGAACATGTGACTCTGGATTTGATCGTGGGCGGGCCGGGGCACACTCCGGCTGAACTGAGCACAGATTTGAGCTGGGTTCGTGAACTTGGTGTGCCGCATGTTTCAGTCTACGAATTGACGGTCGAGGAAAACACGGTCTTCTTCCGGATGTCGCAAGCCGGGACACTCAATGAGTCTGGGCATGATGAAACCGCAGACTTACTGATGCAGGCGCAAAAGGCGCTCGAGAATATGGGGTTTGAAAAATACGAAGTTTCAAACTTCGCCAAACCGGGATTCCAAAGCCAACATAACCGGAACTACTGGGAAGGCGGCGAGTATCTGGGACTAGGACTTGGGGCGCACAGCCTGAGTGTGGGGCCGGACGTGATTCGTCGGGCGAACACCCGCAAACTCAAAGACTACCTAGCGGATTCGAAGGCAAGCGCTGAGCTTGAGCAAATCACTGCGACCCAGCATCTGATCGAGCGACTTTTTGTCGGCCTTCGTGCGATCCACGGCATCAACTTGCTGGAGCTCGAACAACAGGGATTGGTCACCGACCGAGCCGAGGTTCTGGCGAGTCTTGTCGAGCTGGAAACACTCGGTCTTTTGCGCATCTCCGGCGAAAACGTCGCGCCGACTGAACTTGGAATGATGATGACAAACACAATTGCAGAACGCGTTGCGAGGTTGTGATGCACGCCCACCCGATTCAAATCTATTATGAAGACACCGACTTAAGCGGAGTCGTCTATCACGCTAATTATCTGAAGTTTTTCGAGCGTGCCCGCGAGCATGTCATTGGCGCGGACAGGTTGGTCGCTTTGCTGGCGCAGAACGTCGGCTTTGTAGTTCACAAAGTGAGTCTGACCTTCAAAGAGGGCGCACGATTAGGCGATGTGATCGAGATTCGAAGCACCTGGCGCCTCGAATCGAAATACCGAGTCGTATTTCATCAGGCCGCCTGGAAAGGCGCGACGATGATCGCAGAGGGAGAGGTAGAGATGGTGACCGTCGATGGTGAGAATCGTCTGGTGCCGCTCCCCGAGTGGTGAATCACATAAGCTGGGTGATCTCTTCGACGGCCCGAAGTTCGGCAAAATAGATTTGCTGAAGTGAATCAAACAGTTCGTCGTCGCCCTTCAAGAGTCCAAGGATATTACCGTAGGTTTCTGCGGCTTTTTTCTCGGTTGCTAGGCATGACTTCAGGATTTCGCGATAATCAGTCGTGTGGTGGATCGCCATAGGGTCACGATCCATGACGGCGACGCCGCCAAGCTTCACAATCGCGTGCCGCACTGTTTGGGCATGCATATTCGACTCGGTCGCTTCGGCCTCAAAGTAGGGCGAAAGGTGCAGGCGATGAATGCCGGAAACGTAGGCGGCGTAATGCGCGTACATGATCGAGGCACGAAGTTCGAAGGCTAGGGCTTCGTTGAGTTGGGCAATAAGGAGTTCAATATTCATGGGAGCTTTCCGTTTTTCAGAAGGTTGTCGAGCAACTCTTGGGTGCTTCGATAGACCATTTCATAGACGACTTCAAACTGGTTGACGCCGCCCCCGTACGGGTCAGGCACGTCATCACCAGGCGATTCCGAGTCGAAATCGCGCAGTAACAACACCTTGGTTCCGGGGCGCAGTCGCAGTGCATTGGCGCGATTAGATTCATCCATCGCGACCACCACATCAAACTCTGCCAGGTGACGGGCTGTCAGTTGTTGGGCTTTTTGCGTCGAGATATCCAGCCCGAGGTGTTTTCGAATCACGCGTTGAGAACCCAAATCTGGCTCCTCCCCTGCGTGATAAGCACTGGTTCCGCTCGATTCCACGTGGAAAAGGTGCTCGATGCCCCGGCTTTCCACGTGATGGCAAAAAATGCCCTCCGCCAGCGGCGAACGACAGATATTCCCCAAGCAAAAAAACATCACACGGGTCGGCTTCATCAGAAGTTGATGCGACGACACGACCCATCAGGCTGCAGCGCAACGCCGGCTTTGTTCGTACGCCACAAGTACGCAAACTGATTCAGCATGAATCCGACGCCTTCTGCAGGGTTCAATTCAGGACCCATCGTGACGACGACTTCCATCGCAAATTTGTCTCCGTCTTTTTCGGTATGAAAACGGAACAGTTGTTTGCCGCCGGTTACAGCGCTTTCAAGAATATTATCGCCGCCCGGTTTCGGGAGATCTTCGGGCCAATTTTCTGCCGGAAAGCCGGCCGATACGAGTTCATCGAGTGTCATGGGAAAGTTCTCGTAAATTAGGGTTAAAGCTGGCTCATCGCCTGCTTGGTGGGTTCATGTTTCGGGTCAATGCTCAGTGCACGACTGAACATATCCTTGGCCCGACGTGGGTCACCTTGATGCCATCGCACCATTCCGAGGTAATAATACACGTCGACCTTATCTTGATCTCGGTCAATGTTCATTTGGTGCAACAACAGGGTCTGGAACATCTTGAGTGCGCCGTCCCAGTCTTGTTTATGGAAGAGCATTCTACCAAGCGAGAGCAGGTTCGGAATATAGGAAGCATCCACTTTGTGGGCGCCTTCATAAGCCTCAAACGCGGCTTCGGAATCACCTTTCTGTTCTGCCAACTTCCCTTGCAAATGTAAGAATCGGACAACATCTTTGAGTTTCCGGTCGTCTCGAAGTTGCTGGATGATCGATTCGAGCAGCGGTTCTGCTCTGTCAAACGCGCCAGCGTTGATGAAGGCGTCCAGCAGTGGCTCCACCACCGATAAATCACCTGGGGCGAGTGCAGAGGCCTTTTCTAGTGCGGCCACTCGTTTTCCAGCGTCGTCTAGGTGGTCACGCGCGATATTGGCCATGTTCAGATAGATTTCGACACGTTCAGTTTCTGGCCGATAGGCAGCTTCGAATTCCAAAATCGCGAAAAGCTGTTCTTGAGCGTCAAGCCGGTGATATAGGGCTTTCAACGCAGGAAGTGCGACTTCGTGAGTAGGGAACAACTCGATGACTTTGACGTAATCGTTGGCTGCGTTGCCGGGGTCATTCAACTTCGACTCAAAAATTTGCGCACGTCGCAAGTGGCTCGCGGCTCGGTCTTCACTCGTTTTGGCGGCCTCAGCTTGTCGGCCCAAAACTTCGATGGTTTTGGCCCATTCGCCGCCAGCTTCATGAAGGTCTGCT
Organism: Bradymonadaceae bacterium; assembly: GCA_037968515.1. GTDB lineage: Bacteria > Myxococcota_A > Bradymonadia > Bradymonadales > Bradymonadaceae > JBFFMO01. The sequence continues at coordinate 7,672 of JBBKVQ010000262.1, forward strand.
AGCACCGATAGCGCCCCAGTGTGACCAGGGTCGGCGTTCAGTACCGCCGTAAGCTGTTCAATGGCCTTTTCAGGCGCAGCCATATGTTGGGCGTAGATGTCCGCCATCGTCACTCGGAGTTGAGCCACGCGAGTCGGGCTATCACTGCTCTCGCTGATGACCCGATTATAAAGCGAGACCACGTCATCCCAACGGCCTTCGGCTCGATAGAGCTTGTCTAGGGCCGCCACCACAGCTGGGTCGTTTGCGTCGATTTTCATAGCCGCCTCAAAGTCTTCGATGGCTCGAGCCACATCCGAGAACTTCTCGTAGTTCAGCGTGGCGCTGCGAACCAAGAGGGCCAAGCGAGCTTCAGGCGTTTCGCTGAGTTCAAGGCGCCGTAAGAGGACTTCCCTCAACTCATCAAAATTCGATGTGGCCTCGTAAAGTTCGTCCATCGACTCAAGGACAAAGCTGTCGTCGGGTCGGCAATCGAGCGCGGCGCGATACGATTCCAACGCCCCGAAATCATCCTTGAGCAACACTCGCTGATACTGGCCCATCCTGACATAGAGTTGGAATCGCTGAGCATCATCTTCAACGAACAACACCAAGCGCTGCAGTAGTTCGACGAGCGGCCCGTACTGTTCGGTGATTTCGAGCAAATCCACGAGAGCGAACATCACAGCGGAATCGCTTTCATCGATCAGGCTCGCCTGCTGATAAGCCTCGATCGCCTCTTCGAACTCTTCGCGTTCATTTCGCACACGCCCAAGTTCGACGAATGTGTTGAAGCGTTCGACCGGGTCGAATAGTGCGTCTGCCTTGCGCTGAAGGACCCTCGCCAACGCTCCGGAGTCGCCTTGATGTCGGGCGATGACTTCGAGTGCGTCCAGCGCGGTACGGTTTTCGGCGTCGATATCCAACACGCGTTGATAGAGTTTCACAGCGCCATCGAGGTCGCCCAGGTTTTCGGTCGCAACTCGCCCAGCAACGAGCGAAAGGTCAACGATCCGAATGGGATCACTCAAGTCTGCGTTGATGTCTTCGTAGAGCGCGACCAATTCTTCATAAAGCTCGTTTGAGAACGCTAGTTCTTCCAAGCGGGCCTGAACGTCAATGTTGCCTGGCTCTTCGCGCAATGACCGCCCGTAATAGGAATAGGCCATGGTCGGGTGATTAAGTTTCTCGGCCTCAATTTGACCAAGTCGCTCCAGCGTGATCGCCCGTTCTGATGCGTGGTCTTGATACTCTAGTTTGATCAAAAGCACGCGGCTGAGCTTGTCCCAAACCTGAGCTTGTTCGTAGATCGGCTCCAGCAACGCACACGCGTCCTCGCGCAGGTCGTCACGATCGGCGAGTCGGTCGATAGCCTCAAGCGCACCGCCATGGGTAGGCTCTTCAATCGCAATCTGCCGGTAATGATCGAAGCCATCCAGCGGACGTTCAAACACGATTTCTCGTAGATAACCCAATCGGAATCGCACATCGTTGACCCTGGAAGGATGAGCGATGGTCAGTTCACGTTCAAGCACGGACTCGAGCGCGTCCCAGCGGCGGGTCATCTGGTACAGCTTGTCCAAATAGTCCAGGGCTGCCGCGTCATATTCGTCGATTTCAAGGACTGTTTCGAAGTTCCTAATCGCGTCGTCGTGCTCTTCGATCTCGAAATACAAAACTCCCAAGCGCTCCGAAATCGTGCGACGCGAGGCAATATCGTCTTCGAGGGCATCGAGGCAGTCTTCATAAACCGCAACGAGTTCGTCCTGATTATTCAGCCGCGACGAAATTTCTTCGATATGAGTCCGAATCTCCGGCGAGGTGGGGCGTTCACGAAGCGCACGTCCAAAGGTCACGAACGCAAGTTGGAGCTGTCCGATCTCTTCTTCTTGAAGCTTGGCGAGGCGAATGTAGATGCCTTCTCGTTGAATCGAGTCCTCAGAGACTTCCAGCAAACGTTCAAACAGAGCCTCAAGCTCTCGCCACTCCTCGGTCGCCCTGTAGACGTTTTCAAGCGCAGCAGCGGCGTCTTCCCGTGTTCCGGGGCGGTCGATCAGTGTGGCCATGGCCGCCCGGGCTTCGTCCGAAGCTGGGAACTCATCCAAGACATTTCGGACATGGCTCAACGCGTCGTATGGGGCCTCAAGGTGTTGAAGTAATACTGACGCCGTTTTGAGTTCGATGTGGGAAATCGCCCGGCGATCGGTCGTGAGGTTTCGCAAGTGCCCCAGACCGTCTAGGAGTTCCGGCCACCGTTCGGCAGTTTCGTACAAGCGAACCAAAGCCTGAGCGGCCGCAAAGTCGTTCGGCTCCGAGTCGCGAATCTGAATCCAGGTTTCGATACCTGCATTGACGTCACGCAGCACGTCGTCTTGAACGTTGGCGAGTTTACGAAGCACGCTTAGACGAGGAGTTCCATCATCGACCAGGTTTACTTTCAAACGAAGCAGTTCTTCGAGCTCCGTGAAATGACTTTCCTGCTCACACAAGGTTTCAAGTTGTTGCACGTACTCTAGACGAGCTGGATTCATATCGAGCAGGCGCCGCCAAGTTTTAATCCCGGCCACCGAGTCTCCAAGCACATCGACCTGAATCGTCGCAATTCGTTTCAGAATGCGCTCTTGCGCGACCTGGTCATAAATCGCTTCCACGCGACGATCGAGGACCTCAACCAAAGGCTCCCAGAGCTCTAGTTCGCCGTACAGGCGCTCAAGCTGACCCAGAGCGGTGTCGTGGTTTTTGTCGAGCGCCAGAATCTGCTGCCAGACTGCAATCGCGCTCTCGCGATCTTTCATTGGTCCGGACAGGATTTCTGCGCAGGAACGAAGCAACCGGATCTGTGCCTCCAAGTCGTCTGTTCGTTCCAGGCCGTGCAGGTAGATCGGGACGAGGCGCTCCCAAGCGCCAAGTTCTTCGGCCAATGCATCGACGCGCGTGCGCAGGTCGTCGGCATAGGGGTCGAACTGGAAGGCCTGAGCAAGATACGTGAGCGCCTGAGAACGGTCTTCACTTCGTGACGAGGACTCCAACGTCGCAGCCAACTGTGCGTAGAGCGCAACCTTGGTTGACACATCTTCGACCAGAGTCGCCTTTTGCTCCAGGAAACTAAGGATGCGCTCACGATCTCGTTCGGGATCGTAGGTCGTGAGCAGGAGGTCGATAATTTGGACCCGATGTTCGGCCCAATCGCCTTCACGAGTCGCCAAATCTCGGCTCAAGCCCTCTAGCGCACGCCGGGATTCGACGTGACCGGGATCAGTGCCCAGAATCTCGCGATGAAGCTCGAGCGCCTCGTCCAGCTGGTCGAGCTCTGTTTCCAGAATTTGTGCCAGGCGGAATCGATACTCCAGTGATTCCTCGGGGCTGCGCGCAAACTCAGACTGTTGGCGGTAAAGGTCCGCCAGATCAATCCAACGCCCCGAGAAGTGGAGAAGCCGCTCAAGTGCCCGCCTGGCGCCGACATCGTCAGCGTTTGACGAAAGGATCTCGTTGTGGATTTCGACCGCGGAGTCTGAGTCCTCGAGGACGTCTTCATAGAGCCCGGCTAGGGTCTCAAGCACCAATCGTTTGTCTTCAGGGCTATGGGTCAAGTCTGCCCGTCGACGATACAATTCGCCTAGGCCGTGCCAGTTTTCATTTCTGGAAAGGATGCGTTCGAGCGCATCAAGTGCCCCTTCGTGCTCGGGCTGAATCAGTAGCAGGTCCGACAGCGCACGTTCTGCATCCTCGAGGCGTTCAAGCCTAGATTCCAAGATCGACGCCTGCTCAAGCAGAAGCGTTGCTCGAACATCGTCCGAAATATCAAAATTATCGCGCAGTGTCCGTGTGTAGGCTTCCGCAAGACTGGCCCAGCCATTGGTCTGGGCGGCAATACGCTCGAGCGATTGACGGACCGAGTCGTCTTCCGGGGTCAGTGCAAAAACACGCTCGTAGGCTGTTGCTGCCGCGCTGATATCCTTCTGTTCGGTCTCTTGAATCGCGGCCACTTCTTTGAGGAAGGCGGCCTTCGTGGTGGGCTCGTCCGCGGCATCGGCCGCGACATGAAGCGCGCGCAAAAGTCCTTCGATATTGCCTTGTGTGCGGTAGATGGGCTCCAGCAGTGCAGCCACGTCGGCGCGCACCACCTCGTTTTCGACCAGCTTTTCAAGGAGTACGACTGCGTCGTTGTTTGCAGGCTCGATCTCAAAGATCTCACGTGCGTAATCAACGGCTTGCATCGGCGTGTGCAGGTGCGAGGCAGAAAGTTCACCGAGTTCAAGGCGCAATGTCACCTGGTCTTCAGGTTTTGCGAAACTTAATTGTCCAACCAGCAGCTGATTCAAATCATCCCAGCGCTCCTGGCTGCGATATAAGCGATTCAGGGTCGACAGGGCCTCAGCGGCGTCAGGCGCCAGACTAAGAATTCGGACGTAGGTGTCGGTCGCAGTGATCTCGTCTTCGAGCAACTGATCCTGAACACGTGCCATACGGTGCAAGATATCGACGGCGTCGCTCTCCATCGCGAAAGCCGAATAGCGCGCCTCGAGGAGTTCAACGAGATCAAACCAACGCTCTTGCGCGACCAGCAAACGTTCGATGTCGTCGTACGATTCGCTGTGGCGTTCATCCAGCAACAGCGCCTCACGCAGATGCTTTTCTGCGGCCTCAAGGTCCGACAGATGGTCGTGTTGAAGTTGGGCCAATCGAAGGTGCAGGTCGAGAGTCGTGGTCGGGTCTTGCGACTCAAGCAACGCAGAGTTGAAGGTGTCTGCAAGCAGGGCCCAATCGCTGTCTCGAACTACCAGTTCAAGCAATTCATTACGCAGGGCGACATTATCGAGGTCCAGAAGCCACGCGCGCGAGAAGCCTTTTCTGGCTGCCGGGAAATCCTCAAGACCGTCTCGATAAACGAGCGCGATCTCGTGCGCATAGGTCGCCTGAACGCCTGGATCCAAGGCGCGGTCAAGAAGTCGCTCATAGAGCGCGACCAGCTTTTGCCACTGGTGAGTGTGCGCAAAATGAGGAATCAAATCTTCCGCAACCGAATCCAGCAGTCCGTCGTCCTGGCTGAGTTCCTCCAGGGCGCGGATAGCGTCGCTTTGGCCCGGTGACCGGTTCAAGACGCTGCGATACATCGTCAACGCATCTTCGGTCGCAAAAAGATTTGCGACCAGCACATGGGCCAATTGAAGCTCGATTCGGTCACGTTCGGAGTCCGAATCTGCACCAGCCAATTTCAGACGCAAGATATCGCAAAGGTCATCCCATTGAGACTCTTGTTGGTACAGGCGCTCAAGTTCGTTGGTTGCGAAATCGTGGCTTGGATCAGAGGTCAACACTTGATTGAGCGTCTGAATCGCTCCTGGCACATCGTCGAGATGGTTTTCTCGAACCGCTGCTAACTTCAGCCAAGATCCAAGTTGGACTTCGGGAATCAGGATGGTTGAGGCCTTTCTCTCAAGAATCTCTGCGACGTCCATCCAACGTTCGGCGCGCTCATGGAGCCGTTCAAGGGCATCCAAAGCGTCCGCTGCGTCGGGCTCCAATTCAGCAAGCTCAATCCACGCTTCCAATGACTCTTCAGGGTGATTCAGCACTTCTTCTTCGACCATCGCGAGTCGGCGCAAATGTGTTGCCCGTTGCGAAGGATCGCCGAAGGTCGCCGACCGTTTGAGCACCGACGCGAGATCTTCGTACCGTTGGTGTCGTTCGTAGAGGTTTTCTAGGGCGAGGAGGGCGCGTTCATCGGATTCGTTGGCGCTCAGAGCCTCTTCAAACGCCACCATCGCTTCGCTGTCGTCTCCAAGGCGTTCCAAAATACCAGCGACCCGCACAAAAATGTCAGCGGCAGATACGGAGTCGGCCTTGGCCGCAGCCTGACGCAGAACCGAGACGACGTCTCGTTCTCGTTCCGCTAGGTTGCCAAGGTCCTCGATCCGCTGTCGTCGCACCTCGTCGTCAGGCGTTAACGCTACAGCGTCTGCCGTTGCGTCGAATGCTTCGCTGAATCGCTCTTGGTTGACAAGGAGCTCCGAAATCTCGTCCAGTAGCACGACCTTCTCGAATTCGGATTCTTCAGCCGCCAGCTTCACTCGCAAAATCTCGGTCAGGCGCGAGTCATTTTGCTGTGCACGAGCCACGGGCTCTGCAATCGCAAGCAGATCGAGCCGCTCATCGATCATTTCTGGCCGGCCAGCCAAGCTCTCGTCGAAGGAATCAATCAGACCCAAAACCTCGGAGTCGTGTGGGTTTTCTGACAACACCAGCTGTAACGTCTCAATCGCCCCAGTGACGTCATCGAGGTGGTTAAACCTCGTGCGCGCCAAATCCAGATTCAAGGACTTGCGCAACTCAGGGTCTGCGCACATTTCGCCCTGTGAACTCAAGAGTTCACCGAGTTCAAGGTACCGCGCTTCACTCGCGAGCAAACGCCGCAACGAGGTTACTGCTTCTCGACTTTCGGAGTCCGCGAGCAAGAGTTTTTGCAGGATTTCGATCGTCTTGGTCGAATCGGCAAGGACTTCATCGCTGATGCGCGCTGCTTCGCCGAGGGTCATCGCCCGTGCGTTGGGTTCCTCAAGGAGGTCTGCCTTGGCGACGAGGATATGCACAAGGTCTTCGTGGCGGCCTAGCTGTCGATACAGGCGTTCCAAAGCCTCCACGTGTGCCGACTCCATGGGGTCGTAGGCGTACAACAACTCCCAAGCAGCAAGCGCCTCAGCCTTCATGTTGAGCTGATATTCGCGGATCGCCGCAAGGTGGCGCAACATATCAAATCGAGTGGCACTGGCTTTGGTATCGGTCGGGGCGAATTTTGAGAAGACTTTCTCGATATCGCCCCAGCGATTGAGCTTAGCACCGAGTTGCTCGAGCCTGAGCCAAACTTCCGAACGCTCGACGTCAAGCTCCACCTGTCGGCAAGCCCTGTCGAAGGCTGTTGAGACGTTTTCGAGCCCGATATAGAGCGGGATCAATTCATCCAAGATCTCTTGTTCCTCGAAGCGATCTTCGGTAACAGCCCGCCGGGCTTCAAGCGCTTGAACGAGCTCATCTTGACGCCCCACGTCTCGGAAGATGGGCTCGAGTAGCAACGCTGCGTCGCGAGCTTGATCCGGTTGCGCAAGCAAGGCTTCAACCGCGGCAACCGCACGCACATTTGTGCCATCATCTGCCAGAACCATCGCATAGTGCCGGAGTGCATCACCCGGCTCGTTGAGGTGCTCGCGGTAAACATCGCCGAGTTCCAGCAGCGTCGAATTCCGCAGCTCTGGCGATTCAGTTGACGACAGCGACACCTCTCGCAGAAGGCACTCCACCACGTCGTCCCATCGCTCATCCTCGCGATGCAGTTCTTTGAGCCCGCGGAGCGAAATTAGGTGCTCCGGCTCGATATCAAGAATCTCTGCATACGTGGCCCGTGCATCGTCTTTTTGACCCAATTCGGAACGCTGAACGTCCGCGATCTTGCCCAGTTCATCGATGACATCGACGCGGGTGGCGCCGCGGTCCATAAGGATCTCGATTTGCCGACGCAGGGTGGCGATGCGTTGAGTGCCATTGCCCGACAACGCGTAGAGTTCATCGAGTTTGCCAAGCAGTTCGAGGTCATCAGGAAGACGTTCGCTGAGCAGTTCGATATGGGCGATCGCGTCGTCTATACGATTGAGGTCGTTCTGCTCAATCGTGGCCAGTCGGCCCCAAATAAGCTCTTGCGCGGCGGGGTCGTCGATGGTTTGAGCGATGTCGTCGAGCGAGGATACCAACAGTTCAAGTGCGTCAGCTGCTGAGGCACTTTCATAGGCTAGGTCAAGGGCTTCGGAGGAGCATGGATCGATTCGAACCGCCTCCAAACTCCACTGCATCGCGTTACCGTGCTCGTCGCGCGAAAGCTCCAGTGATCGTATTTTGACCGCTTCCTTAAATTTAGTGCCCGGCTCAGCCGCGGTGTCAAAAAGGCGCCGATGCATCGCAATCTCGTGCTCGACGTCACCAATTCGCTCGTACCACTGCACCAGTTCCCGAACGATATCGTCGGGGTTCGCACTGACTTCGCGTAATGCCTCAAGGCTCAAAATTACCCGACTTGGCGCGTCCAAGTTTTCCGCGGCAATCGTAGCCATTCGGCGGTAGAGGCTTGCACGTGCTTCATCATCGTCAGTGACCCCTGCGGCCGCATCGAACAGCTCCCATAGGGCGTCATGTCGTTTGGCAGAGCTGTAAAGGCTGCCCACACCGTCCCAATTTTGTTGCCGAACTAACACTTCACTCAGGGAAACAAACGCCTCTTCATGTTGAGGGTTGGCGTCAAGAATCTCAGTCCAGATTTCGACAGCAATATCAGGGTCGGTAGGAGCGAGCAGTTTTGCGGCTTCAGACTTCAAACCATGGGATTCGGCTTCGTCAGCGTGCGCTGCTTTCTGGAGCAAGAGCTCGGCCAGTTGAGGAGCGTCATTGGAGCGACGAAGCAAAGTTTCAAGTTGCTCCATCGCCTGTTGGTTGCTTGGTTCGGCCTCAAGTATCTCTTTAAGTAGGGGGGCGATGAGCTCCGGGTCGCGCACTCGCTCCTGAGCTAGCCTCAAGGTTGACTTTAGCTTTTCAAGCCGTTCATCACCGTCCAAAAGTGCGGCCTCACGGCGCATCAACTCAAACAGTGATTTGAAGTCTCGACGCGATTCGTACACTTCTTTCAGGCGGTCGATGACGGGTTGATTCGTGGGATCGATTTCCACCACGCGCTCAAGAAAAGGGAGGGCCTGTGTCACGTTTTTGAGCTGGTCCTGCCAGATCGAGGCGACGTCTAGGTACAAGACCACAGCGTTTGCGATATCGCCTTGATCTGCGGCGGTGTCCGCGCGTTGCGCGAGCAGTTGAGTCAGGTCGTTGAAGCGTCGGTTGTTCTCGAGAAGGCCCCGCAATCGGTCAAACGCTGCGTCGAGATGCGGATCGATCTCGAGCACCTGTTGCAGGCACATGATGACCATGGGCTCAAGACTCAGGCGCTCCTCGTAGAGGTCGGCCATGACGATAAGGAGATCAAGGCGCCGTGGCGCGTCTTCGGTCTCGCTGAGCTCCTCTTTATATGTATCGACCAAAGCGCTCCATTTTTCGTGGGCGCTGTACAGTCGTATCAGCTCTGGGCGTGCTTCTTTGTGGTCAGTGGTTTGACGCGAATAAGCCTTCCAGACGTTGATGGCCTTGTCGGCACTCTGCATCTCGTTTTCAGCGAGCGAAGCAAGACGTCGGGTGATCTCCAACCGGCGTGAATCGTCGGTGGTGTGTTGTTGGGCGGTGTTGAGAAGCGCGAAAAGTTTGGACCAATCCTCCTCTTTTTCAAACCACTCTTCATAAAACGCGAGCATATCGGGTTGTTCAGCATCGATAAGCTTAATGCGTTTGAACCAGTATTCTGCGGCCTCGGAATCAACACGGTCTTTCCAAAGATACTTCGACAGGTCGAGCATCGCGTCGAGTTCGCCTTCCTTTTTACGAAGACGCTTGATTCCTTCTTCATACCGAGTCACGAGCGCATCGTGCGCACCGTCAGCTTTCGCCTCGACCATGAAAGCCCGTAGAATCGATAAATTGCCTGGGGCGTTGTCGAGTTGAACGCCCAATTCGGACAGATCTCCTTCGGCGGGCGCGCTGGCGTTTGAAGTTGTGTCCATCGACTCGATCTGTTCGCGTTGGATCGCGGTCAAGAGCTTGGTTGCATGCAGGTCTTCGGCTTCGCTTTCGTCGCGATCCGGATTGCCTGCGCCTTCTTCAGCGTTTTCAACCGCTTCGCTCTCTTCAGCGTTTTCAATCGCTTCGCCTTCATCAGTGTTTTCAGGAATTGAGGTGTCTGCGGCGATTTCGCTAGCGACTTCGTCTGCTTTTCGCTCGGCCTCCTCTGCAATCACGTTCACGTACCCAACGACCGAGACTCCAGTTGCCTCGTCGGAGCGGCCAAGTTGCTCCAGCAACCCGCTTCGTAAGTTAATCGCCTCTTCATTGCCTGGTTCAATATTTAGCGCTTCAGTGGCGTACTCCAGCGCCTGCTCCTTGGTCCCACAATCGCGCAGCTTCTCGAGGTGCGTTGCCTGTACATAGTGTTCGGCGGAGCGCTCGGGATGTGATTTGCGGTGCTCCCGGGCGTCCAGAACGAGATCTTGGATCACCTGAAGGACCGATTTCCCCTCGCTGTAGACGTAGAACAGCTCCTCGGCATCAGCATTCTCAGGGTCGTGTTCCATGACCTGTTCAAGGACTTCAACGGCCTTGGCTGGGTTTTTCATGTCATCGCCGTAAACTTGGGCGACACGAGTCAGGACGCGGGCCTTAGCCTGAGGGTTACTCTCTTTTTTTAGCTGAAGTTTAAACAGCAAAAGTACCCGCTCAAAATCTTCCGATTCACGGTAAATATTGCGTGCATGGTCGAGGCAAGTCGTATCGCTTGGGTGGACCACGTACGATTCTTGGAACGCTTTCATCGCGTCGTCGCGATTTTGCTGCAAACTCCACAGGGCATCGCCTAGTGCGACAAGGAGCCCCCCTTGTTCGGCAGTGTCGCTCAGAACCTCGTTGATCGATCGCAACTGTGCCACCAATCGATCGCCAAATTCGGGATCTGTCCCAAAGCGTGCGCTGGCATTCTCGTAAAGCGAGACAAGCTTCCGCCAGTCGAGTGCCTCGGCGTAACTCTCTCCCAAAGAGATGAATAATTCGTAATTGCCGGGTTGGTCCCGCCAGAGATTCTCAAGATCGCGTAGATCCGTAGTCATCGGCCTTACCCTGAAAGCTAAGGAATGATCGGTAGAGGGGCTATCAGTTTGTGCATGAAGCCGCCGAATGGTAGCAGACCGACTTCGCCGTTGGCAACGCAGGAAGCGGCGATCCCGTCGTCCAACGTTGCGCGGTGATTTTGGAGCGTGGTATCACGTGGTGCGAAAACGTTTAGAGAGGAAACTATGTTGGAAACGATGTGGGTGCAGCTTGTGACAGCTCAGGCCGCGAGCCCCGAAAAAGCCAGAGGGGTCGTCGAGATTCTTCTTGAGGCAGACGGCGTGGTTACAGCGGTTCTGGTGGTTTTGACCATCATGAGCCTCTTGTCTTGGTACGTGATCGGCTACAAGGCGCTCTATTTGCGGCGCGCCAGTGTCGAAAGTGCTCGTTTTCTTGAGACCTTTTGGGCCTCAAAGCGACTCGACGCAATTTATCAATCCGCCGAGCAGTTTTCGAGGTCGCCGGTGAGCCAGGTGTTCAAGGCTGGATACATTGAGTTGTCGAAGCTTAAGAATGTTGAAGGCGAGGAGACCGGCACGATGAAAACCCAGTTGGGTGGAATCGAAAACGTGGAACGTGCGCTTCGCCGGGCGATGACCACCGAGACGACAGAGCTCGAGAGTTTGCTTCCATTCCTAGCTACTGTGGGCTCCAACGCTGTGTTTGTTGGGCTCTTTGGTACGGTCTGGGGAATTATGGTTGCATTCGTCAACATTGAAGCTGCGGGTGCTGCAGGCATCGACGTCGTTGCCGGGCCCATTGCCGAAGCGCTGATCGTGACCGCGTTTGGTCTCGTGACGGCGATTCCTGCCGGTGCCGCCTACAACTTCTTTACCAGTCGAATTCGTGTCGTTGGTTCCGAGATGGATAACTTCTCGAACGATTTTCTGAATATTGTGAAACGCCACTTCTTCAAGTGAGGTCCCGATGGGTGCAAGACTACCCGGCGGCTCAGGTGGCATGAATGCCGAGATCAACGTCGCGCCATTGGTCGACGTGATGTTGGTTCTTTTGACCGTGTTCATGATCTCGGCGCCGATGATTAAAGAGGATGTTGAAAAGCGTAAGGTCGATATGGATCTGCCCGTGACGCGCAACAACGCCAATCGTATCGATCCCAAAACCACAGATAAGATCATACTTGAGATCGATAAGACGCTAATCGTGCGAATCGGCGATGAAATCATTACGGATTGCAGCGCAGCGACGACTCAAACGAATAAAGATCGGTTCGAGGTGTGTTTCGACGACGTCGAGAAGAAGCTCGCGTCGAACGTGAAGCTTCAGGAGGAAGGCGAAATTTACCTGCTGGCTGACACCGAGATTCCGTACGGCTTCGTGGTTGGCACGATGGCCCGAATCAAAAGGGCAGGCGTGGGTAAGGTCGGTATGGTGACAAACCCAGAGTATCTCGACGAGAAACCCGAGCCCAAGAAGGGCAAGAAAGGGAAAAAATAGTGCTTGAGACGGGTTCATATCCAACCGCAGGCGGGCGGCCAGCGCATTCGTCCGATATCACTGCGGGAGTTGTGATGACGCTGGTGCTGCATCTTGCGATCGTGGGTTCCATTATTTGGGCCACGATGCGATCGAACGAGAGCATGCAGGATCAAATCGAGCCCAAGATGCTGCAGTTCGAAAAGGTCGAACTCCTTGCGCTCGGCGAAGAGAAACCCCCCGAAGCGCTGCCTCGAATCGCGAATCCAGAACCTGTCACAAAGAAGCCAGACGAAGTTATTCTTGAACAACC
>JBBKVQ010000263.1:0-9329 GCA_037968515.1 Bradymonadaceae bacterium
AAGACCATCGCGATGCCGTTGCTGAACATCGCCTTCCAACACGATAATATCGTGCCGGTCGAAAGCGCCGCGATTTTGAATGATTTGGTGTCCAGCAAGGACAAGACGCTCCACAGACTGTCAGGTGGGCATGTCGGTGCTGTTGTGTCCAAGAAGGCCGCTACGGGCCTCTGGCCGCTGATCTCGACCTGGTGGCGGGACCACGACCCGGTCCAGAACGTCACGCGCATCGCGGGCTAATCACGGACCTATTTTTTGGACCACTCGGCATCGCCGGCCAATAGCAGGGCTTTGTCCGACGCCAGCCAGGCTTTGGCTGCGTCGCTACCGTTCAGCTCAGCATCCAGAAAAGCCAAGACCGACGCACTTAGCGCAAGCGACAGGTCCGCCAGTGGGCCATCTGAGTTGGCATCACCCAGATCGTAGGTTCCGTGACCGCCAATACCGACCTCTAGATTGGAGTAAAGCAGGTAACGATTGCCTTCCGCTGGCTGAAGGTCAAACGCCTGCCTACGAACGGCCCCAGTCAGTTCGGGACTCGCCGGTTTCACGTCGTTAGTGCCGGTGGCAAAAAATATGGGACCACGCATTTCATCCCATGAGTTTTCGGCGTCGTTCGCAAAATACCCACCTGTCCCAGGCCCAGCTGGGCTGAGCATCACCGCCACTTTTGGAGTCGCATGCGGCAGTCTAAACAACGGCGAATTTGCCGTCGTGAGCATTTTTGCACCCATCAACACGGATGGCCCACGCGAACCTGCGGACCACCCCATGACCGCCACGCGGTCCAAGTCCAAAGCCGGGTAGTTATTCGCCTGACTCAATTCAGATATTCGCGGCAGGTCGTCGAGGACGGCGGCAATATCGTACGCACGAATCACTGTGAGGAGTCCATTATCCTCTTCGCCCGGGGAACACTCGGTCTGCGGTACGTTCGCAGCCGTACACACCTTCGTTCCTTGGCCCGCCCCCACCAATGAATGTCCAATATGAATCACAACGAATCCGTTGCGGGCGAGCAAAGCGCCCCACTTCTTGTTGTTGTTTTGTCCAGCTGGCTCGAACGACCCGCCATGCGAAAAGACGACCACCGGTGCGGGTCCGGCAACAGTTGGCATGTTGAGTAAAAGCGGCAGGTCTCGCCCGATGACGGTCTCACGGGTAATCCCACCGTCCACGTCGACCACTGCGTTATCACCAATCGCGTACAGACAATCTGCCTGAGTCGCGCAGGTTCCTGATGTGCCTTGGTCAACCCCTTGATCCGCGGTTGCATCGGCGAGCCCTGCGTCTGATTCAGAGCCGGTATCCGCCCCAACGTCGATTTGCGAGTTGTTGGTGTTTCCCAGAACCGGCTTATCTTCCGACCCGCAGGCAGCGAGCATGACTATCACGACGATCCACTTCTTCATTCCGACTCCGACGCAGCTATTGTCTGACCAATATACACGCATGGGCTGGGAAGTCGCCAGAACCTAATTGTGTTCACCGCCGGGGCTTCGGCGTTTGGTAAGCGTGGCTGAAGGAGGTTGTTTATGTGCTGCGCTTGGTGCGCAGGCCCTATGGCCTGCATGCGATTCTTCTGACTCTTCAAACACATGCGAGCCATAGGGCTCGCGGACCAAGGGAATCGCAGGCGCGGCTGGAGCCACGCGAACCAGGAATCGCTGGCGCGGCTGGAGCCACGCGAACCAGGCTCAGAACGCAGGACGGGTTCGAATCCCACGCACCTTCTTCCTGATTCCAAAGCCGGAATCACGGATTCAAGCCAAAAGTATGGGGACCATCGGCACTATTAATGACCGGTGCATCCCCATTTTGACCAAACCTAGTCGCATGGCTTCCCATTTTCGATGATTTCAAGCGTGTCAGGCGGCTCGTCCAATTGATCGACGATCCGTTGCACCTGACATTCATCAAGCCCTAGGTTGCGATAGGCGCGCAGATAATCGACCTGCGTCAGGTTTTGAAACCCATCGATAGTCTTCAGGTTGTTATTGGTTAGGATCGCCAACGACCCACGCGTCTTCATGGCTTCAAATCCAGATATTCTTGTCAGCGCGTTATTATACTCGACCCTAAGCCCCCCAACTGTAAGCGCATTTAGTCCTTCGATCACTTTGAGTGAATGATTTCCGAAAATCATAATGCTTCCAACAGTCTCAAGGTTTTTGAGTGAGGAAACTGACTTCAAGTTTGGATTCCCTGAAATTTCAATTTTGTATTCCCCCGTTAGTTCAAACTCAGAATCTTCGGGAGGAACTACTCGAACAAGATTTTCCAGTCCCGCAAGCGATTCCAATCCCGGGTTATCGGAAATCCTAATATGGGATGCCTGTGTGATCTCGCGAAAGGCGTCTAAATCTTTAACCGATTCGTGTGAGTCAAATATATTCAATGAACCGGCGGTTTTGAAGCCTTTTAAAGCCTTAAACAACTCTGCATCCCCACCACCGATCGAAATTGCGCGGGCGCGTGTGCACGGTGTCATGCAGAGAAGCCGAGCCTCATCCAGATTCCCGTCATTGATGTAAATGTTCCCAGCTTCACAATCCTCCCGAGAGCGGTCCACATCACACCATTCGGCGACCGGCGGGGTCGTTGGTGGTGCGATCTCTTCACCACATCCCAAAATCGGAAGCAGAACGAAGAGGATGGGCTTCATCAGAAAGGCTGCAAACCGATGAAACCCTTTTTTGGTGGCCCTTAGTCGCATGGTTTACCGTTCTCGCTAATCTCCAAAATTTCAGGAGTGTTGACTAATTGATCCACAATCCGTCGAGCCTGGCATTCATCAAGCGTTCGGTTTCGGTACACATAGATAGAGTCCGCCTGCGTCAGGTTCTGGAATCCATCGATGGTTTTCAGCTGGTTATTATGCTTGATAACGACCGCACCCTCGTTTTTATATGACTCAAAACCCGAGATTCTTTTTAGAGCGTCATTGTATTCGATTCGTACCGTCCCCACGCTCAAATTTGAAAGGCCTTCGACCGCTTCAAGCGAGTTGTTGTGATTGATATCAATCGTTCCAACCGTTTTAAGACTTTTCAGTGCGGAAACAGACTTCAGTTTCGGATTGTTCTCGATCTTGATTACGTAATCGCTCGTAAGCTCAATCTCTGAATCTTCAGGAGGGGCGACTTGGACAAGATTTTCCAAGCCTTCAAGCGATTCGAGTCCTAGGTTACCATCGATCCAAATGGCGAATGAAGAGGTCAAGTCTTTAAATTCGTTCAAATCACGTACATTATTATCAGACGACAAAATATTTAGCCCGTCTATATGAGTAAAACCATGCACGGCCTTGAACATTTCGGCGTCGCCACCGCCAATCGAGAGACTTTTAACTCGAGTACACGGTGTTGAGCACAACGCTTTCGCCGCCTCAAGATCCCCATCATTAATATAAATACTCTCGGCTAGACAATCCTCCCGAGGTCGTTCCAAGTCACACCATTCGGAGATAGGCGGCGTTGGATGGCTGATCTCGTCACCACATCCAAAAAACGAGAATATTACTAACAAACCTAAGAATCTCATCACCTTCCTTATTGGTGGATGTCAATACAACGAGCAACCGCTTGCAGGGGTTTCGCAAAAGTGCAGCCACAAGCAAAAAACGGAATTCCACAGCTACAGTCATCGGTGCCGCTAGACCGTGTCTGAAGCACCCAAGAGCCGGACCGAATTGAAAGGTCAGCCACCTCGCCCGCTCCATCAAATTTTCCGCCCAAAGACGTGAGGTAACAAAACGCTTGATTGGCAGGAGCCAAAGTCAGCTCAACCGTCTCATCCGCCCCTGCGCTTTGATTCGAGACCACCGACTCATAGGGATCGTTTGTGTCAGACGGAACAACTCTAAAAGCATGGGCGGCGTTATCAGTAAGTAAAGTGCCAGTGGTCCATCCAGTCAGATTACCTTGTTGGCTCGCAACTGTGGTTTGAGCTTCAAGCGCAGTAGAACGTTGTCTCACAACGACTTTCTCTCCCAGACCCCGGGTTTTTCCGCTCATCCCCGAGAACATCGCCAGATAAGGTTTGTCTGGAAGACCGTATCCCGACGGCGGGGTAATCGAGGTTGTATTCGAACCATTGTTCACCGACAGATCAGTAGTCTCGGTGGCATCAAAATAAGTCTGCGATGGCATACAGGTTCCTGCGGAACAGGTTTCGTACCACGAGCAGAACGACCCAGAACATGACGGCCCGCGGGTGAGGCCGTCGGTGCACATAATCGCGGCCCGAAGTCGGGTGGAATTTGCGGTCTGTTGCGAGAAAGTCTCGAAATCCCAGTTGACCCAATTTCGGCGAAGAAAAGCACCTTCGCCACCACCCTCGAGTTTTCCGCTTAGTCGATGAAAGCCGCAGAACGTATCGTGGATGGTGCCAGGGCTCATCGCGTCGTTATTGGTCAAAATGAAGGTTCTATACTCAACATCCCGAGCTGTTGGGTGGTCAGGATGGACGGCTGGACGCGGCTCGGTAAGGCTGTTGAACTCCTCGATAACATCATCGATCGCTTGAGCGTCACAAGACTGGCAAATATCGTTTGCGTTGGCGGAGTTAAGGGCCTGGTCACATTGCGATCGCAGGCTTGGAAGGTTGTTAATCAAGGGATCCCATGAGTCGTTCAAAAAACGCCCCCAGTCTTTCGAATCGTTGGGCTGCGCGTATTTGGATGGATTTTGAAGCGCATCCACGTAGACAGCGACCTCGGGTATAAATCGACGTTCGATAATACGCAGCCGGTCTTCGAAATACGAATAACATCCGAACGCCTGCGCGATGTCATTCTGGGTAACTCCGCACATTTCTTCAAGCTGCGCTTCTGTGTCATAAACGGTGGCGAGCTGCCAGATTGGAGTTCCCAAAGCCGCAACATCGTTTTGCGCCACTGCCATTGCCGAAGTCCAGTAATAGTAGCTAGCAAAGTCGCCGAATTCCTGTGCGAGCACGACGGGTTCATTTAGGTCTACAAAAAACGGATAATCGCCGCCGATCACGTCGTGAAGGGCTGTGACTTGAAACTCAACATCTGGATAAAGGGTGGCAAAGTCCTCTAGACGTTGTAGCGAGTCGGTCTGATTGGTGTAGTTTTCGACCTGCAAGATCCGGATTGTATCGGCCCAGCCTTGTTCGGCCTCATTATTGAAGTTCGCTTCTAAGTTCTCGACGGTCGCTGAAAACAAGAAGTACTGCCCAAGTTTTTCTTCTTCAAGATATCGGACGCCGCACTCGCTAACCCATTCCGCCAGGTTGCTTGGTTGTGGATTTATTGGTGAGCCATTCTGAGTAACACATGCGCCTGGATTTGATGCAGAACCCGCCAAAACCGCATTTCGGTCGGCGGTTGGAATGACAACCAAGAGCGAGAGAACTGGGCCATCGGTTTGATTAAAAAGGCGTTGATAATGAATGTTCGCAACATCTTGTAAATGTGCAAAATCGAGCATTCCTTGGCCGTTTTCCGACTCGGAGATAATACTGAGCATGTCTTGAACATGGTTAGGCGAGTTCATCCAGAATGCGCGATGGAATGGCGTGTTATATTTTGATTCGTCGATTTGTTGATACGCCAGTAATGACGGTCGAATCTCGGGATTTGTTAGGGTTTCCGAATGTGCAATACACTGATTCCCCGTGCCTGTGTTGGCGGCCACGTCAGGGTGGATTCCCTCGGCTATCGAGATATTGTCGAGGAGTTCTTGTTTTTGAGTTTTAGGCGGGGTCACCGGGGTGACGGCGTCACTCTTGGTTCGTTCGCTACAGGACAAAATTAACGCTGCCATCATTAAGGTGATAGCAACAATGCCTTTCTGCTTTCTGAAAATCATTTCGGTTCCTCCCCAGGATTTGAATATGAATTATTTGTTCACGCGGAACACGGACAAACTAAACGTCGTTTATTCATCGGTCAAACACTAAAATAAAATTTATATTATCCGGAAATTCGCCGAAAATCAGGCAAAAATGGTCGAACAACGACCACAGGAGCCAAGAGAACAGGCGCGGAATCGCAGGGCGCGGCTGGAGCCACGCGAACCAATCACAACTGCTCACTGCTCACCGCTCACTGCAGCGGAAACTCGCGCATACCCGGTTCGTCGTTTATGATCCGGGCATGAGCGATGATACCGAACAACCAGTGCCCGCAGACTTTGATTGGGGCGGGGGAGATCTAAGCGAAGAATCTGACGCTGGCTTTGATGTGCTGCGGTTCTCGATTCGTGGGCAGGCGTTTGCAGTCGAGGCCACGTTAGTGCGCGAGATCCTTGCGCTTTCGAACGCGAATGCCGTGGGCAGTGGCGTTGAAATCACGCATGTCCCGGGCTTGAAGGCTCCGATTCGAGGCGTTGCGATGCTTCGCCGGCAAGCGGTTGCGGTACTGGACCTTGCGGATTGGATTGGCCTGGAAGGCAGCGGGACACCCTCGGATTTCACGCCTCGGATTCTGGTGATCGAACACGAACGACTGGTCGCCGGCATTTTAGCGGACGCTGTGGCCGGTTTCGAGTTATGGCCTGCGCGCGTTGAAAACGATGCGAAGCAGACGCTTTCTGCCCCAATTCTCGATATATCAAGTGCGGCGCGGTGGGCTCCAGGTGGAGTTCTCGCGTTGCTCGACATTCCAGCCATTCTGGAAAAAGTCGCCATTCGATAGTGAGTTACTGATGAAGATATGGATCTATTTTGCGGTTCTGGTGTCGTTGCTGTGGATTCCCATCGGCGGATTTGCGCTGATTCAGGGGACAGAGTTTATGACGCTGGCAGCCGTGGTGGGCTGGATCGTTTCGGTGCTTTTTGCCTATCTGGTGTTGTCGCCGCTTTCTCAGGTGGTCGAAAACTTGGGACAGCTTGCCAAGGGCGAAGCGCCGACTCGCGAGGTTCCCGCGGCTTCCGGAGAAATGGGCGCGCTGGCTGCGACGGTCAACCAGATGGCAGCACAAGCAGCAAAGAGCCGAACTCTGGTCGAATCGCTGGCCACTGGTCGGCTAGATATCAGAAAGGCCGAACCAGCGGTGTTGCGTTCTGGCCGGATCGAAGACGTGGACCTTGCAGAGGTGGGTGAAGGTTCAACGCTCGAAAAACGCCTGGGGGACGCGAACAACCAGTTGAGGCGCCTGACTTTGCAGATTCGGCTTCTGGCTCAAGGCCAGCTTTCCAGTCCGCTTTTGAAGGCCGAGCTGACCGGCGATCCCGGTGAAGCGATTACCGAGCTGAAGGGCCAACTTGTTGAGATACAAAAACACGCCAAAGCGGTGGCGCAAGGCAGCACGAACGAGGAGCTTGAAGGCGACGGCGAGCTTGTGGATTCGATCCGAAATCTAAGTGACCGGTTGCGGTTTTTGGTGGCCGAGTTCTCACATACGGCAGTGCATATTTCGAGTTCGACCGAAGAAATCCTGTCGGTTCTGAACGTGCAGGAATTTGCAGCAACCCATCAAGCGTCGAGCGTCGAAGAAACCCAGCGCACCATGGAAACCCTGTTGTCGTCGGCCAAACGCATTGCCGAAAGCGCGCAGACCGTCTTCAAATCCGCGGAACGCACTCAGTCAAATAACCGCACGGTCGCTGAGCGTATCGGCGAATTGAAGGGCCATAGCGAGCGCATCGCGGAAATCTTGGAGGTCATCAAGTCGATTGCCGACCGCTCAGATCTGTTGGCGTTGAACGCATCGCTCGAAGGCCTGCGGGCTGGCGAAGCTGGCAAGGGCTTCACGCTGGTCGCAACAGAAATGCGGCGCTTGGCGGAAAATATCAAAGACTCAGTCGGGGACGTTAAAGAGCTGCTGGCAGATATCCGGGAGTCCTCGATGGCTAGCGTCATGGCGACTGAGGAAGGCACAAACCTGAGCGATAAGACCACCGAGTCAGCGCTTAAAATCACGCTCATTACTCAGCAGCAGCAGACCGGAACCGAACAGGTGACCCAGTCGATGGACGAGCTTTCGACCCTTATTTCCCAAGGTGTTTCAGGCACTCGCCAGCTTTCACACGCGGCGGGAGAGCTTGTGCAGCTTGCAGATGATTTGCGGGCGATCGTCGAGCCAACCTCTTCGACTCAGCGCCGGCGGGCCGCCGAGATGCCAGCCAAAGAGCCAGATATTCGTGCGACGGTAAAAGCGACTGCTCCTCAGAAAGTGGCCGAGGAGGCCAAGAAGCCCGAGGCCCCGGTCGAATTGGATCCGCCCACAACGGTCGTTCCACTCGAGGAAGCTGCAGCTCTTTCTGGCGAACACCCCATTCCCCGCCGTGAAGAGACCCGAACCCCGGCGTTCGCGCTTATGCGGCGTCGAGAAGACCAGCCGACTCTGGAGCTATCTGGGCTTTCGGATGCCGAAGACGCCCAGCTGGCGCAGATTTCGGAGACGTTTCGGACTGAACAATCGAAGAAGAAATCCTTTGATGAACAGCTGGACGACCTAGAAAAAGACATCACGGGCCCTGCTCCCGAGGAAACCTAAGCCGATGAGTGTCTCTGGTCTCATCGAGAAGTTTCGTTCGGTCGCGCTTGATCGAGTCGAAAAGATGAACTCCTTGTTGGTGGAACTCGAACACGAGCCCGACGCCGCGGAGTCCCGTCAAACGCTGCTGCGCGAGGCCCATACGCTAAAGGGCGAAGCGCGGATGCTTGGGTTTGCCGACATCAACCTTGTTGCGCATTTCACCGAACACCTGCTGCTGGACGCCGAAGGACTTGGGTTCAAAGTCGACCCGCCTGTTTTTGCCATGATCTTCAAAGGTCTAGACATGGTGCGGTCGCTGTTGACCAAGACCGCTGGGTCGTTTTCTGGCCCCATCGATCTGACCGGATTTGTCGAGCAAGTGGTCGCGATGCGTGCGAATTCGGACGAACCTGTGGAACCTTATATCCCTGAGGTCCGCCCTACGACTCAGGAGTCGAGTACCGGGCTGCTCAAAATTCAAACAGCGAGCACGCTACGCGTCGACTTGGCCCGGCTGGAGCGGTTGAGCGAGGCATCGGCCGAGATGCTGCTGCTGACGCGACGAATCGACTACCGGATGGGCGACCTTCGGAAACACTCCGAAGACCTGGAGTCCTTTGCGCGGCAAGCCGCCCCCAACCTGCCAAAATCGCATCAGGTGCGGCTGACAAACCTTCATCGCGACTATGAAGTTAACGTTTCGCGCCTGCGTGACGAGCTCCACCACGCCTCGGCCCGAGCGCTGCAAGTCGACGACGAAACTCGCCATATGCGCCACGTTCCGGTCGCAGAGGTGTTGAGCCATTATCCGCGAGCCATCCGTGATATCGCGCATTCACAAGGCAAACGTGTCCGTTTTGTGCACACGTTTGGCGACGT
>JBBKVQ010000264.1:0-13820 GCA_037968515.1 Bradymonadaceae bacterium
AGCAGGCTTTTAAGACGCGCAAGCATAAGCAAGCTCAAGCGGTGGGATTGAATTGATACGCCGAGTGAGTACCATGTGCCAACCCGGTGTGGGCGCGGCGAAGTCTGTCGCAAAGTCCCTGTCACGTAAAGGTGTGCGTTGAAGCTGATAAGAGTGTTGATGGTTTTGGGAGTGGCAATTTCAGCAGCGGTCGCGGGTTGCGGGTTCGATCCGCCAGCAGTGCGCCTTGCGTGTACCTCGGCGGACGACTGCGCAAGCGGCGCATGTTCGTTCGGCTATTGTTCGTCAGGTTTGGACACAGGCGTTGAGGATATCGGCCCAGACACAACGGCCGATGGTGGAGTGGACCTATCCCCAGATGCGCCCGATGCCTCGGTGTGTTTCACAGACAACGATAATGATGGGTTTTTTGTCGGAATCGACTGCGCCCCAGAAGTGCTCGATTGCGATGACGGTAACCGCACGGTGTTTCCGGGCGCAGAACAGCAGTGCAACGGCTTAGACAACGACTGCGACGGTTTGGTCGACTCGGCGGGTTGCTCGTGCGTCACCGGCGAAACCGAGAGCTGTGGAAGCGACGCGGGCGTTTGTGTCGCGGGAACCCGCACCTGCGCTGATGGCGCGTGGGGCGATTGCGTCGGGGCTCAGGGGCCCGGCCCAGAAAGTTGCGACGGTTTGGATAACGATTGTGATGGTGTGATCGACCAGGGTTGTCCTTGTGCTCCCGGCGAAAGCCGCGACTGTGGCTCGGCAGTTGGAGAATGCGCATTCGGAACCCAAACGTGCGTTGATGGCGCGTGGGGTGATTGCATGGGCGCCATCGGACCTTCCAACGAAGTCTGCGACGGTTTTGATAACGACTGCAATGGAGTGCCCGATAATAGCCCAGTTGGCGCGGGCGATGCGTGTGCAACGGGGCGGCCTGGACGATGTTCTGTTGGCGTTCAGGTTTGCCAGAATGCGGCCTTGAGCTGTCAGGCCGTGAACGGGCCAGTCGCCGAGACCTGCAATAATATCGACGATAACTGCAACGGCGATCTCGACGAAAACGTCGTCCGAACCTGCACTTCAGCGTGCGGCGCTGGCACTCAAAGTTGTGTCGCGGGCAATTTCAACACCTGTGTCGCCACGAGTCCTCCGGTCGAAATCTGTGATGGATTGGACAATGATTGTGATGGCGCCACCGACGAGACCTTCCCAGAACAGGCGACCACCTGTGAAACCGGACTTTTAGGCACCTGCGGCGTCGGGGCGTTCCAATGCACCCCAGAGGGTCTTCGTTGCGTGACGACCCAAGCCGCTTCGCCCGAGATTTGCGATGGTTTGGATAATGATTGCGACGGCCTTGTCGACGAAACGCCTACGGGGTTGGTGCTCACTGAACAGTGCGGTGGTACGTGTCCGACCCGTAGCGTACGCATCTGCATCGGCGGCGCGTGGTCGGCCTGCGACCGTGATGAAGCCGAAGTCTGCAATGCCGCGGATTCGAATTGCGACGGACTCGTCGACAACATGAACGTTTGTTATCGGGCCTGCCCGGGCGGCGGAGTGGCCGCTGGAACCTTGAATTGCCAGAGCGGCACCTGCGCATTACCACCTGAAATCTGTGGTGACGGCTTGGATAATGACTGCGACGGGCAAGTAGACCAAAACTGCAACGCCGCGCTCAACGACACCGCTTATATTCCCGGTGGAACGTTTGTGATGGGCTCGCTTTCGACGGATATTTACGCCGATCCTGACGAACAGCCTCAGCACTTGGTCAGCCTCTCACCCTATTATATCGACCGCTTTGAGGTGACACGCGGCCAGTACACGCAGTGCTTCCTGAACGGTCAATGTTCGGCTTTACCGTTGAGCTGCCCGTTTCAGAGCATCACTTCTCCCAACCGTCCCGTGCTGTGCGTGTCGTGGGATCAAGCCGCCGACTACTGCGATTGGAAAGGCGGGATGCTTCCGACCGAGGCGCAGTGGGAAAAAGCCGCTCGTGGGCCGTTTTCACGCACGACCAAATGGCCATGGGGAAACCAGGAGGATGCCACGAAAGGCGTGTTCAATTGCACGTCATCGAATGGGGCAAACTGCGTTCAGGACGTGACGTCGCTGGCCGTCGGCAAATCCTATTATGGAGTTCATCACATGGCCGGCAACGCCGCAGAGTGGGTGGACGACTATTACGACGAAGACTTCTACACCGCATTATTAGTGACCAACCCACGTCAGGCCACGAACCAAGGCTCAGGACATGCCATCCGCGGCGGCTCCTATCGACAGGCGCCTGAACTTGGCAGGACAAGCAACCGAGCTCGTCTCGACTTCTTTGCGCAGCCAGCTGAGGTCGGGTTTCGGTGCATGCGTACCGGTCCATAAAAACATCTTTTTTGTATCTCTTCCAAGGGTTGCGGAATCTAACGTCTTGCGTGACGCTCCGTCAGCGTTTCTTGCGTTCTTTTCTGGCACCTGGCTAGGAGTTTTACGATGGTGTCCATTCAAGACCGTTTCCGCAAAGTCAGGTCACATTCACTGGCCATTTGCGCACCGCTGTCCCACGAGGACATGTTGGTTCAGACGATGCCGGACGTCAGCCCGTCACGTTGGCATTTAGCTCACGCGACCTGGTTCTTTGACACGTTCGTGCTTAACCCTTCGACACGCAGACCGGGTTGGGATTACCTCTTTAATTCGTATTATAATGGCGCAGGGCCTCAGTTCCCGCGTGAGCGTCGCGGTACGCAGACACGGCCGAGCGTCGACGAAATTCTGGAGTGGCGGGCCGAGGTGGATTCTGCGGTGATGGCGGCGCTAGACGACCCCGCAACCCACCAGATCGTTGAAGTCGGAACCCACCACGAACAACAACATCAAGAGTTGATGCTCACCGACCTTAAACATGTGTTGTTTTCCAATCCGCTCGGTCCCAAATATCACGACGTCGATTGGAACCTGACCACTCCGTCGCCCCTCGAATGGAAGGCATTCGAAGCCGGTATTCAAGAGGTCGGTCACGCCGGAGATACCTTTGCGTTTGATAACGAATCGCCGCGTCATCGAGTGTTTCTTGAGCCATTCCAGATGGCCTCGCGACCGGTGAGCAACGCCGAGTTTTTGGAGTTCGTTCAGGCGGGAGGCTACCTACGCGCAGACCTCTGGTTTGCCGAAGCTTGGGCGACAGTTTCGGCCCAGAGCTGGCGTCATCCCAGGTACTGGCGAGAGGTCGATTCGACCTGGCAAGAGTGGACGTTGTCGGGCTGGCGTCCCCTTGACCCTGGCGCTCCTGCAGCACATATCTCGCTTTGGGAAGCCGACGCCTACGCACATTGGGCCAAGGCCCGTTTGCCCACCGAGTTCGAGTGGGAAGCAGCCTTTCGTGACACGGCTCCTGGGCCTGTCTCGACTTTTCTCCATCCTCAACAACAGCCAGATTGGCATGCCAGCGACGTCTGGGAATGGACGTCGAGCTCGTACGGTCCTTATCCGAGCTTCGAGCCATGGTCAGGGGTTTTGGGCGAGTACAACGGCAAATTTATGTTGAACCAATACGTGCTTCGTGGGGGTTCCTGCGCAACGCCTGCTGAACATATTCGGCCAACTTACCGAAATTTCTTTCCGGCACATGCCCGTTGGCAGTTCTCCGGTTTTCGTCTCGCTAAGGGAGCGTAATGAGTTTTTTGAGTGATGTGGTCGCGGGCCTGAAGGCTTCGCCCCGCAGGATTTCGAGCAAATACTTCTACGACGCTGACGGCTCGGACCTCTTCGAGCAGATCTGCGACCTTGACGAGTACTACGTGACCCGGACGGAACTTGGCGTTTTGCGGCAGTTTGGACCGCAGATCACGGCCGCCATGGGCGCCAATACCGTGATTGTCGAGTTTGGGTCGGGCAGCGCGGTCAAAACCGAAATTTTGCTATCCCATCTGGAATCGCCCCGAGCTTGGGTGCCAGTGGATATTTCCGAATCTGCGTTAGAGGCATCTGAAGTCCGCATGAACCAAGCCTTTCCGGGCCTCGAAGTATCGCCCGTTCACGCCGACTTTACGCAACCCTTTGAATTGCCGCGCTTCGATAACGGACGGCAGTTTGTGTTTTATCCCGGCTCGACGATCGGGAATTTTGGACCGACCGAAGTCAACCGCTTTCTGGCTCGGGTGCGTGAGCTGGTGGGGCAGGAGGGGGGCATGCTGATTGGCGTGGATCTCAAAAAAAGCCCTGCGATTTTGCACGCCGCCTACAACGACTCAAAAGGTGTCACGGCAGCTTTCAACAAGAATCTTCTGCATCGCATCAAGGCTATCGACGACGCCGAATTGGACGTCGAAGCCTTTGAGCACTACGCGTTTTTTAACCCCGGCGAAGGTCGAATCGAGATGCACCTCGTGGCCTCGAAACCCACCAAAATCGTGATCGAAAGTGAGATTTTTGAATTTGCCGCTGGCGAGTCGATTCTGACCGAATTTTCCTACAAATATTCGAAGTCACAATTCGAAGGCGTCGCGATATCCTGCGGTTTTACGGTCGAAAACTACTGGACCGATGAAAACGAGTTTTTTGGCGTGTGGCTGCTGACCTGAGCCAACGTTAATAGATGTTCCAAAACAGGAACACCGCGCCGTTGGCTTGGTCCCCAAATCGCGATCCGACAAGCCAGCGGGGGGCGAACTGGTATTCCAGCCGTACTTCATTGGTGTTTTCGCCCTCTGCGGCGCCAAACACATATTCATACGAAAAGAACAGGTCCTTTCCGAAGTATTTGCCGACCTCGACTCCCGAGATATTGCCTTCGCTGGTCTGCAGCCGAAGCATATCGATGGGGTAGACACCTTTCGCACGCTCCTTGAGCATGCCCGAGAGCAATCCGGACGCCGCCGCGATGGCCTGCGATGCCACGCCTTCTTCTTCGCCCGCCTGTGCGACGGCAGGGGCCCTGTCCGACACCAGTACATAGATGATTTGCGACTCAGTAAGTTGCGGGTCGGATGACATGCGCAACTGCGGCCGCAATGCCGTGCCGTACACGCGAATCACCGCCCGCGGATTACCTGAGCTCGCGGGTCCCAACTCTTCGGCCACGTTACGACTGAAGATATACGACGCCTCGGCTTGAATTCGAGGGTTGGGGGGCGATGCTCCGGCAAATGTGACGATTCCCTGGTCAAGGCGGAACTGCTTTCCAAGAACTTCGATTTTCCCGGACGTTGCAGTGATATCCCCCAACACAGCCGTCTGTGTTCCTCTGACATCGACGGCAAGGTTCCCCTCAAACGTAATCTGAGCATTGGGATGTTTGAGTTGCGCACCAGGCGCGATATCGATCTGCACCTTGGCGGTCACAGCCTTAGCTTCCGGAGAAGACACGCCAGTAATCAGCGGGTTTTCGGTTGTTTTGGTCGAGTCAACGATGACGATATCGCCATCCAATTCCATAGGATGTGTAGACCCCTGTTGGTTTTCGGGCACGTTCACCACCAATTCATTGATGCCAACTCGAATGTCTTTTTCTGGTTGAGTCAGATCCACCGAGGTCCAAATACTTGCCGAAATATAGGTCGGCATCGGCGTGAAACCCGAAGTGCCAAATTCTCGTAGATTCATCGTCAGCGCGATGCGTGTGGGGGCGAGTTTCTCGAGGTCAATACGGCCTTCGGCATCGACGTATCCCTGGTTTTCAGCGGCGTAGAACTCGACGATATTCAGCCCGCCGTCGGCGGCCTCAATATGGAGCGAAGCGTCTTCGATCTTGCGCCCGATGGACGGGAAAAACGCGTTCAGCTCTTTGATCTTGAGCAATCCGTTCAGCTGGGGCGAACTCCATGTCCCGGCCACAGTGAGGTTGGACGTAAGTTTGCCCTTCACGTTGTCGACCACACTCTCAAGGATTTTTGGTGGGAAAAGGCCAGCAACGTCCACATTATCGGCCACGATCGCGCCCGAGATATTCCCTGGAAGTCGCGGTTCAGCGCCACCAGCAAGTTCCAGAACATTCAGGTTTACCGGTGCTTTTAGGCGAATGCTTGCGACGCTCGTCGTGCCGTGCTGCACATCCACAAGTGCGCTGACTTCGTTGTCGGCGGCGGTAGCCTCGATGATTAGATTACCCGTTTTTTTGTTGGCAAAAAGTGTTTCATTAACGTGCGCTGTCGCCGTGATTTTCGGAGCGGTAAGCGTCCCCTTGAGCTGAATCAGCGCGTCCATTTTTCCGCGAATACTAGCAAAGGTGTAGTCCACCGCGCTTAGCTTCGCGATCGGCAGGCTTGGTATCCTAAACTCGATATCCAGGGGCAAGTCTTCGAGCGGCTGTTTTCCGAGCAACACCTGAATCGGAACAGGAATCGAGGCCCGTCCGGTCAAGACCTCGTCGGCATCCCACTCGACTCGGACTTTGGTCAAGTCTAGTACTTGTTCGGTCAGATCGGCGTCGATATCGATGAAGATGTCCCGAAAACGGTCCCAGCCAAACCCTGCCAGGCGGCCTCTTAAGCGGCCGCGGGGATTTTCAGGAGTGCCATCCATCGTGAGCAAAATATTGAACGTGCCCTCGGCCTTGGCCTTTTGCACTGCCGAGATATTCAGTCGCTGAATATCGTAATCGCGCATCAAGAGCGCGACGCTGAACGGGCTCTTCAGAATGCTTGCCTTCAGCTTTTCGGTGGGGGCTCCGGTAAGCGAATCCTTGATGAGTTTTGCCACTGGGAATGCGGCCGTTCCACGAAGCGTGACCCCGTCGCCTTTGGCATCGCGGAGTTTGAGGTCGACGGTCAACCCATCGTTTGAACCCTTGGGTGTCCGGTATCTGGCGTTCGCAACCAGACCAAGTGGGCCAATATCAAGATCATCGCCTTCACCCGGGATGTTGGCGACCAGATCAACGAACTCAAGGCTTGCGTCGAGTTTCGGCTCTTCGAGTTTGCCTTCCAGCGTCAGGTCGAAACTGATCTGTCCCGACACGTTGTTGATTGCGATGGCCGGCACCAAGGCTCGAAATTTAGAGACTTCCAGACCTTCCGATTGCGCGGCGACACTGAACGCCTCGTTCCAAAAGATTTCGTATTTTCCAGTGGTCTCGATATGGACTGGAATTCGCGCGGCGGCGGTAATCAAACGTTGGTCGTAGCCATCGAGTTCAAACACCGTGAGTTCCAGTTTATCGCGGTCGTAACTGCCGGCCACATGAAGGTCAAACGGGCCGAGGGTCTCGTATTTGAGGTCGGTGAAAACAAAGTCGAAGTTTACGACCGGATCCTCGGCGGTCCCACGAGCACTGGCTTTTCCGTTCACGCGCCCTTCGATAGCAGGCATTTGGATGCCAAATTGGCGGGGAGCATCGGCGAGTGAGAAGTTTACGGCTTCGACTTCGATGTCCTGCTTTTTGCCCAGATGAAAGCTGCCGTCGATTCTTAGGCTTTGTTCTTCATGTTTTATCGTGACGTTATCGAAGGTGTAGATGCCACGTTTGGTATCAATGGTGGCGCCGTTTTCGATCACCCAGCCGCCTTCTCCGGTCGACAGCTTCATGTCGTCAATATCCCAGCCCGAAAAGTCGGCGCGGTAAGACCCGGTGACCGTAGCGTCGAACTGTGCCGGGATTTTGTCGGGCTGAGTGCCCGACGCGACCACCTCAAATTTACGTCCGGGTTTGAGGTCGATCGTCGCCTCGATTTGGTCAAATGCGTAGTCCGCTACATCGACCCCTTCAGCGGCCAGTTGGGCCTGCCCGACAAGTGAACTCAGCGGCCCAGAAACGTCGAGTTTGACAGCGGCCTGTTGAATTTTTGCGGCGGGAGTATCAACAGCTTCCACCGCTGCGGTGCCCGCGGCGGCGATGGACCTGATGACGTTCAGGCCTTTTCCGTCAACATTGACCAGGGCGGTACCTCGCAGGTCGGTTTGCACCTTGCCGATGGACATGTCCGCTGCCCTCAACGATTTGCCCGAGCCTTTCAAGGTCCACGCAACACGGCCGTTTCCTACGGGTTTAATCTGCGCACTGAAGTCCGCCGAATTCGCCCGCACATTCGCGCTATCCAGCCCCGAAACACGGACCGTAATGTCTGCGCCAAGTTCTTTTAACAATGACATGGGGTCGTCGTACGGCCATTTCACCAGACCGCGAGCGTCCAGTTTGACATCAAGCAACGTCAATCGAAGTGGGCGTGACTGAACGGATCGAGCAGTGATATCGGCTTTGGCGACGATTCGTTTTTTATCACCTTCGGATTTGAACGAGAGATCCACTTCGCCTTTGCTTTGCGGGATTCGAACGTCCTCGGCCTCGAAATTGCGCATGTCCCAGTTTGCCTCAAGCTCGATTCGGTCCAGCATCGCCAAAGGTTCGGTGGCAGCGAGGTCCAGTCGCCCATTCGCAACCAACTTGCCCGAAAGGCTTGTGTCGTCTCGCTTCAAAACCTTTTGGAGTGCCGCAGGCAATTCTTTTCCACGCCCAAGCGATGCATCGACACTGAATTCGCCAGAATCCAAGGCGAAAGCCAAATCGCCGGTCGCGATGGCGTAGGGTGTATCAAGCACAAGTTTGGAAACGGCGACTTTCTGATCTGCGAGGGCAATATCGGCGCTCATCGAGTTCAGGTGATAGAGGTCAAACCGAGACGGCTTCAGTTTGATCGACCCTGTGGTTGTCATAGTTTTTGGGTCAAATGAAGATCCCGAAAACGTGGCAGAACCTGAGATCAGCGCGTCAAGCGGAGACGGTGAAACAAGCGCCTGGGGCGCCAAACCATTCATCACGACTTCGGCAGTCCAATCCGGCGCGTCGCCCTCCGTCGAAAGCTTTGCGTCGAGCTTTCCACCCGGGCCCGCGTCGATATTCAAGGTCGCGCGAGGTGCCGCCGTCGTGCCTTCTGCCGTGGCGTCGATCTTGATCGGAACGAGTAGCTCGGGCGCACCTAATGATTTGAGCAGCGGATTGATCCCTTTTTGAACCTCCGCCAAGGCCGCTGCTGTAAACTGGTCGCCACTGAGCGAGAACTTAGCCGCCTTAACGTCGAGATACCCCTTCAGGTTCAGCGCCTTGATTTCGGCGCTAACGTCGTCCCCAAGTTGGACTCGAACATCGGAGACATCCAGGACCGATCCAGGGGCGCCTTCGACGGCCACGTCAGCTTTAAGTGTTGCGAGGTCCACCGATGTGGCGCCAGCCAGCTCGATTCGCGCCGACCCCTTGAGGTTCAAGCCCTGCAATGCAGCAACACCGCCTAAAGTCTCGGAATCTGGTAGGGCCAGCCCCTCAGCGTCAGATCGTTTGGTCTGCGGGTGAAGGTCGGTGTCCAGATAGATGATCTTTCCGCCTTCAATATCCGCACGCGCGATTCGGACCGTGAAGTCGAGTGGAGCCGATGGCGTGTCATCGGGTTTGACCAGATTCTGCCATTCAACTTCACCCTTTGAGCGAACCACATAGACGACGGGCTTTTTGACCACAATGCTGGCGATATCGAGGTCGCGGCTCAGCGCCGACATCAGGTCGAAGTCCACCAGAACCTCATCGGCTGATGCCATCGGCTCGCCTTCCAGGTTTTCGAGATACACGCCTTTGATTTGCAGGTTTGACCAAACGCTCCCCTCGATGGAGTCGATGGTTAGCTTGGCGTCCAGCGCTTCGTTGGCAGCAGTGATGCCCATGGTCCGCACGCGATCCAAGAACGCGTCTGATGACACATAAACAAGTGCAGCTCCGATGATGAGGACCACCAAGACGACCAGTCCCAAGAGCACCTGCGCAACGCGCTTTTTGACTGTGGTGCTCATTAGAATGAATGCCCGATGCCGATGTAGAACGAGTAGCCCGAGATGCGGTCGAGTACGGCGTTGTCTGATGCCGGAAGCGCGCTGCCGGCGGTGCATTCAGCGATGAACGACGGACACCGTCGGAACCGCTCGTCGTTTTCGTAATCCGACAGGGTGTATGCAAAATCTGCCCGAACCGGTCCAATCGGCGTGAGCCAATAGAGCCCCACGCCGGCTCCGTATAACAGGGTTTGTGCGAGCTCAGCCACGCTGACGACACCCTGGTCGTTGGCTGCGGTTTCGAGGTTAATTTGCCCACGAGAAACCGAGGCTGCGTCTAAGAACAGGGACATCCACACCGCACCGACTCCCAGTGCGTTACGATCAAGTCGAATTCGAGATTCGACAGAACCATCCAGCTGGCTTTGCGCGCCGATGGGCAAGGGTTCACCGACTTGGGTGTAATACGAGATCTGCTGACGCCCAAAACTTCTCATCGAGTCTACACCACCCGCGTAGAGTTTCTCGGGGATGGGGATGCCCGTCGCCCGGCCCACGTTGTAAATGCTGGCGATGTGGGCCCGAATGGCGAGGACCTGCGGAACGAGCAGCCGATACGGAAAATAGATCTGGCCGGCCAGTGAGCCCTTGATGTAGTCGGTTTGGCCCAAAGTTAGGTAGTCAGTGGCTTGCTGGCTCATCGCCTCGATCATCCAGCCTTCTGTTGGATTTAGAAAGTCGTTGCGATAGTCGAGCCGAAGGGTCTGTTGAAGATATTCAAGCACGTAGTCGTCGATGAATTCGTCGCTGATGACCAAACTGGGATCGATCGAGGTGATTCGGTTGAACGAGAAGTTGTACAGGACCTCGACGCTCAGATGTTTGAAGAACACGCGCTCGAGACCGACCTGAACCTGTGGGGTGAATTTATTGTAGCCTTCGTACACATCGCGCGACAGGCGCAGCTTCGATTTGAAACTGGTCAGGCGTTCGATGAACTGCGGACGCGTGAAGCGCAGCTCGCTGTCCAAAATATAACCGTCGTTCAAGGGGCCTAAGATACCTGGCGCCCATGCGTAACCCGCTGCGTTGAAGTGCTCCACTCGCCGCAGGCCGCCAAAAAAATTGGGGTTAGACCAGTCAAAACGAGCCAGAAGCGCTTGGCGGTTGACCTCGGCCTCGGCCGAAACACCGACCCGCACATTCCAAAGCTTGGTTTCTTTCAGACGAATCACGATCGGCACGACGTCGGAGAGTGCGCTGCGTTTGTACGCAGATTCCTGGACCTGATTTAGCAGCGCATCGATCCCAAGTTGAGGAGCGCCATCGGCAGCTTGAACGGCGGGTGTTTCTGCCTCCGTGACTGCGTCCGTTTCGACCTTCCCGAACGATTCATACTCATCCAGCTCTTGTTGGGTCATGACTTTGACTAAAGAGAACACTTGCAATGCGTAAATCGACTCCTGAGAATCCTGGAGCATCTGAGGGTCGAAGGCTTGGCCTTCTTCGAATGCAAGCGCTGTGTCCACGAATTCACGGTCGACTGTTTCGAGCCCCTCGACGGTGACCTTTCCAAATCGACACGCTGGGCCGGGATCAACCATGAACGAAATATTCGTAGTTCGGAGCTTAGGATCGACGACGACTCGTCCCCGAACGACCACGTGTGCGTAAGATTTGCCCTGCAGATAACCGGTCACGTTGTCGCGCGCTTGAACGTATGCCTTTTGGGTAAATCGCGCGCCCGTTTCCAACTGGCTGGCTGCCAAAAGGTCTTCGGGTTTGATCCCGGTTCCATCGAGCCCATGAAACACAACGTTGGTGATGGAAGTTGCCTTTCCTTCGTTAATGGTCGCCTGAAGCCGAACGGTTTTGGCCTTGGTGTCTTGCAGTACATTTCGGCTGACGACTTGAGCGTTAAAATACCCCTGACTCTGGTAGTAAGTCACGATGCGCTGCAGATCGCGGTCCCATTCCACAAAATTGAAAAACACCGGATCGGCGCCAATCAGGGGCATCCACGCAATACTCGTTCGCCAACCTGGATCTTCGCGCGTCGCAAGCCCGCCAAGGAGCAGATCTTTGTCAACCGCGTCCACTCCACGAATTACAAGCTGTTCCACTTTGAGATCGGTCGTGCCCGGCAAGACGTAATCCGTCTTCTTTTCCGCACCCGCACAACCCAACGTCGTTAGTGCAAAAAATACCAACCAAGCTATGTGGAAACGAAAACGAATCATGAAGCCTCAAGCGCCGCGCATCATAGTCGATCGGGTGATGCGATGCACGATCAGAAAAGGAGCGGTTTGTCACCGTGGTCGGGGAATTTTGACTTGATATTGAATGGTCTGTCGTTCGCGCTCGTATAAACCCCGTTCAACTTACGCGTGAATCGAGGATCTGGATGAAGTTTTTACTGCCTTTAATGTCTGTCTTTTGGTCGCTTGCGGCACAAGCACAAGACGCTCCAACCGCGGTTCCAGGCCAAAAAGCAGTGGGATCCGAAGACGTCGCGTTGGTGATCGCGGTCGAAGACTATGCATTCTTGCCCGACATCAAAGGCGTGAGGTCATCTGGCACCCAATGGGAGTCGTTTTTTAAAGACAGCCTGGGCATCAAAGATGTGCGAGTTTTGCTCAATGAACAGGCGGTTCGCGAGGAGATCCTAGACGCTGCAACGAAAATCGGACGGGCGACCACGGGCCGTGTCTGGGTCGTCTACGTTGGTCATGGCGCCACGGCCGATGGGGCAGGGCTCTTGCTTGGAGCCGATACGCAGCAAACTGTGCGGAGCATTTCATCGCGAGGGGTCTCCCAGCAGGAAATCCTCGACCAAACCAACGCCGCGGACGCATCAAACGTCGTTTTGATCGTCGATGCTTGTTTTAGCGGCAGGACCCCGGATGGCGATCCATTATTGCCCAGTCTTCAACCCGTGGTTCCGTTGAAAGCGCTGGCTTTGAACGCACGTACCGTAGTCTTGAGCGCTGCCGCCGGAAATCAAGTTGCCGGCCCGTTGGCCGACGGGTCGGAGCCCGCGTTTTCCTTCGTTCTTCGCGGCGCGCTGCGTGGGTGGGCGCGCGGAAACGACGATAAGGTGCGGGCCGACGAAGCGATCGAGTTTGCCCAACGCGAGTTGCGTGGGATTTCTGGCCGGAACCAAACTCCCCAACTTGCTGGGCTTAGCTCCGCCGTCCTTACGAGCGGCGTTTCCGAAACCCGACCCGAACTTGTAAGCGCAACGGATACAACTCCAGCCGCGCAACCGACCTCCGAGCTCGGCGTGGGGACTTCCACGGTCGTTAATCCTACCCCATCGGTTTGGAAGGACTTCTGGGTCCAAGGAGGAGCCGGTGTGGGTATCGAGCTGAAGTCCGAGGATTTCACCCCAATCGCGTCGTTGCGCGGTGGCGTGAACTTGGGGAACGCTTCCAAATATCGGTATCGCCTGGGCGTGGAGCTTACTTACCTGCAAGGTAATAACCCCAATTTTGATGCCACGGTGGAAGATATCAAAAAAGCAGAGGCTGAGTTTGGTTCTATGGGCAGGCCGACAGACGGCGAAAAGGTGAATCGTGTATTAACGTCTCTGGTCTTGGGCGCAGCGTTTGACCTTGGGCTTGTCTTGACCACGGAAGCCACGCTGGGCCTGAACGTGGCCCCGGGCGGAAGGTGTGAAAAATGGGAAGCCGTCGATCCGTCAAATATAAGGTCCGATTTCAAGTGTTCTCGCGAGGAATCTGTTCCGGTTTCAGCCGTTGCGGGTGGGCGAATCGCCACGAATCTGGGTTGGACCGACCTTGGGGTGGTTTTCCACGCAAATTTATCGGGCGACGAAGAAGTGTTCGCCGGACTGGTTTTGTCCTTTGCGATGGACCGCTGAACCAACAACAGCGCCTTGACACCCAAGCCTCACACCGCTAGTCTTCGCGCTCTCAACTCTGTGGTGCGGCTGAAAAGTCCACCAAATACGTGAGCTTAGCTCATTTTGAGTTGGGAAATAAACTAACAGGACGATTTCCGTCCCATCACCTTTTCGTGGCTTCGTAATACATGGCAACCCAACAAACTTACCCAACAAG
>JBBKVQ010000265.1:0-3181 GCA_037968515.1 Bradymonadaceae bacterium
GCGAACCGGGGCTTGAACGAATCGTAGACGTATTTTGGGCGCTCATCGAGCACTACGTGCGTCACAGCGACCTTGCCCGAGTCATCGTCCCGCAGTTACCGCTGTTACAGGGAGACGCACTCGCTGCACACCTGCCGTTGCTGGAGCAGTTTATGGGTGGGCTAGACGACCTGCTTGAACCGATGAAATTGCCGGTTGGAATGGCCAGAAATGACGCGGTGCGGCTCGCCTTTAGCCTTTATTATGCGGCGTTGCTTGGAGCGCTATCACCGCTTGGTTTTGATTCCACTCGTGAACAATTAGCCGCAGACCTGAGGTGGCTTTTGGTCCGTTCTTCGGTGGGTTAGCGGCGGAACGTTGATGTTGAATGGTCGTGGCTGCCGGGGTGAGGTATCATCATGGATCGAACGACAGTTGTTGCAGGAGAGGTGGAAAATGCCGGTAGAACTAACCGTATCGGGAATAGGGTGGCGTCCAAGCTTTCTGCCGCTCATCGTTTTGAGCTGGAACAACTTGAATCCGGCAGCGAAGCTCAGCGACGCCGGGATCAGCGTGAAAGTGATTCGGACGACTATGTTGCCGTGGGAATCAATCAAACACGCGGTGGTGCGCAAGGGGCTTATTACGACCTATTGCGAGATTTCCAGTGGGAACTCGGATTATATCCTGCATTTTTGGGACCGCTCGGACCTTGGTGTTTTGGTCAGAGAGCTGCGAAATCGCGGCATCGCGGTGGAAGTCCCAAAGAAGATAGAAAACGATCTTTAGTTTGGCGGCTGGCAGTTTTTGGAAACGACGGTTGTGCCTGCTGCGATCGAGTTCTTTTCGCCAAACCTAAATGGCGTCGACTGACACCACCACGAACCGCAGTTGCTCTGAACTTGCACGTGCAGATGCGGACCGGTGCTCCATCCAGTGTTTCCGCTCTTGGCGATGACGTCGCCCTGCTTGACCGTCTGCCCCACCGACACGCTGGCTGAATTGATGTGCATGTACAAACCGATGGTCCCATCGGGATGTTTGATTTCGACTGTATTGGCGTAATTGGCACATGCACTTCCCCCGCTGTTATAGCAGGAACTCCCCGGCCTCGAGACGATTCGTACGCGGAATACTGTGCCACCGCGCATGGCTTTGACGGTTGAGTTTAGAGGCGCCGGAAAGTCGTAGGCATATTCGTCTTTGCCACTGTGTGAGCCAGTGTTGTTGCCGTTGGAGCATCGAACGGACGCATTGCATTTGAAGGGCAACAAGTACTGAGACTCGGTTCTGCAGAAGTCTGGCGTACCTTCGGCAGCTTCTACACAACCTTTTGCGCACGGTTCTTTGACGGCCCATTCACCACCTGGACAATACAAGATATCGCCGTTGTTTTTTGGAAGCAGCGGGATTTTACAGCCGAGGGTTTCGGCCTTTTTCCCAGCGCCGGTGCCACACCAAGCGACTTGAACAAAACAATCGCACTCTGGGATTTCACAAATATCATCCAGCTGTGCTGATTCTGCGTCCCATAAACACTCGCCGGCACAGTCATCGAGCGTCGACCACGCGCCCTCTTCACATCCGTAAAGCGCATTTTCGTCGGACACAGATGGGTCGAGGGTGCAGCCGACCTCTTGGGCCACTGTTTGGGCGCGGGCGCCACAATAGGGACCGTCGCCGAGTGGGCAACCGCATTGAGCTGGGGTTGAAACGTCTGGGCTAGCATCGGCTTCTGGGTTTGTCGTCGCATCGGTACCGGCGTCTGGAGTCGAACCGTTGGTCTGCGAGGCATCCGCCTGAATATTGGGTTTTTCAGTTCCGCCTATAACTTCGACGTCGCTTCCACATCCCGCCAATACAAGTAGTACAACCCACAGACCCTTCATGTGTACTCCTCAACTTGGTGTGAAACTATTGTAGCGTAAACACGTCACTACTAGGCTGACATTGCCTGACATGAAGTGCGCAGCCAGTCGGAGGTTGCCGCGTTGGGATCGATGACGAGGTTGTTTTTGCGATGGGTCCACGAGCCTTATGGCTCGCATGTGTTTGGTCCGTGAGCCCTATGGCTCGCATGTGTTTGGATAATCGCAAGAATCGCATGCAGGCCATAGGGCTTGCGGACCGGTCGCAGAATCGCAGAAAGACTATTAGACAGCCTCCTAATGGCTCGCATGCGATTGCTCCGCGAGCCTAATGGCTCGCATGTATTTGAATAATCGCAAGAATCGCATGCAGGCCATAAGGCCTGCGGACCAAGCGCAGAAACACCGAAAACGGTTCCCACCGTTTATGGAAACAAGTTCGTGGGGAACTTGCCTTGGACCATGAGCGACAGCGCGTCCATCGTGAGTGCGACCGAAATGTGCACGGCGGCTCCCAACCATATATTGCGCGTGAAAAGCGCCAGCGTTCCAAGGGCGACGCCGGCGATGATGGCACCGATGGTTTCGGGGTAGGGCTTCCCAAAATGAATCATGCAGTAAGGAATCACCGAAACAAAAATCGCGTAAAACCCAAAACGATTGCGCAATGATTGAATGAAGAAACCACGGTAAAAAAATTCGAGGCTGAAAAACTGAACCAGATAAATGGCTTCCCACATGAACAAATCGGCAAGACTGGCGTGGGCGTTGTCGTAAAAAGGATAAGTTTTTTGAAAACTCTCGGTGAAAGCGACGACGACCACGGCGGGCAGCACCGTCAGATACAGCGCCACGTAGACCCAAGCGTGTTTGATCGTTCCGGTCAGACTTAGGCCGTGTTCCCGGAGTGATTTTCCGGATAATTTCAAAAAAGTGGCAGGGATGATGAAGTAAAATAGGAACGTCGACCCCGCCCAGTACATGAGCCTGAACAGTTCGCTTCGGGGGCCAGAACGAAAAATATCCGCTAGGAATTTTGTGGGGTCGTCCACAAAAAAACCGGCCAGCGGTTTCAGGTACTTGTAGTCCGATGAACCGCCAAAATACTCGATGGTCGCGATGCAGACACAAGCGATCACGATCGTGCCCACCAGCCCAAAATCGAATTTCCCTCGGTTTTGGGTACGCCACTCCTGGCTTTCGCGGTCGAGATCATCGACAGCAGATTGAAATTTTTGGAGCAGGCTTTTAAGACGCGCAAGCATAAGCAAGCTCAAGCGGTGGGATTGAATTGATACGCCGAGTGAGTACCATGTGCCAACCCGGTGTGGGCG
>JBBKVQ010000266.1:0-31195 GCA_037968515.1 Bradymonadaceae bacterium
GGCTATGCAAGGGTTCACGTCGGCGGAAGCCGCCCGCATGGGGCGAATGGACGTCGGTGCCACCAATGAGTTCAAGACTTCTGTCCAAGAATACGATCGCGCCTTGGACCGAGCGACCGACCTATTAGGGGAGCTTGAGCGCCAGCTGAATGGGCGAACGACGTCCAAAGAAGACGCCGCCGCTTCGGCTGAAAATCTTGCCACACTTAAGCGGGAATACGACGAGGCAAACCGCCGTCAGGGCCGGCTTTCGGCCGAGCGCGCCGCGATGGAAAAGGACCTGCTGGCCTTGGCCAAACAACGCGAAAAACTGGAAGCTGAGGTCAAGCAACACGCGATCATGTCGGCATTGGCAGAAGATCTGAAAACCAACCAATTTCAGAATTATGTTTTTCAAGACCTTTTCCGAGACCTTGTGGTTGGTGCGTCGACACGCCTATTGCAGCTGTCCCAGCGCTACGCTCTGGAGGTCGATGAAGACACAAAATTCTGGGTCGTCGATCAAGATAACGCCAACGAAAAACGAGCCATCGAGACGTTGAGTGGAGGCGAAACTTTCTTGGCGTCCTTGGCGTTGGCGTTGCAGTTAAGCCAGCAAGTGCAGGACGCCGCTGGCGCACTATCGTTGGACTCACTATTCATCGATGAGGGGTTTGGCACGCTGGACCCCGAAACGCTGGAAACCGTTGCAGAGGCCGTTGAAGCCTTGCGTGATACCGGGCGAGTGGTGGGTATCATCACGCATATCGCGGAGCTGACGAATCGGTTGCCGGTTCGAATTCGAGTGCATAAATCCGTTGCGGGATCTCACGTCGAGATCGAACGGGAGTGAGCGGTGAGCGGTCAGCAGTGAGCAGTTTGATGCGATCGTTGGCGCTGTGATTGGTCCGCCGGGTTCCCAACTGGCAGGTTCAGGGGTCTTCCATGGTCATGTTCGCGGTTGGACTGAGTTGACAACGGAAATACAAAACCGTTTAGTAAAAACCGGTAGGGTTAATCGTAAAGACAATATTTTGGGATATAGTCCATGAACCGACATTATGTGGCGCCCAAAAATGTCACCAAAAATGAGTTCTTAAAAATCATAAGGGCCGGGATTTCAGACCAGATCTGTGAGGCACTTGTGGATTCGGTCAATTCCTTAGACGATTGGCAGTGGCTTTTAAATCAATATGTGTCTCTTCTAGAGCATTCGGAATTTGTAGTACGTAGAACTACATTGATTTGCATTGGTCATTTGGCGCGGCTAAATCCTGAAGCAGATAAAATTAGGTTTAGGAAAGTGCTGACACCATTATTAGATGATTCTGAATTGAGAGGGACGGTTGAGAACGCCATTGATGACGTGGAGATGTTCTTGCGATCCTAAATGTCGTGCGCCTGTTTAACCCCCAATATAAACGGAAGATAACGGTCCTCGCCGTCTAGGATAGATAGGGCTGGTCGAAGATTGGGGTGTTCGTCGGAGCCTTAATTATAACCCTCTGGTTATTGAGTTGATAGAAGTCGGCGATCTGCTCGACCGCTTAGCCGCAGTACCTCACGGCCATAACTCTTAAGGTTCACAAACAATTACTCCGAGGTATCGAGATACCCGAGATATCAACGCCCTCGAAAAAATTGGCTTAAAATGCTATTAAACGTCGAAATTAGCCTTTCCAAGAGCAATTATGAATACATGTACAAACCTCGAAACCTTTATGGATGGCCTGCGTAAGCGCAATCCTGGCCAACTTGAATTCCACGACGCGGTGGAAGAGGTGGCTGCTGATGTTCTACCCTTTATTGCCGAGCACGAAGAGTACCAAGGCGAATGCCTGCTGGAGCGACTTACCGAGCCCGACCGCGTCATTTCGTTCCGCGTGAGCTGGGTCGATGACGATGGAAATATCCGTGCGAATCGCGCGTGGCGTGCGCAGTTCTGCAATGCCATTGGGCCGTACAAAGGAGGGATGCGATTCCACCCGACGGTTAACGAGAGCGTCCTGAAGTTTCTAGGATTTGAGCAAATATTTAAGAATAGTTTAACTGGCTTGCCAATGGGTGGAGCTAAGGGCGGTTCGAACTTTAATCCAAAGGGTAAGAGCGACGGGGAAGTCATGCGCTTTTGCCAGTCGTTGATGACTGAATTGCATCATTATATCGGGCCCGACACGGATATTCCCGCGGGTGATATCGGAGTCGGTGCGCGAGAAATCGGCTACCTTTTTGGGCAATATCGCCGCCTTACAAATACGTTCTCGGGGACGATGACCGGCAAAGGGTTGGCCTTTGCTGGGAGCATCGGCAGGACCGAAGCTACCGGCTATGGCGTGGTTTATTTTATTCGCGAAATGTTGGCGACAAAGGACGATGATATCGCGGGGAAGACAGCGCTCGTTTCTGGTTCGGGGAACGTCGCGCTTTATTGCCTCGAGAAACTCATTCAACTGGGCGCCAAGCCGATTACCGCAAGCGATAGCTCCGGTTTCATTCATGACCCCGACGGCATCGATGAAGAGAAACTGGCGTTTTTGAAAGACTTAAAAGAAGTGCGTCGCGGTCGGATTAAAGAGTATGCCGATAAATACGGATGCACTTTCAAGGAAGGGCGGCCTTGGGGGGTGAAAGCCGATTTGGCCTTTCCTTGTGCGACGCAGAACGAGCTTAACGCGAACGAGGCGAAGCAGTTGGTCAACAACGGTCTTATTGCGCTTGCTGAAGGCGCAAATATGCCGTGCGAACCCGAGGCTCGACTTCACCTGCGGAGCCATGTTCTTTACGCACCTGGGAAAGCCTCAAATGCCGGAGGGGTAGCCGTTTCGGGGCTTGAACAGTCGCAAAACGCCATGCGCATCAGCTGGTCACTTGAAGAGGTGGACGAACGTCTGCAGGAAATCATGCGCGAAATTCATGGGAAATGCAGGAAATATGGCGAACAGAACGATGGCAGTATCGACTACGTACGTGGCTCGAATATCGGCGGTTTTATTAAGGTCGCAGACGCTTTGAAACAGTGCGGAGTGGTCTAGTCTGGGTTTTAGACGCGCAGGCGAACCCGCATCAGCCTGATAATCTTGCTGGCATGTGGGGCAAGCTTACTGAGCGCAGTATTTCTGGGTGAAAAGCACTCAGTGCAGCTAAAGATGGATCGTATCAGAACTCCAGGCTGAGATTGAACATATATGCTTCAAGCATATAGCCGCGAGCCTCGGCTGGGACATATTGATCTACAATGGCCTCGAGGGCGCCATCACCCACTTCCATCATGGCGTCCATTCCCGGGCTCTCAGCGGTTAAGGCGAGTGTTAGCTCGCCGAGCAGTGTCATGCCGCTCCATTGGACGGTTGGGCCGAAGCCCGGTGTACGTCCGCTGATGGGAGCAGTCGCCGATAGCCCACCGCGATCAACCATCAGTGTCATGGGTGACCAGACGTTGATGGGAGCTGGGAATACCGGAGTGCCTTCGTCCGCAGCGCCCGAGGCCGCGGCTGATTGCATGTGTAAAGAGAATCCTCTTCGGAGCCCGATGCTGACCGTGTTCTGCCATGGAGTCGACCCACCAAGCTGCATCATCGAGTTGTATAATCTCGCCGCAAAGGAGTTGGGTATAGAGCCGACCGCCGGCCCCAACGCCGCTGAAACAACAGACTCCGCTGCGTCATTGACGCTCTGCTCATAATCACTGGCGCTGCGGTCAAATCCATAGTCTGAACCCGGG
Source organism: Bradymonadaceae bacterium (assembly GCA_037968515.1). GTDB lineage: Bacteria > Myxococcota_A > Bradymonadia > Bradymonadales > Bradymonadaceae > JBFFMO01. The sequence continues at coordinate 3,701 of JBBKVQ010000266.1, forward strand.
CCATCTGGCTCGCTTTGTTCATAATCCGCTCCATCGTGAAAGTCGGAGATGTCATAATCCTGCCCCCACTCATACTCATCGGCCTGCTCAGGCGCCTCTGGCTCACCGTCATACACATACCAATCTGGTGCGCCGTCAGGGGCACCCTCTGGGCGAAACCCTGAAGGGTCGACAAAGGTGAGTGGTGAATTGAGTGCGTAGCTATAACGGTTGAAACTCTGACTAAAACTTGGAAACGAGACCAGAGGATCGGGCGTTAAAAAGCGCCGGGTTGCGGGATCAAAAATGCGACCGCTCATGTTGATATAACCTCGGTCGTGTTCGTGCCCAGTAAATCCGATACTGACTGCATCACTGCCGCCTATGCGCAGGCCAAATGGACTAAAGCGGCGTTTTTCGTTGATGGCTCCGGTCAGTACGCTCGTCGATCCCAAACCGTCGGGATGGTAGTAAGTTGCCTTGGCGCTGCCACCATCATCCACGATTTGAGCGACGACCCGCTCAGGTGTCCGAATATAGTGTGTGTGAGTTTCCTGCCCTCCATCGTCTTGCAAGTCGTAGAACCCAGGAAAATAGAATTTCTCGGCGCCTTGCTGCTTATGCACACGTCGCCGGGATGCATCGTAGCTCAGGTAGGTTGTCTTTGAACTGTGTTCAAATTGTTTCGGTAAATTATAGCTCGTATAGGAAATCGGGCCTTCCGGACCAGATATGCGGCGACCCAGCGTATCGTAGCCAATCGCTTGTCCGTCGATGTGACTCACCGTGTGAGGGCCCGTGACACCGTCATAGGTATAGTTGTGTATGCCATCGACACTGTTAGAACTCGTCATGTTGCCCCATTTGTCATAGCCAAAGGAGTAACTGCTTGAGCTGCCGCCCAACACGTTGTCCTGCCAGTCGTTCAGGCGATAGGCCTCGTCGTAGCCAAACTCTTCTAGACGGCCTTCCATGTGGTCTTGTCGGCCGTCGAGCAAGCCGGCGTCGTTGTAGGTGTAGCCTGTGTCCTGAACGACGGCACCGACTCCGTTGACGCTCCTGATATGGCTCAATCGCCCGGTCGTGCTGTCAAAGGTGCGATGATAGAAGCTGTCATCCCCCATTTTCTCGGTCTTGCTTCGACCCCATGCATCACGTGAAATCGCGCGCCACAAAACGTCTCCACGGATGGCATCTTTGATGTAGTCGAGGCGGCCATCCGTACCATAATTATAATCAACTTTGAGTTGACCAAGTTTGGGGCTCGGCGGGTAAGTAAGCGAGTCAATACGTCCATAGGTGTCGTAGGCGGTCTTCAAGTTGAGCACCCGCCCTTGGATCTTCAGTTGCTCCTCAACACGGCGTCCCATCTCATCGAAGACATAGTTTGAAATCACGCCATCGTGGCTCTCGCTCATGTGCAGGCCCACGACCGGAGCTCCACTGGGTTTTAGTCCGGTATCCCACTCAAAAGTGGTCTTTCCATCCGGTGAGTGGATTTCCTGAGTTCGACCGAGATTATCCAGCACAAACGATGTGACGTCGCCATTGGCATCGATGGATTTCGAGATTTCGTTGAAGGCGTTGTATTCGTAAGTACGAGCGCCTGTGTTGGCGTTCGTGCTGAGCACCAAGCGGCCGAACGAATCGTAGTCCATTTTGTCAGTCACGGTGCCGTCGTGGCCTGCAACTTTTTCTAAACGATTAAAGGGGCCGTAAATGTAACTGGTTAGAATGGTCTCACCGTCCACGAAATTGCTGCTCTCGGCCAAGCCACCATCTGTGTTGTAGAGAAGGTGACGCCAGTTGTTCGTTGCATCTTTGGCGCTGACTTGCAGCCCTGTGTACTGACGAATTGATGAAGCGCCGTCGGGACTAATCACTTCGGTCACTCGCCCGGCACGATCGTAATTCCATCGCTCGTACGAGGGCGTTGCACCGGCGAAGTGCGGCAGACTCTTCAGTTCTACTCGTCCCGCTTTGTTGTACATTAAGATTCGTTTAGACCACTTGCCTTCGAGCCACTTCGCGGATTCCGTACGTCGGCCGAGTTCATCGATGATCGCGTACGTCTTGCGTCCGTCGTTCGCCGCGGTTTCGATCCGCACTGCCCCAGATGCCGTGGGCAGATAGTCGATTGCGGTGACCAAGCCATTGGCATCCGTGACTTTTACGGCACGACCAAATCCATCGTATTGCCGGAAGTGCTGGTTTTCATTTGGGTCGATGGCGGATGTTTCGATATTCAGCCCGCGGTCCCAAGTGAATTGCTCGAGGTGATTCGCGGCGTTCTCATGGCCGATGATAAAGATGCGTTCGGAGTCATAGTGGTAGCTGCGACTGCGAACAGGTTCTGATGGGCCACTGCGCTCCATACGCACAAGCAAACCATCGATGGGATGCCTCATAAATCGGGTCGTTTGGTCCAAAGAGCCGGCGCCGGTCTTGGTGGCCAGTTCAACGTCTCCTTTTGGGTAAAACGTGCGATCGACTTGAAAGGTGTCGCTCGTGCCGTCCGCAGCCGTACTAGAGATTGTCGACTTTTTGGGCAGATCGATGAGCCAGTCTGAAGGCCGGTAATCGTAATCGGTTTCGACCAGATGAGTCGTGCCGTAAGCAACTTTATACTCATCGTAAACATTGTTTCCATAGTCATCCCAAAGTTGAATTTGCGTCGCTGTTTTGAGTGGTGCGACCGCGCCGGTGATTGCGCTTAGCGTTGTCGTGATGGGAGGAACGGTAATCGAGCTACTTGAGATCTCGAAGGTCCTGTCTGATTGAATGGCGCGTCGAATCAGCCAAACGCCCGGGTAAACTTGTCGTGTGAAGTTCGAGCTGAGGGTCGTGTGGACCGACGCGCGATTGACGGCGAGGCGTTGATAGACGGTCTCGGAGTCAGGCAAACCGAGAGACGTGTAGACGCCACCAATCGGAAAATCGAGACTGTAGCGCCGTTCGGTGATTCGTTGAGCGTCGAGGTCGTGGACCCGCACAACACTGAACCCTAAGAACCCTGAACCTTTGTGGTCAAAACGTCCGCCAGAATAATAGTATCGTGTTTCGTTGTATTCGAAGGGAGGAGTGATCGCGCGCGCAAATCCGTTGTCACGTTTGAGGGACGCGACGATGGGTAGCCGGTTGGTGTTGCATCGCACCGACTCAAGACAAGTCGTGCTCGGGGTGTACACCTGCCTGTTCGTGGTGGTCGTGTATTCCAGACGATCGAGCTTGCCATAGCCGTCGGTGACGGAACTCAGATAATCAGGCATTTTTCCGTTCCGATGGAAAATATCCGCGCTTTTGAATTTGTTGATAAAAAGATCGACCAGACCATCTCCATCGTGATCAAAGACCGAGACATCTTTGCTGTTAAACCATGGCTCTACGTCGGCCCAGGTGTGTTTCTTAAAGTGAACGCCTTCGGACAGGTAAAGCTCGGGCTCGGCGCGGTAGCTGCAGGCAAACTCGTTATCCGGCAAATCAACCGAGTCCCAGCAGGTTTTACCCATCATGAGCACGTCCATGCGTCCATCGTTATTAAAGTCGGCCACATGGATTCGTCTATCGAGGTCCGTCCAGTTGTTTACGTCGTCGATGGGCCAGTCATAGGTCGCGATGGCGTGATTGATTTCGTCGCTTGGGTCGACCGTGCAGGGTTGCTCGGGCCCGTAATAGAGACCGGTATTAAAGCGGATCTTGCAGCGATGCAGATCCAGGACATCGGCCAACCCGTCCCCATTGATGTCGAGGCTGAGCAGGTTGCCCTTTGATGCCGGCATATTTGTCGTGCCAGTGAACGCGACGGGTAGGGCACCTCGCATGGTGAAAAAATTATATCGATCGTCGTCCGTGGAATAGAAGTACGAGCGGCGATCGGAGCTGGGATTTGTGACGAGCGCCTCGCTGCCCGAGGCGTTGACAGTTAAGGGGTGTCCTGGTTCAAAACCGGGCGAAGAGGAGCTGGACTTATTATTATAATATGTCCAGTGATCGTATTTCTTTTTTATAATATCTGGGTATCGGTCTCCGTCAAAATCGCCAATCCAAGTCGTCTTTTGATATTGTCCAGGGAGCGGTAGGCTCTGAAAGGTCGGAGAGAGTTCTTGCAGCATATCAATCGTTCGAGATCCGAAATCAAAATCATATAAAGCAAACCCTTGTGAATCCGGTCCGTTGCTCATCAGAATATCGGCGCGGCCGTCCAAGTCATAGTCCAGCGTGGCCTCCACTTTGGGCGCTTGAGCGCCATAAAATGCTCCGACCGGTAGAGAAACCTCGATTTCTCGATTGTAGGTGAAGCCGCCGTTGCTGCGATAAACGGCAAAACCACTCGCTCTAAAACCATTGCAATTAGCCGTTTTTTCACCGGCCGGATTTGAACAGGTGTCATACGCCGGGACCGAGGCGATCTGTGCGGGAACATACGAAGTGACAAAAAAGTCATCACGACCGTCGCCGTCAAAATCGTCGATGATCGGTGACGCGTAGTATTCGCCGTAAGGGAGGTTGAAGTCCGTGCCGCCGTAGAAACCCGCGCGGCCGTCATGTTGGTATGTGAACGTTGTTTTGGGCAGGCAACGGTCGAAACGCTCGCAGAGTTGAACAGAATTGACCAAACTTCGCGCCGTATCGGGGCTCGGAATATAGTCGAGGTTATAACTGAGGATGGGTTGTTTGGTCTTTGGAGCGTCGACTACAAATGTTTTTACGAATTTTAGTCGCTTGGTTAAGCGATGATGAAACCCTGCTGTGTACTGGTCGATCGTGTCGGGGCGTGGCTCCCAGCCGATGTCAACCTGCCGATAGGGTGGCGTGGGCGTTGTGGTGGGGTATTCGATCTGGCCTGGAGTTTTTGGCGCATAACCATAGATGATTTTACTGGGTAAAAAGGAGTAGCCATCCGTGGTGTCGGTGATCCACTTGTACCAAATGGCATTGCCAAATCGATCGTGGGTGAACGTCTTGCCCCAGCCCCAGACGACCTGGCGAACATAGCCCGTCGAGCCATCATCGCTGTAGGACCGAGCGATCTCGCCTTCAAAACGAGTGGAGAAGCGATGGATACGTTTTTCGTCGTCCCACACCGTAAACTCGAGAGGCCCGCCGCGAAAGCTGCCAGTGGAGACGATCTTCCAACGGGGGTTTCGCTCGAGCCTATATTCGGTACCTGAACCTCCATATTTGCCCGAAATTGCCACGAGGTATTGGCCATTCAGGCAGAACTTGTCCTCCGTGTCGAAGTTGAAGCCCTCGACGCTTTCATGGCGTCCGGGGCTGGGCGCACATCGGGTGATCGAGGAGACACCGTCCAAGTCCCAACCCACTCCAGCCCAGCCGTTTGAGCTGCCGCTTTTGTAGCTCAGCTGTAGGTTGGGTTGGAGCCCTCGCCGCCCTTTAGGCACACGAATGGGCACCTCGTAGCGCGCCTGACCGGAGTCATTGACAGACAGCATGCCGGGGAGGGTGCCGACCTCGTTTGAGGCGACGATACTGGGGTCGGTTAGGGTTGGGGCTGGAATCGGCCCGTTATCAATGGGTAGATCTATCTTGGGGAAGGTGAGCTTGAGCTCGCTGTTTTGGTTTTTTGGATTATCGAAATCGCCGACATCCTCACAGCCGAAGCCGAGCGACAAGAAAAGTATTGTCGCAACTAATTTTCTCATGGGTCCTCCAGATTTTCATGTTTCTAATCCGCAACCTAGCACAGTTGTCGGAAATGATCAGACCCGTTTTTTGAGGTGAACCAGAAGTGTTTATGAGGCAATAGATTCGGCGTCAAAGTCCGTTTTTGGACTCGAATTCTCTATGGAACTTTCATTTCTTGGGTCGTTTTTTTTTATGAGTCCGGTGGGAAGTCGATCGACCAACCGACCCGGCTTACATCACGCATCCAGCAATTTGATGAATTCAAGGCCGAAAGAATACGCGTCTCCCGGCCATCGGGCCGAGACGTAGTTTTGGTCTTTTACCGTAAACCCGCGGTACAAGTGTTTGAGGTCATCTCGCAATATCGGCGTTGGCCCTTCGATGAATTTCGTTCGGTCGGAAAGCGCCGCCGTCACTTCTTCTTGGACGGTAAGGCCTGGATAAGTCAGGTAATAGTCTTTGAGCCAGAGCCGTGTCAGTTGGAATGCCGTCATTTCCTGTGATTTTAGAAGTGCCGTGGTTTTCCGATTATGTAGGACTGATTTTCCCGTCTCGAGATCGAGGCTGCGCGCGGCAAGTACGACGCCGTGACAAATGGCGGCGACCGGCTTTTCAGCTTTAAAAAAATCTGCAACTAATTTGTGAAGGATCGTCGATTCTAGGTATTCCCTAACGCCTTTATCGTGGCCCCCAGGTAGTAGTGTTCCGTCAAAATCATCCGCATTTAAATCAACGTATTTCAGGGGTGTTTGGTATTCTGCCGCAGACTGCATCATCGTGAATGCTTCGACCGCATCTTTGCGTGTCCGTAGCAATCCCTTGAATATTCCAAGATTTTGGCCGTGCAGCATCTTTTGGTCGGGTATGGCGGGGTTGCCGTCAGGTGTCGCAAAGACCACGTTGAGGCCGTGTTCTCTGCACATCTTCCATGGGATGGCGACTTCGGTGGGGTCGCAGCCGTAGCTAGGCAGCGGAATCAGGATTGTTTTGGTCATATTGAAGTTCTTGGGACGTTTGAGCTTGGTCGGCAGCAGGCCTGAATTCGAGCGAAACGGCAAGTCTGTCAGACAAGCTCATCAGACAAGCTCAACGAATCGCACGCGCATGTTCACTCTTGAGCCGTTTGCGCGTAGAACTAAGGCGCGGCTTGCGATGAAACGGGCCAGCTACGAGCGTGAGGTATGGTGTTGATTAATCAGATTCTTGAAGGTGTTCCGGCAGCTGTAATGCCATTGATCGAGGACGTTCATGACGAGTCTTGGCCTGCTGTGATCGAAGCGATTCGGACAGGTATGGCGGACAAGTTCGTGAGTCGGGTGTTCAATCAGTTTGGTCCGAAGGCGTTTTTGGAACTCCTTCGCAACGCGATTGCTCAGCTTGGGAAATCCGGTATGGAGGCTCGCCAGCATCGGCTTGAGACCTACGAGGGTTTGGCAGCTGCGTCCATGCGACTTTACGGAGCGGATGACGAACGGACCCTGACGGTGCGAGCCTTTGTTTTTGAAACGTCGTGGACGACCTACGAAAACCCTGTGGCGGCGGCGTCAGCCCTATACAAGCGGATCGAAAACCACGCGCCAGCGTTGAAAGGGCAGGTGGCGCTCGTGCTTGGACATGCTCACCTGATGGAGCGCAGTTATCCGGCGGCTTACGAGGCTTATCGCGTCACGGCAAAATCCGCCGAAGGCCTTCTGAAGAACGCCGTGGACCGTCGAGTTCTGGCCAATTTGCTGTATCTGGGGCGTTACCGAGAAGCCCATGAGATGGCTGATTCTGTGTTGAAAAAGCCAGGCACCCCGTTTGCGGGAGGCGACGTTGTGATGTCCGCGCCCTCAAAAGTCGAGTCTGCGTGTGATGAGCTTAAATCGACGCTGGACTGGTGCAAATCGACCACGCCCGAGTGGATACGTGGCTTGGGGGCACTGTCGGCGGCTTTGCAGAATGCGGGGCAAGACGCGTCTGACGTTAGCGCTTGGTTTGTCGAATCGTTGGACGCGTTGGAAGAAGTTAAGGATGTGGAAGCAGAGCTCGGCACGGTGCTGCGCCAGTTGATGGAGCGCGGCGCGATTCAGTCGGCGGTCGAGGTTTCGAGCCGTTTGGCCGATTTTGCTGACCAATCGACGGTCGAAGGGCTATGGGCGAAGTTCAATCATGCCGCGCTTTCTGCTCAGACCGGAATCGAAGCGGCGCTCGAACATCAACAGGTTTTTGCGGCCAAGCTCCTCGCCCTGTCGGTCAAGGACGGTTCGCGGGCGTATGTTTCTCATGCACGAATGTTGTTGGATAACGGGCAGTCAGAGCGCGCTCTTGAGGCCATCGAACATGTCGAGATCACGCCTGATATCGCGTCTGGTGTGGCGTTGGTCAAAGACTGCGCATTGCTTGCGACTGGCGACGCACAGGCCCGTGAACGGTTGTTGACTGGGCTGAATAATTTAAAAGAAGCGGGTCGATTGGTGTCGGAAGACGGCGAATATCTGGTTGGCATCTTGGTCGGCGAGGCGCTTGGTCGTGGCGACCGCAGCGCGATTGATTTGCAGGCAACATTCTTAGACGCCGTGGCTCGTCAATTCGGTGAAGGCCCGCCCGTGTGGACCGAAAGCGTGAATATGGCCGGCGTGCACGCGCAGATGGGTGAAGCTCAGCGGGCAGTGGATATTTTGAAATTTGTGATTTCAAAACAGGTCGAAAGTTTTGGTCCTAGGTACGCCGACGCAATACGTACAAGGTTGATGTTGGCGCAGGTCTTGGACTCGATGGGCGACACAGCAGGTGCGGCAAAAGAGCGGCTTGAGGTCAGCCAAGCTGGCGTTCCCATGGAATGGGAACCGGTGAATTTATGATGGAGAATCGATGAACACTCGTTGGACTTTGGCGGTCGCGTTGTTTGGGCTCGGGTTTTCTTCGCCGGCTTTGGCCCGCAGCCATCGCGTGGTTCAGATTCCTCATGGCGCGTCGTTTGGCTGCACAAGCTGCCACGGAACCGCTGCGGGTGGCGGAACGTTCACTGGTTTTGGTTCGTCAACCGTCGGCGCATTGGTCGGTGAAGGGACGACGTCCGGACAGGATATTGAATGGGCGCAGATCTACGACGTGGATTCTGACCGCGACGGTTTTACAAACGGCGAAGAGCTGGGTGACCCGAATGGAACATGGCGAACTGGCGATGCAAATCCGCCGGGCACGTTTTTTCACCCCGGGGACGACTCGAAACATCCGGTCGGCACCTGCGGCGATGGCCGCGTGACCCCGCCGGAAGAATGCGACCTGACCAATACCCGCGGGCTCACCTGCATCAATCTGGGATTGGACGCCGGGCCGCTTAGCTGCGATGACGCCTGCCGGTACGTCAAGGACTTGTGCGGCGCGCCGACCGGCGCACCCGATGCGGGCCAAGACAGTGAAACTGAGGCCGACCAGGGTGTGGCGGCCGAAACACCGAGCAGCGACGAGGGCTGTTCTGCTGCAGGCGGGCAAATGGTTTGGGCCGCACTCATCGGTTTGATAGGATTTCGGCGTCGTCGGAGTGTGGTGATTTGAGAACTGAGTAAAGTAGTATGCGGTATTTTATCCTGATTATTTTTCTGCTTTCGGCATGTGGTTCGGACGAAGCAACTCCAGTTGATACCGAGTGGTCCTGGGATTTGCCTGAAGGCTTTCCGGCCCCCAAGGTACCCGAAGATAATCCCATGTCGGTGGCCAAAGTCGAGTTGGGTCGCCGCCTATTTTATGATGTGCAGTTATCCGGTAATCAGACCAAGTCGTGTGGTTCCTGTCATATTCAATCGCTAGCATTTACGGATGGACAAGCCGTTAGTGAAGGGGCAACCGGCGAATTTACGGCACGGGGATCGATGGGGCTCGGAAACGTGGCGTACGCGTCGACCCTGACGTGGGCCAATCCACTGATGCGAACGTTGGAAAAGCAGCAACTGACGCCACTTTTTGGCGAACTACCGGTAGAGTTGGGCCTGACGAGCCAAGAGCAGGCCATCGACCGGCTGATCGCCGACCCGATTTATCCAGCCCTGTTTAGGGCCGCTTTTGAGACCGACGAACCCGAGATCACGCTCGAAACGATGACCATGGCGATCTCGGCGTTTCAGCGGTCTATTATCTCGGCCGACTCGCCCTATGACAGGTTCGTGTATGGGAAAGATGAAACGGCCTTGAGCGCTTCCGAAAAACGCGGAATGGATTTGTTTTTTTCGGAGCGACTTGAGTGTTTTCATTGCCATGGCGGATTTAATTTTTCGGATTCTGTTCAGCATGATGGGTCGGTTTTCGAGGAGATTAAATTCCATAATAATGGGCTGTATAATGTGGGCGGCGGCGGGTCGTACCCAGCTGGGAATCAGGGCGTTTTTGAGATCAGCGGCGTGTTGGAAGACAGTGGACGATTTAAGGCGCCAAGCCTTCGTAATATTGGTCTGACGGCGCCGTATATGCACGACGGCAGCATCGAAACCTTAGAGCAAGTCGTCGACCATTATGCTCGGGGCGGTCGAGAGATTCTGGAGGGGCCGAACGCCGGTGATGGGAAGTTCAGCCCGTTCAAGAGTGAATTGGTGACTGGCTTTGTGATTACTGAGTCGGAACGCGCTGATTTGATTGCGTTTTTGAACGCTCTGACCGATCAGACGATGTTGGATAATCCTGACTATTCGGACCCATTCGAGCCAAAATAGCCCGCAAACGTGCTTTTTGAGATCCAGAACGGCGCGTTTTCGTTATCATCATCGAAATCTGAAATGGAGCGAGTGATGAAAAAGTGGATATTTGCGGCGGTGTTATGTGGAAGTTTTGGCTGTGCGAAACAAGAGCCTGGCCAGCCGATGCAATTTGCTCCAGGCGTCCCGGCTGAATCAGAAGCCAAGGAAGAGTCAGCTCCAAGTGAGGCGCCTGTTCCTGCGGCCGAAGCCGAACCGCAAGCGTTGGAAGCCGCTGATTCAGAAGAATCGGCCGTCGAAGGTGGCTCTGATATGCCGGCCGAGAAGGCGAGTGAAAACCGTGACGATGCCAAGCGGACTAAGCCTCTATCGAAACCCAGCGCTGCACCAGCGCCTGCTCGGGCGAAAAAAATTGCCGATGATGCAGCGGCGGTTTGCGATAGTGCCTGCAAAAAAGCGTGCAAGAATGCGGCTGATCAGAACATCTGTGCGCAGTCTTATGCTGCCGGTTGTTTTTCGGGCACCGCGCCTGCCACGTATGATTGTGAGGCGAGTGGAGTGAAGGGCAAGGCCAAGCCTGATGGGGTTGAGGCAAAAGGCCTCCCAATCAATATCCCATAGACTCAATCTAATATTTTTTTGCGATCGTCAAAGAGACGTTGATACATCCAATCGAGGTCCGGGTCATCAATCTCCGAGTCGAGGGGACTTTCATTAGCTTGAAAATTCTTGATCCAAATTTCCAATTGGTCGAGCAACAAACACATTCGTGCCAACTCGAAGCTCTCGAATTCCAATCGAACGTTTTTTATTTTAGCGCGCGCTGTATCGAAATCGTGACTTGCGATGTCCAGAAGGATTAGGTTGAATTCGGAAAAAGGGGCATTCTTTGAGCTGGAGAGTCGCTGCCAACGTAATGCAGCCTGGTGATGTATGCGTGATTTGTCTAGGTTGTCTCGAAGTCTCTCGATGTCTCCGAGAGTAATATGCAGGTCTGTGGCTGCCGCACTGAGGCCCAACGTTTCGGCCTGATGCAACGCTGATCGTGCCAGATTTGACGCTTTGACTAGCTCATTTTCGCTTACGTGCACGTCCGCAATGCTGGCTTGAGTGGTGCAGTATTGTAGCAACATCCCTAATTCTAAAAACAGCGTTGAGGCCTCGTCGAAGTGTTCTTTTGCGCTCGCATGATTTCTTAGTTGTAGCGAAAATATTCCTGCGAGTAATTTAGCGAGCGCGTGGCCGCGTTTCTCACCAGTCGCTTTGTAAATATTTATGCAATGTTCGATTTGGGTAACGGCGGTTGCAAAGTCACCGGCCTCGGCGTTTCGCATGGCGATAAAGTACTCACCATGGGCGGCCGTGAGCAATAAACCTCGCTCTCTTGCCCTCAGATTGGCCCGCTGCACGATTTCCCGGGCCTTCGTCACTTCGCCACGCGCATGCATTAGAAATCCCTGAACTATCTCGAAGTCGAGTTTAACCGCTTCATCAGTGGAGTTTTTAGCGAATACTGCAGCCTTTTCTTCAAAACGACGAGCCGCTGAAATGTTTGTTCCGGTGAGCTCTCGAATACCGCGAACGTAGACCTGCAGTCGCCGATCAAAATCGGCGATATTATCGGCATGCCTGGCCAATCGACTGACGGGCGCCCCAGCGAGGTCCAACACCTCCAAACAAGCCAAGTGCCAATCCTGCCAAGTCTGCCGAGCCTTCATGCGCTCGCTGACCGCCCGTTCAATCACTGCGTGTGCGTATCCCAGACGAGTGCCTTGTCGTTCGATTAGGGCGTTGTCCAACGACACACGTTCAAGGCCGGCGGGGACTGAAAATCCGGCCTCGTTCATGACTGCAGCGGCTTCTTCAGACGTCGCGTGACCGAGCGCAGCAAGCACCTCAAAATAGGCGCGGCCGGCTGCGTGTTGGGACGGCGGCAAGGCTGCCACGCACGAATCGATTCGCTGTAGAAATATCTGTTCAGTATTTACCGGGAAATCCGACGAAATCGTAAAACGGTCGCCCACGTCTTTGATGGCGCCGCGTCGGATTGCCTCGTCCAGAATCGCTTGGGACAATTGGACGTCGCCATGGGTGCGGGCCATCAGAAGATCCAAAGACGTCGCGTCCAAAGGCAGCAGGCGTTCGATCCAGCGTTCTTCTTCACCAGCGTGAAAAGGCCGCAATTCCAGCAATGTGCTGGTCTTGGCCAACTCATCGAGCATCAAGCTGACTTCTTCGAATTCGTCGACCTGGTCGACCGATACCGCCACCAGAACTAAAACCGGTAATTCTGCGAAGTGCTCACGCAGGTACGACACAAATTGCACGGTTTCATGCGCCCATTGTGCGTCTTCGACCCAAAAAATCAGTGGACGGCCATGGCTCGCCGCTTTAAACGCATTGCCGATGGCGCGGAATCGTTCGTTTCGGGCGTAGCCGATCTTGCGATCACCTAATGATTCAGCCACCAGAGTTCGCACCTGAGGCTCGATCATGTCGGCCGCAACCAACCCGGTGAGCCTCGCCGTGACGCGCGCGATTCGCTGGGCGTCTGGAAGCTCCCAGAGTTCAAACAGGTCCTCTATCGTGCCGCACAGGCCTTCGCTGGGTAACATCGAGTGCGAATGCAGGCATGACACATGGGTGGCCGTACCGAGCTCGTGAGCGCGTTGAATCAGCCATTTGCACACAGGAGTGATGGGTGACGAATCCGGGCCGCGCAAAACAACCACTCGCAGACCGGCCGAGGTTCGCATCAGGGCTTCCCAGAGGCTGTCGCGGGTTTCTTCAAGGCCGATGATCCCCGGATCACGCATCCCGAATATCCCCAGCCCAGTCCAGGCAGAACCCTGTAGATCAGGGCGCCAGTCCACTGCCCGTGGGGCGGCGGGGGCTCGGTCCAAAGATAACGTCACCGGATACAGCAGTGCGGCTTCTGACACATGAGTTTCGCTGAATGCATCCACCAACGTGGCAGCGGACTCGTGAGCCTCGGCCCCTGAATTAGCGGAATATGAGTCTGTGAAATCTGGAATCGCGTCCAAGCCCGCCAACGCATCGGCGGCAAACGCGAACCGCGCTTCAGCCGCGCGGCTGATCAAGTGAGACAGCCACGGGGCCACTTCGTCCGGAACTGGAAATCGCGGCGCCAAGGCCGGAAAAGGACCGCTGATGTGTTTCTGGGCAATCTCCATCACGGAATGACCCGTGTAGGGCCGCACGCCGCAGATGACCTCATAAACCATGCATCCAAACGCATACAGGTCCGTCCAAGGGCCAAAATCTCGCCAGCGCGCGTGCAGCTGTTCAGGTGACATGTAGTAGGGCGTGCCCGCGCCGGCTGTCGAGGTTACGCGGTCGGTGGATTCGCCGGGACGAATTTCGGCAAAGCCGTGCGCGATGCCGAAGTCGGCAAGTTTCAGTTGGTCGCCACAGACCAGGATATTTTCGGGTTTGAGGTCGCGGTGAATCACGCCATGCGCGTGGGCAAATGCCAGCGCTGAAAGGATATCGCGGAAAACACGTTTGGATTGCGCCCAAGTGGTCGGCATATGCTCGCGTAACGACCCGTCGGCAAGTTCCATGACCAGATAGGGCAGGCCCGCACGGGCATTATGTGGGGGCGAATCTGCGTCACCGATCGTACCGTAGTCGATCAATGTGGCGATATGGGGATGGACCAACCGGGCGTGCTCGCGTGCTTCGTCGTAGAACGACTCCAGAAACCGTTCATCGTCGGCTTTGCCAAGCTGGATGATCTTGATCGCAGCTTTGCGGCCCATATGAATGTGCTGGCCCAGCCATACATCGGCCATGCCGCCGTGACCCAGCGGCCGAATCAGGTGGTATGCGCCTAACCGCCCAGTCATTTGTCTTGCATGGAACGGGCTATCTCCTCGACCATCTCTGGGGGCAGGCTGCTAAGGAGCGCGTCGTCCATTTTTTCGTAAAACACAGATTTAAGTGCCCGGGCCTCGGCACCGTCGCCGGCCTCGAGCGCGTCTATGATGCCCAAATGAATCTCGGGGTATATGCTCGGCAATTCGAAGTCGTTCGCAAAGATTTTTACTGCATCTTCATAGGTTTGTTCGATTTCATTGATCAACATCAGCGTCGAGGTGAGTCCGGCGATTTCTAAAATACTGATATGATAGCGGTCGTCGGCCGCCAGAAATACGCTGGATGTTTCTCGTGCTTCCCAAGCCTCGATGCAGGCTTCCCGAGAAATCGTCATGTCTTTTCCTTTGGTGGTGGCGGCGGCCCGCTCAAGGAAATCGAGGACCAGACCTCTTCGTAGTCCAAGTGCGTCGAAAACCAAGGGCACCAAAGTCGCCCAATCTTGGGAACGAAACAGAGAGGCCATCACATACGGGAAAACTCCGACTCGCCATTTGTGGCTGGGGATGGCCAGGGTTCCGGAGCCCTGCCGCGATACCAACATGTTCCAACTGGCAAGCCGGTCAATGGCAGACCTAACGGTCGCCCGGCTCATCTTGAATTCCTCACTCAGCCTGCGTTCCGTCGGAATTCGTGCATCTGGAAGCCATTCTTTGGAGAGCAAACGGTCCACCAACCGCACGACAAGTTCATCTACTAGAGAGTCATGCATCATAATTTTTGTTCCGGGAGGGTACTTCGCTGGCCTCAATCTGCACTGAAACAAGGCCACTCTCAAGAACCGATATCAAAGTTGTGCATTCCCAAAGCGTAATTTTTTTGGAATCCGGCGGAAAACCAGAGCATCTGACTGCCAGGAGTTCATCTGGTCCGGTCTCAAGAGATTGGAGTACGATTACTCCAATCAGAGAAAGTGGCATTGGCTCTTGGAAAACAATATTTCGTCAGGTAAATGAGCCAAGCTTCGGCGAGGGCCATAATCATTGCGGAATTTTGATTTTCTGGGACCATGCCGAAAAACATTTACTGGACGGAGCTGAACAAAGGCACCGTTCAACTGAATTAGCGGACTCAGTGATGAGTCCCGGTCGGTGACCAAAGTCACCCTAGGAGCCTTGGATGTTGCGTACGAGTGAAAAACCGGTTTCTGCTGCCTCTGGCAAGCTCGCTGTTTTGATGCCTGGCTTAGGGGCTGTGGCCACGACAGTGATTGCAGGCGTGGACGCGATTATCAACAAGCGCACGGCGCCGATTGGTAGTTATGCGTTGATGGGACATCTTCCTGACGGAGACCAGTTGGTACCGCTCGGCGAAGCAGTTCCCTTGGCACAGCTCGAAAACTTGGTGTTTGGCGGTTGGGACATCTACGAAGGCACTGCGTTCGATGCGGCACGCCAGTCGGGCGTCCTTGAGTACCAAGACATGGAACGAGCCAAACCAGTGCTCGAAAAGATCCGTCCAATGTCGGCAGTATTCGATCGAGAATATATCCGAAATATCGACGGACCCAACGTCAAGACAGCGTCCTCGAAGTGGGACCTAACTCACGCGCTCGTGGATGATATCAAGAATTTCATGGCCACCAACGGCTGCGATCGCGCCGTCGGTGTCTGGTGCGCTTCGACCGAACGCTACATTGAAGTCGGACCTGTTCACCGCACGATCGAATCCTTTGAAGCTGGTCTGAAAGAAAGCCATCCAGACATCGCACCGTCGATGATGTACGCGTATGCGTTCATCAAAGCCGGCGTGCCTCTGGCAAACGGCGCACCCAACCTTGCTCTCGATATCCCGGCGATCATCGACTACGCGAAGAAGCAGAACGTTCCCATCGCAGGTAAGGACTTCAAGACAGGGCAGACCCTGATGAAGACGATTCTGTCGCCGGGCCTCGCCACGCGCTTGATTGGTGTTCGTGGTTGGTACTCGACCAATATCCTTGGCAACACCGACGGTGCGGTTCTTGATGATCCGGGCTCGTTTAAGACCAAAGAGGTCAGCAAGCTGTCGGTGATCGAATCCATTCTTGAAAAAGACCTTTATCCTGATCTTTACGGCAACATGACGCACCGCGTGCGCATCGATTATTACCCGCCGCGTGGTGATAATAAGGAAGGCTGGGATAATATCGATATCTTTGGTTGGATGGGTTATCCCATGCAAATCAAGATTAATTTCCTTTGCCGCGATTCGATTCTCGCAGCTCCTTTGGTGCTCGACCTTGCGTTGTTTATGGACCTGGCGGCACGCTCCGGAATGGGCGGTGTTCAGGACTGGCTCTCGTTCTACTTCAAGAGCCCTCAACGCAACGGCGATGTGATGCCACCCCACGACTTGTTCAAGCAACGTGATAACTTTCAGGAAACCTTACGCACTATTGCGCATCGAACAGGGTGGAAGAAGACGGAAGGAAAAGTAGCCTCCGCTTCATAACCTTGGAGACGAGATGGACATCGCAACTGATTTAATGCTTGGCGTTTTTCCTGCGACAGCAGGTGTCGGTTTTATAGCGATGGCACTTTTATTCTGGACGGTTTTCCGTTCAAAAAATCGGCCGCATCAGCGGCCTTTTTTTGTGGAATTTTTTTACTGGTTTACTGATCCATTGGTGAATCTCTTGGTTCGTTTTGGAGTTTCTCCGAACGCGATCACGGGGACATCGCTGCTGTTTACGATTGCAGGCGGTTTGGCATTGGCCAATAACCTGTATTTTACCACGCTTTTTATCCTGATTTTGGGCTCAAGTTGCGATGTTTTGGATGGTCAGGTCGCACGGCGCAGCCATACAGAATCACGTGCGGGGGCGTTTTTAGATTCTTTTATTGATCGTCTCGCCGAGGGTGCAATTTTAACCGGTGCTGCCTGGGCGGGCGGCGGTGGTTGGCTGACGTTGATCGCATTCTTGGCGATGATCGTTTCGTTTGCGATATCTTACGCAAGGGCGAAGGGCGAGTCGCTGGGCGTTGATGCCAAAGTGGGCCTGATGCAACGGCCGGGGCGACTGGTCCTGATGTTAGTCACTTTCGCGTTCGCAGCCGGGGCTTCGGTGCTCTCGGCTGACCCCAACTTGGCATTACACATGCTGAGTGGTGGCCTGGGGCTGTTGACGGTCTTGTCGGCCTTCACAGTTTACCAACGCGTTTCGTTCATCATGCAGCAGCTCAACCAGCCCGATCGCAAAGTCGAACTCCAACCTGATCTTCCTTTTAAGTCGGCCGCCTAAACATGTCGCTGAAATCACATCTCGCCGACTTTTCCGGAGTCGCGGCGGCGAGCATTTTGGCGACGGCTTTGGACGGTTTAGTGTTTGCAGGATTGATGTCTTGGGCGCCCAGCGCAGGGTATCCAGGTGTTTCAGCCGCTGTTGCCGCGTTTTTTGGCGGCATCTTTCATTATACAAGCTGCCAGTTTTTGGTTTTTCGCCGATTTGAAGCGGCCATGACTCATTCGGCCCCGCGTTATGTGGCCATGAGCGGCTCGGCCGCCGTGATTCATGGCGCCATCGTCGGAATTGGTGCGAGTTTTGGCCCTCTGACCGCGGTTTGGCTGGTGTCAAAAATCCTTGTTTACGCTCTTTGGACCTATCCGCTGAGCCGATATTTCGTCTTCGGCGCCAAAGCGTCGAAAGGAGCCTGAGTGCTCACTCTTTATGCACGACTCATTCGTCAGTTTTCACGCCGTCCCGCAGTGTTCGGGTTGCTGTTTCTAGTGCTGTCTGTGGGGCTTTTTTTTGGAGCGTCTCAGGTACGTCTTGACGGCGATTTGACGCGTTTGCTGCCCGACTCGTCGCCGACAGTTCAGGGGCTGCGCAAGCTCGAGAAAGCTTACGGCGATGAGATCGGCCGGGTCACCATCGTATTGCAGGGACCCGACGTTAAAGCGAACCGCGAAGCGGCAGACGCACTCGGGGTTTCGCTTCAAGGAGTGGAGGGCGTTTCGCGGCTCGAGACCATCGATCCACGCGCCGAGATCCGGCCATTTCGACTGCTTTACATCGATTCTGCCGACCTGGAAAAGCTCGATGAACGGCTGTCGAAACGCATCCGATGGGAGAAACAACGGGCCAATCCGTTCTTTGTGGATGTAGGCGACCGTCCCCAACCCGAGGTTGATACCAGCGATATCGAGGCAAAATACGATAGTAAAACTGGCACACGCACCTACTACGAGGGACCAAATGGCGAAGTATTGGCCTTTGTTCACCCGTCTTTCCCCGCATCACGGCTCGACGACTCCAAGAAGCTTATCGACTTGGTGAACCAAAACGTCACCCAAACGCTGAAGGGTTTTCCGGGGGTTAGCTACGAGCTAACCGGTCGTTATGTAAAACGGGTCGAACAGCAGGATATCCTAACCCGGGACATCACTAGCGCTACGCCGGTTGCGTTGATTTTATTGACGCTGTTTTTGTTGGTGTATTTTCGGTCATTTATTTCGGCGATTTTGGTGGTGTTGCCGCTCGCGGTGGGAACCGCGGCCGGCATGAGCTTCGCGGTATTGGTGTTTGGTGATCTGAATATTCTGACCGGATTTTTGGGAGCAATCTTAATGGGATTGGGTGTGGATTACGGGATCCACCTGATTTCGCGGTTCCTCGAGGTCAAACGGACCGTGGACGATCCTGCGGAGGCCTGGCTGGGTGCTTTCGAGACCGCAGGCCGGGCCAGCATCTATGCGGGCCTGACGACAATGATAGCGCTCGGAAGCCTTGCCGTTTCGACCTTTCGGGCGTTTTTCGAGTTCGGAGTGATCGCGATGGGAGGCATCTTTTTGATCCTGTTGACCTACGCCACACTGCTTCCGATTCTGCTTTTTATTTTACCAACGAATTTTCTGCGTCCGTCGCTTGCCAGCGTTATTGGGGGCTTTCTGGATCGTCGCCTTAAGAGTTTCTCGGCGACGGAGCGCCCAAAACACATGTGGGCTTTGATCGTTGCTTCCTCCACAGCGTTGATCGCTGCCGCAGTCATCGGCGGTATCGGGCTTCCCAAGCTGAGTTTCGACCGTTCGTTTGCAAGCCTCGCCATGTCCGAAGGACGAGCGTGGGAACTTGATGAAATGGTGAACAAAGTTCTGGGCGGCTCGCAGACGCCGGCCGTGGTGATGGTGGACTCGTCGGCTCATCGCGAGGCCGTGGTGAGTGAGCTTCATGCACGGAAGGCAGGTCCTGATGGCGAGGCCATCAGCGCAATCTTGTCATTGGGTGATGTGATTCCGGTGGACCAAGACAAGAAGCTCGAAATCCTTCAGGGCTTGCAGGACCAGATCGACAAGGTTCCAAAGTCCGCCCAAACGGAAGTGTTGGTGGATTTCGGAGCCGAGATTACCCGCGTGCTTGAACACGGAAAAATGACCAAAAAGAACCTGCCGCCCAATATCTATGTGCCGTTCAGCCGTCGCGATAATCCGGATGCAGGAGTGGTCTTGATCATGCCAGGTGTGGACCTAAACGGGGCGGAAGGCTCTGCTGCGTTTTCGGATCTCATCCGAGGGTTGCCCGGTTCGCAGGCTGGGCAGACGATCGATGCGGTGGCGGATTCGTTGTTGCTGGTCGACATCCTGAACTACGTGGTGCGCGATACCGAATGGATGGTCGGGCTCACCTTAGCCGGATTATTTGGCGTGTCATTTTTGGCCTTCGGTTTTCGATTGGACATGTTTCGACTGCTTGGATTCCTGAGCTTTTCTATTATTTCGGCGGCAGGAGTGGTGGCTTTTACTGGGCATGAATTCAATTTCATCAATGTCTTGGTCCTACCGATTTGGTTGGGTCTGGGCGTGGACGCGTCGTTTCATCTGCTGATTCATCTTCGCGCACATCCAGGTGATTTTGGGGAGTTGATCTCGACCACGGTCTCGGTTTCGGCGGCATTTTTGACGAGCATTATCGGGTTCACAACACTGACGATGTCTCATCATGTTGGCTTGTTTTCGCTTGGTTGGGTGGCAGCCTGTGGGCTGCTGGTGATTTTGGGATGCAGTATTGCCATCGCGGCTATCATGGGAGCGCGCGAAGTGTTGCGTCCATTGCCATGAACGGTGCGGTGCGGCTTTTCGCGTTTGTCGCTGCCCTGGCTATCTACGGATATTTCAATCCGCTGAGGGTGGAACACGTCGTTGCGCTTGCGCTCTTTACCGGGCTGGTGGTCTTCCGGCCGACCCGTCGTATCGCGCTGACCGCGTTGCCCGTCTTGGTTTTTTCATTGGCCTATGATTTTTTGCGGGTTTTTGATGTGTCGGCTCGCGGGCGAGTGTCCATAGGAGCCGTGGATGCACTCGAGCTGCGACTGTTTGGGATTTCCACTCCTGGCGGCGTGATCGGACCTGTCGAGTGGCTTGCAGGCCATACCCAGCCTTGGTTGGACGGAGTGGGGGCAGTTTTTTACTCGACCCATTTGTTGGCGGCAATAGGTGTCGCGGCCGTGCTGGTGCGCAACAGCGCCAAAGACCCCGAACAAGCGCCCAGACTTTATGGGTTTTTGTGGGGTTTTGTGATTATGAACATGGCAGCATTTGTCATCCAAGCGTCGTGGCCAGTCGCGCCGCCATGGTTTGATCCCGCCACGATGAGTGCAACTGAGGTGATCGGAAATGCGGCAGGATTGCTGCGGGTAGATGCGATGTTGGGAAATCACCATTTTGCAGGGGTGTACGCCAAAAGTTCCTATGTTTTTGGTGCGATGCCTTCCCTTCACGTTGCGATACCGGTTTGGGCCGCGCTCTGGCTCAGAGGGCGCGCGCAAATCGTCGCTTTTTTATTCGCGTTGGGGATGGGTTTTTTTGCCGTGTATCTGGGGCATCATTTCATTTTGGACGTGATTGCGGGTGCACTGCTCGCCGCCGTGGCCTACCTAGTGACCTTGGCTTTAAGCGATCGTGTTGAAGCGCTGCAGGAGCGAATTTTTAGCTGGGGCTTTGATGAGTAAGATCAAATTAGCGTGGCGAAGGGCGCCGATTTCTATGTTCATGGCGACGTGTGCCGGCATCGGGCATCTGCCAGGCGGTCCAGGAACCTACGCGGCAGCGGTGGCGTTGCCTTTCATCTACTGGCTTTCGCACGCGTTGCCACTGGCTCAGCACCTTGGGCTTCTTGTGGCGTTCACGGTGGTTTCGGTGTTTTGGTGCGACCGAGCAGGCAAAGCGCTCGAAGAGGACGACAGTCGAAAGATCGTTCTGGACGAGTGGGTTGGAGTTTGGATTGCGCTCGCGCCATTTTCACAGCTCACCGTGGCTGAATGTGTGATCGGCTTTGTGGCGTTCAGGGTTCTGGATATCACCAAACCTCTTGGGATTCGCAAGATCGACGACCATATTCACGGCGGCCTTGGGGTGATGCTTGATGATGTTGCGGCCGGATTGGTGGCGATTATTCCGGTTCTGGCTTGGCGCATGGCGGTCTTAGGTTGAACGGTGCTTTGGATAAAACATCCTGCTAAACTGCGTGCATGGAAGATGAAACATTTCAGTTGGATCTCACGGCCACGATCACTGATGTTCCTCAGGCGAACAGCCTTCCCCTATTTATAAAGTTGATTGGCCTGCTGGGGCACGACGTTTTTGATGTCGAGGAACTCGCGGAAAAGCTCCAAATCGATGAGCGAACGGTCCAGTATTATCTAGAATTTGGCAGATGGTTGGGATTCTTGCAGCTGCGATCCGGGCTGCATTCACTGACCGAGACGGGCTCAGCATTCACTCATAGCGTGCCGGCAAGAGGCCGTCTTTTTTCGCAGGCGATGTTTCGGCAACGGCTTGTTCAGACCATCAATGCCCTGAAGCGCGAGAGCGCCGACGTCGCAGGCATCGAACAGCTGAGCACACGCGCAGCGGCCGAACGTGCGATCGAGGCGATGTCTAATCTGGCCGAATCCACCGTTGAGCGCCGAGCTTCAGGCGTTGCCCACATGCTGGACGCCGCTTATCAGTCGTCCCGGATCGATTGGAAAACCGGGGAACCGGCGGTTGCTTATCGGAACTTGGTGCTGGATTTTCCGGGGCGGACTTTTTTGACGGCAATGGCGGCCCGGCAGTTTGTTTCGTCCAAGGAAGTCCGGATTGGATTTCCGAAACAAGTGGCCACGTTTGTCCGAGACCACGGTCAGAAGCTGAGTACGGCCACGTGGCAGCGCGCCTCGTACGAGAGCTCTGACGGCAAAGCTACTTGGTTTGGTAGCGTGCCGGTCAACGAATCCACCGTCGACGTCGCGGAACGTCGTGGCAGGGATTTGCGGCGCCTGCTGGTCAGTTGTGTCCCATTTGTGACGCTCGCCGCAGCCTTGTTGACGGTCCGTGATGCCGCAAAGCGGCCCACTGTGCGACTGACTCGCGATATGTACGGCATCAAAATCTGGGCCCACGACCGCGAAATCGGCACCTTGCGGAGCGTCATCGACCGTTTTGCAGCGGAGCTGGGCTTGGTGATCGTTCAAGGAATCCCCAAAGCCCTTCGTCACGCACCGGATGGCCTTTTGGACCAAGGCGACGACGAGGATCTGCTCGAAATTCTGGTTGCCTCTGGAATACTCAAGATTCACGATACCGCTTTTGAGGTCCGGCAGGGCCTCGACGATGAGTTTCGAGAAGCTGAACAAGATTCGTCGTCCACGATGGAAAAGTTGAAGCCGCTCCAGGCCGCCCTTACAGCGGTGCTGCGCGCGCCTTAGGATTTAGATGTTAAATAAATGGGCTGTTATTATCTCTGCAGCCGTGCTGCACGGTTGCGGTGCGTCCGCCCCGGTCTCGTCCAAGTCGTTGACACGGTCAGGGGCTGACGAGTCGGCAAAAAGTGTGGTGGTGTTATCAGCTTTTGAAGGGTCCCGGACCTCGAAGTTTTCGGGGATCATGGATGCGGAAGTCACTTGCTCGATTTCGTTGCTTCCCACCGAATCGAAAGAGTTTTGGGTTTTTTCTCAAGCCGAAGGGGGCTCGGATTGTACCGCAAGCCAGGTCGTGCTCGACTCACACGGCACCATGATTCGTTTTGATTATGTCACGATGACTCGGCTTATTGCCCTAACCGGCGATTGGGCGTCAGTAGACGTGATCCTCGGGGTGGCCAAGTCGAGTGATATCAGAACTATGCGGCTGTCCGTGCCCTCGCCGATCGTACGCCGGGCTCGCGTTGGGGAGAGTGTTGCAGATGTTGACGGCAAACGAACTTCGATTCGAAAAGAAGTGACAAAAGACGGACTCGTTTTGCGAACCGAAAATCGGTCTTCGGATTTACCCCCTGTCACAACGATTGAAGAGCAATACGGGTTCATTCCAACGGGAAACATCTGGGTGAGGGATGGAACTTATGAGTTGAAGGTCATTGAACTCGAGGAGATAACGTTACGACAAGAGGTTTTTCACGAATATCGGGACACGATTGTTGTGGCAAAAATCTGTGAGGATGGCGCACCGGAGGAGTGCTCTGTCCAGGCCGATGCCGCGCTCGCGCTGCGTGAAACTAAGATGGCAAGGCTGCTTGTCGAATCCGGATGTGGGCAGGCCAATGGTGAGTCTTGTGCTCGATTAGGCATCTACCAACGGCAAGGGATTGGTGGGGAAGTGGACGAATCTGCAGCCCTTGAGGACCTGATGAAAGGGTGTGAATTGGGTGCCGGTGTTGCCTGTTACGCAGCAAGTCTTTCGCCAGAACTGGCCAAGCCTGCACAGCTTGTCGTTTTGGAAAAAGGCTGCACGCTAGGGTCGGCTCAAGCCTGTGCCATAATGGGCCGAAATCAAGCGCGTTCTGGAGACGTCGAAAACGGTTTCTTGGCCATGCGGGATGCATGTGAAAAGGATTATTTATCCTGCGATATTTTGTTTGAATCACAGATCGAGTTTTCCGAGGAATCCGTGCGTGTGGAGGGCGCCGAAAACCTAGCGAAATTATGCCCAACTAAATGGCAAGCCTGTGAAAAAGCGCTACGGTTTCCCAAGCTATTGGACTCGGAAACCATGGAGGAAGTGGCGGCAGTCGAACGCGACGTGACCACCAGCGCATGCGACCAAGGACAAGCCCATGCGTGCTATCGGCAAGGCACGTTATTGCTGGATGGAGTGGGCGGGGAGGTCGACACAGCCCAAGGGCTCGACCTGCGCCGAAAAAGCTGCGAGCTGGCCGACTACCTGTGCGAAACACGAAAAAAGGACTGACCTTATTTCTGTTTTCCTTCGATAGCCAAAAGCAGGACCACCGCGGCGATGCCAAGGCGTCGGTCGAGTGTTTTATTCACGTCTTTCGAGAAGTCGATATCGAATTTTGCCACGAATGGATTAAAATTCTGATTAAATTCCGCAACTAAATTGCCGCCCATTGTGACGTCGAATTTTTGAGGAATCAGGTTCGACAAAAACCGACGAAGCATCGCGAAAAGCATGCTGTCTTCTTCAATTTGACCAATCTCAGCGTCGTTCACGTCCAGAATCAGCCATTTATCGCGAAGAAAGCTCTTCATGCCATCTCGTTTCAGTGCGCCAATTTTTTCGCCTGCTGGAGTCGCGACATCGTAAGCAGCGCTGAAGTCCATGATGCTTCGGGCGTTGATCGTCAGGACTGGGTTGGTTTGTCCCGCATCCGTGCAAACGGTGATGGCTTCTTTAAGCTTGAACGCCTTTTGTTTCACGAAAAAAGCCAGCGTTCCATCTGGTCTAAAAATTTCAAATTCGGCGCCCATAAGAGCCATGATTTTTTTTCGCGCCAAAAAGCGCTCGGATTCAAACGGAACCATCGCGTCTTGCATGTGATCTCCTGTCGATTGGTGTAAAAGAACGGCGCGAAGCTACCACGGAGAATCGAGTCATGGAACTAGGCAGAACATCAGGTGTTTTATTGCATCCCACCTCGTTGCCAGGCGCTTATGGCGTGGGTGACCTAGGGGCCCACGCCCGAGATTTTGTCGATTGCCTTGTCGCTGCGAAGCAGCGTTGGTGGCAGATCCTTCCGCTCAATCCAACGGATGGTTCGGGTTCGCCATACGCCTCGTACTCAGCGTTTGCCGGAAACCCAATGCTGATTGACCTGACGCCTTTGCTGGAAAAAGGCTGGATCGAAGAAGCCGATCTGCAGGCCTTAAAAGACTTTGCAGACTCCGAAGCTGACGATCGGTCGAGCATTGCCGAGCTCACGCCATTGAAACTGCGGGTGTTGAAAATCGCTCATGCCAACCACAGCGCCCACGAGCAGGTGGCTGCGTACCGGAAGACCCATTCGGCGTGGATCGAGGATGTGGCGCTCTTCAGCGCGCTTAAGGCTCATTTTGGTGAACAGTCATGGAAAGATTGGGATGCGGAGCTCGTCAAACGAGATCCTAAGGCACTTACGGCGGCCAAAAAGGATCACGCTTCGGCCATGGATTTTGTGGTGTTTTGCCAGTGGCTTTTTGACGCTCAATGGGCCGAACTGCGGGCATACGCCAACCAACGCGACGTGAAAATAATCGGGGATTTGCCGATTTTTGTGGCGATGGATAGCGCCGATGTCTGGGCCGACCGTTCTTGGTTCCAAGTGGGGCCACTTGGTGAGGCCGACGAGGTCGCGGGAGTGCCTCCCGATTATTTTAGTGAGACCGGCCAAAAATGGGGAAATCCGCTCTACGACTGGGCGGCGCTCAAGAAAGACGGTTTTGGCTGGTGGATTCGTCGGGTGCAACGCGCCATGGCTCAGTGTGACCTGGTTCGTATCGACCACTTCCGCGGTTTTGAGTCGTTTTGGGCGGTTCCTGAATCCGCACCCAACGCGATCCAAGGTGAGTGGAGAAAAGGCCCGGCCGACTCGTTTTTCACCGCGATCAATAAGGCGCTTGGCGAGGTGCCTTTCATCGCCGAAGACTTGGGCATCATTACCGCGGAGGTGTCCGAACTGCGCGACCGTCAGAAGTTGCCAGGAATGAAGATTCTTCAGTTTGCGTTTGATGGAAGCCCGGACCACCCGTTTTTGCCTCACACTTATCCAATACGTTGCGTCGCCTACACGGGCACACATGATAACGACACGTCGCGTGGCTGGTACGAAAGTCTTCGTGAGGAAGAAAAACACCAAGTTCGGACATACCTAAGTCATGGCGATAAAGGCATCGTCTGGGCGATGATCGAGTCGGTTTCGTCGTCAAAAGCTGAACTCGTGGTCTTTCCACTTCAGGATATCCTGGACCTCGACGCAGATTCTCGGATGAATATTCCGGGGACTTCGACGGGGAACTGGGGCTGGCGCGCGACGGCTGGACAACTGAAAAACGCCAAAGCTTTTGAGCAATTGGCTAAGATTACTGAACGTGTAGGAAGATCTTGAAACGCTGGGTTCCCTTTATTGTGCTGGTTCTTGTCGCGGTCGTGGTGGCGTTTTTTCTGGTCTCCAAATCAGACGAGCCGCAAACACCCGTTGCAGAAAAACAAGTCGAAGTGCCGATTGGGCTCTATGTCGCGGGCATGGTTGTGGACGGCACCGGCAAAGGCATCGCTGGAGCGTCAGTGAGCTCGGGCGAGTCCGCGGTCACCACAGACGAATTGGGTGAGTTTCGATTCGATGATTTGGCGCCTGGCAAGCTCGAGATTCATGCACAAGCCGATGGGTATGTGGCCAAAGGCCCGCCCGGTCGACCCCTGTGGACCGGCGAGTTAAAAGCCAAACATCCACTTGCCGGATTAAAATTGGCCGTGCACCAATCCGGAATTGCGTCGGGAAATATTGTCGCTGGCCGGACGGCGGTGAGTGCGCATTTGACCGTGCTCTATCGCGACGCGGGTGACGGCGAATATTCGATCGAAGCGGGAAGCTCCGATTCGGCCACGGGCGCGTTTTTGATTCCCGATTTGGCTCCGGGGCAAATTCGAATCTTGGTGGAAGCCGAGGGTTATGCATTTGCCGAAAGCGACGAATACTTGATCTCTGACGGTGAAAAACTGGACGAGATCGTGGTCGATTTGAGCCCAGGCGGAGTCGTCATGGGCGTGGTCAGCGATTCGACTGGAACCCCACTGGGCGGGGCTGAGCTTGTGTTGCAGGGCGATGGCCGTTCCAGAAAAATTGCGTCTCAGGGCGATGGGAGTTTTTCGTTTTCTGCGGTGCCTGTGGGTGTGGTTAGCATTCGGGCCCGGCAAACGGGCTACCTGGACGCGAGCGTTGACGGTCTGGTGATTGTCGCCAACGAAACGACCAACACTGACGTCGTTTTGGAGCGCACCACTGGGGTGTTCGGCCGAGTGTTCGACCGCGCCGGGCCAGTGACGCCGGCCTTTATCATCCTGCCGGGGCAGCGCCGTCCTGAACTGGTTGTCAGCGATGGGTCGTTCAAGGTCCTTGTGCCTGACGTCACAG
>JBBKVQ010000267.1:0-11583 GCA_037968515.1 Bradymonadaceae bacterium
GTGGCGGCGGTGGTGGTGGCTGTGGCGGGCAGGCTGGAACTGACGGACAAGCCGGCGGCGATTCGATCGGTATCAGGGCTGAATCAGGCGCGTCGCTGAACGGAAATGTGACCTTTGCAGGCGGTAAAGCAGGCGATGGCGGTCAGGGCGGCCAGGCCGGATGCGGCGGAGATGGCGGCCCCGGCGGATCAAAATCAGGAAATGGCGGCAATGGTGGCAGTGGCGGTCGCGGCGGCAACGGTGGTAGCGGCAACGGCGGAGACTCTGGACGCTTGGTGACTTTGGCTCTGGAAACAGGGGTGACAAACGCCCTGACCTTCAGTTTTACCGGTGCCAGTACTGCGGGCTTGGCGGGTGTGGGCGGTGATGCGTGCGCTACTGGCGTCACGAATCAAGGCTCTGATGGAGACACTTTTCAGGTTAATGGTGAACTGGCCTTGCCCCGTTGAGCGATTCCAGCACCAGTGTTTGAATTTGAGTCACGGCCAGGCGCCGTCGGTGGATGTTACGTTGTAGTGGGTTCTTGATGAAATTTATCCTTTTGGTTTTCCTCGTCGCCTCTTCCGGCTGCCTCGACGAGGCAAAAGAATTGAACGCGATTGACGCGGGCGATCGCGACACGACGACGCTAGCGCCCGATAGCACCGACAGCGTGAACCGGTGTGACACGGCAGGTTGCCAGGAAGGCGTATGCGACGTTGAGTCTGGTGCATGCGTGGAGTGTAAGAACTCCTCAGATTGCCCTGACAGCAAATATTGCGCTGAAATGACCTGTGTCCAATGCACCAACGAGAACCACTGCTCAACGCCACAGGCTTCGAAATGCGAGGCTAACTCGTGTGTTCAATGCTCGGAAGGTGCTGATTGCGCACATTTAAACGGCAATCTGCGTGGATGTGCCGAGGGTGTTTGTGTGGGCTGTGCCACCGATGCGGACTGTCAGAACAGTTTTGTTTGCGACCTCAGGACCCATACCTGCTCGACCACGATCAAATTCAATTCGCAGGATGGCTGCAAACCATGTGTCAGCTTGAGCAGCTGCAAACGTGACTTCGCCTGCGTCCCATTGGAGTTTAAGCAACAGCCGCAAGGCTACTATTGCATGCCAGTGGCCACTAGCGATAACTGCTCGTCACCTTACGGGTACGGTAGCGATGAACGCCTAGACATCAGTGATACGTCCGTAGTGGTTTGTGTGCCGGATGAAAAACTGACCACCTGTGACGCCATTTTTCAGTACAAGAAGGTATGCACTCTCAGCGGCAATGAATGCGATGCACCGGGCAGCTCGTGCGAACAGTTCGGTCAAGGCAACTTCGCCTGCACATACCCATGTTTGAACGATAAATACTGCAGATCAAGCGTGACGTGTCCCATGACCTTGGACGCATTTTGTGGTTTAGACTAGTCACCTTTAGGGGGTGATTATTTCGGTGCTCGTGATTTTTTGATGGCCTCGATTGCCGGCTTATAATTAGCCAGCATCGTGTCGTAGCCCATCATCATCATGTTTCCGCAGTTTTTATCGGCTTTCCTTCCGCTGCGAATGGATTCCAATCCACCTAGGTCTTCTTTCCAGATCACGCAGTCTTCCGGACCCAGATCTGTGCAGATTTTGTTTTCGAGCTGATCACATACTTTGCCGCAACCTACTGAGGCAAAAACCGTGAACAGAAGTGCGCTAATGGACAGTGTTTTTTTAATCATTGAATTCATTCTTCGTTAGGGATGAACAAGGGTAGTCCGAGCTTGAGAAGCGAACAAGGCGACAAACCACCTTGATGGCACCTTAGGTCTTCTCGACATACGTCTTTTGGTCCATGATTGGACAATCATGAAAGATCCCGACGACGATCCAAAGACTGACCAATTCGAGATCGACCCCGAATTGATTGACGACGAAGCCGCGTCCCGCGACGCGCTCGATTTTCTGCGTACGGTCGAGATGACCTCCGTCAACCCCATGACTCGACCCATGCCCTCGCTCGATGCGGCCACCAAACCTCATGTCACGCCTCCAGAGATTCTGAAATTGGCCGTCCCGACTGGGGAAGGCGAGGTTATACATTCGATCGAGTTTCGCGGGTCCATGGACCCGGATGGCGCCATCACGGTGCCCGAAGCGCTTCGGGCTCGTATTCACGGTCCGATTTACGTGCGTATTTACTTGGACAAAAAATAAATCCATCCGAAGGCCAACGCGTTCAATTCAACCATCGATAAACGACGAGGTTGAAGATGAATCAAATGACGCTGCTTGGCATTTTTGTGATTGGGTTGCTGTTGAACGGGTGCGCAAGTGCTCCAATGCACGCCGAAATGCCGCCGTTGGCGATGGCTCAAGCCCAACAACCTGTTTTGGATACGAACCATTTCCAACAAGACCGCACTGGGAACCTATCCGAAGACGGCCTAAGGGAAATCCTTGACGCTCCGGTGTTCCTGGAAGACGCCGCCCGCGTGGGAATCCTGCCCGTCACCACCGCCTATGATGTGGATGAGGACCTGCCGCTGGCCGTGGCTCCACATATCCTGAGCGACGCGATGGAAAAGACCGGCTTTTTTGAAGTGACCACAGAGGTTTCAACCGATTGGCCGGCCGATGGCAGCGTCGCCGGGCTCCGGGAACTCGCTGCCCGTTATCGATCCAAATATCTGTTGCTCTATCGCCATCGTTTTGTTGACGACTCGCGTCTAAATGGCTGGGCTTGGCTGTACCCCACGGTGATTGGATTTTTTGCAGCGCCGGCAGAAACCGTCGAGGTCGCTGGAGTGATGGAAGCCACGTTTTTCGATGTGCGTACGGGAACGATTTTGTTCACGGTTTACGAGAGAGTTCACCATGAAGAAGACATGAATATCTGGAATAACGACCATAAACGTCAGCAGATTAAGGCTGAGTTGTTGCAGGAAGCTTCAGATAAGCTCGCCAAGAGCGTGACTGGAAAGATCCGTCGATTGGTCGCAGCAAGGCCCAAAGCCGAATCCAATGAACAGGTTGCAACAGGGATCTAGGCGTCTGACGGCAAACGCAGACTTGTCATCGGCGCTGGTCAGGGCTATTCATCCCGCAGCGCGGAGGCAAGATGCAAAAGTGGATAATCCTCATGATCTTGGTTGGCGGATGCGGCGCGTCAAATACGCGTGAAATCCGAAAAACCGAGATCAATACCGAAGATGCTAGGCTGACAGGTTTTCTTGAAGAGATTCAGGACAACGACTGCAAACCGCTGTGCTCATCGTCGCCTAAAACCATCGATATCGACGAAGATTTTGTTCTCGACGAAGCCCTGCTGGTCGAATCGAATGGCAAGTCATGCGCGGATGTTCGGCTTCGAACAGTCGTCGATTACGACCGGCCAATTGCTGCCCTGAATCCAACCTGTTTGGTGGATACAAAAGAAGGTTCGGCAACCGTCGAAAACGAGCGTTTTGATGTGATCGAGTACGGCAAGAAATTGCCGACAACCATCGCCTCCAGCATGACTGATGCAGACTTGAAGGCTGAACACGGCTCTCAAACCCTCGCCAGTGTTTTCTACGAGAATCAGACTCCAGACCGCTTGCGAACGATCGAGCGAAGCGCCAGGATCTGCTGTCCTGGCGAACCAGCGATGAGCCTCACATTGAATTTGAGCCATGAAGCTACCAAAGCTGGCGACCTTCCAGCAGGTCTCGACTTCTTGTGGATCATCGTCGAATAATTCGGCCGTCGAGGACCTTCATGGAACAAGATGTCGTGGTGCGGGCGCGTGGTTTGCGTCGCTCTTATGGGGATTTTGTCGCTGTTGATGGCATCGACTTCGAGATTCGCCGCGGCGAGTTTTTTGGGTTTCTAGGGCCCAACGGAGCCGGCAAAACAACCACCATGCGCATGCTCTATCGCGCATCCAGCCTCGACGGCGGAACGCTTGAAATCCTGGGGTTTGACGCCTCGACAACAGCACACGACCGCTCCATCAAGGCGCGTGTCGGCGTGGTCCCGCAGGAAGATAATCTGGACCAAGAGATGACCGTCGCAGAAAACTTAGACGTTTTTTCGCGATTCTATGGGTATTCCAAGGCCGAGCGCCGGAGCCGTGTCGAGGCGATGATTATGTTCGCCGATTTGGACGCAAAACGAAATGAGCTGGTCGAAACCCTTTCGGGCGGCATGAAACGCCGCCTGATGGTTGCCCGTGGCCTGTTGGGGTCGCCGGAACTGTTTGTGTTGGATGAACCCTCGACCGGCTTGGACCCGCGGGCTCGGCAGCGAATCTGGGAGCGCCTGGCAGAGCTGCGGCGGCAGAAGACGACGGTCGTGCTTACGACGCACTACATGGAAGAAGCTGAGCGCCTTTGCGACCGCATCGCCATTATGGATGCCGGCAAGATTGTTGCGCTGGGCACTCCGGCGGCCCTCATTCGCGACCACGTCCCATCCCAGGTGGTCGAGATTCGACTCGCCTACGACCAAGACTCATCGATCGTCGCACCGCTGCACGGCGATGCTTTGCGCGTCGAAGATCTGAAGGACCGAGTGCTGCTTTATGCCGACGACGTTCAGGCCCTCGTGGCACGGGCTGCCGAGCTGGACGGAGTGCAGACGCTGGTGCGCCGAACGACTTTGGACGACGTGTTCCTCAAGATAACCGGTCGCGGATTGGGTGCCGAATGAAGCTTCCTGGCGACATCGACTTGAACCTCGCGATGGCCGTTTGGTGGCGCAACGTGGTGGTTTACCGCCATACATGGCTCAAGAATATTTTGCCCAATTTTTTTGAGCCGCTGCTGTACCTGGTGGGAATGGGCGTAGGCCTTGGGTATTATGTGGGGGAGGGCATCGAAGGCGGCGATTATGTCGCGTTCATCGGGCCTGGCCTGCTGGCGTCCGCGGCCATGAACGGCGCGGTTTTTGAGACGACCTACAATATGTTCGTCAAAATGTACTTCGCTCGGCTTTACGACGCGTTCTTGTGCACCCCAGCACAGATCAAGGACGTCGCATTTGGCGAGTTGCTCTGGGCGACTACGCGTTCGCTGATCTACGGCGTGGGCTTTTTTGTGGTGCTCGTGGGGCTGACCTTTGCCGGATACCCCATTTTGACAAGCTGGAGCGCGATTCTGTTGATTCCCGCAGCCGGCCTAATCGGGATGATGTTTGGATTGATTGGCCAGCTCTTTACAGCGTCGATTCGCACCATCGACCTGTATTCGTATTTTTACACGCTATTCATCACGCCAATGTTTTTGTTCAGCGGGATATTTTTCCCGACTTCCAGGTTTCCTTACGGTGACGAGGTCGCGTTTTTCACACCTCTTTACCATGGCGTCCGAGTCTGCCGTGCCCTGGCCGCAGGCGCCTGGAACGTGGACGCTACGATTTCAACCGTCTGGATGCTGGTGGTATGTGCCGTCTTATTGGCGGTGGTTCCTGCACGCCTGAAACCCCGCACCGCGCGTTAGTTTTTTGAACCGCAGGCCCCGGTCTGCTTATTATACTTGTCCCCCTTGAGTGAAGAGCATGAAGACAAAGGATGCACTGATTTTGGCAGCTGGCTTTGGTTCGCGATTGAGCGCCGAGGAAGGCCATAAACTGATGGCGAAAGTGGGCGGTCGGGCAATGTTAGACCATCACCTCGAAGGCTTGGCTCGCCTAGGCGTCACACGGCTTACGGTCGTTACCGGGCACGCGAACCGCGAGCTCGAAGAGCAACTGGATGCGTGGGAATCGTCGATCGAGATTCAGCATGTGTATAATCCGGAGTTCAAGAAATCTAATGGGTTATCGGTGCTGACCGGTGCCAAACTCATCGGAGGTCCCTTTTGGCTTCTCATGAGCGACCATCTTTTTGAGCCGGCCTTATTTGACCGATTGCGTGACGCAGCCCCATCCATAGAAGACGAATCACAAGGTATGCTCGCAATCGATGTGAAGCTCGACTCGATTTACGACATGCCAGACGCCACAAAGCTGAACCTGATCGAGGGCCGCCTGGAGTCGATCGGCAAGGAAATCGAACCTTTCAACGTGGTTGATGCCGGTTTGTTTTGGTGCGGAGCAGGGTTCGTTCAGGCGCTCAAGAACGAAAACGAGCTTCGTGGAGACTGCTCGACTTCTGATGCCGTGCGTCGGCTTGAGTCGAATAAAGAATTTATTTTCTGGGACGTTGGGCCTTGCCTCTGGCAAGATGTCGACACCCCGGGCGCCCGCGCCCATGCGGAAGAATTGTTGAAAGGATGGAGTGCCTGAGCATGAAGATTACTTGGATTTTATTGGCGCTATTGCTGGTCGCCTGCGGCGATGACTCTCAAGACACCACGGGCTCGGATTCTGGCCTTGCGGTCACGGAACCTGATGCTGGAGACGATTCCGGGATGTTATCCGGACCGGTATTGCTCGACTGCGACGACGAGTCGACCGAGTTTGCATTCCTGGGCACCGTGTTTGAAGACACCGATGACCGCGCCGATTCCGAATACGCTCAGACAGTGACCGGCGGCATGGCAGATGTCGCGGTTCAGATCACCACGTCCGGTGCGGTCTATTCGGGCACCACATGCAGCGACGGAACCTTCCGCGTACGTTCAGGGATATCACCGTTTTTTGTCGACGTGCAGCCGACCGGCCGTGTGACGTCGGTTAACGACACCAACTTTTTAGGCGCCGCCATCGGCTCGAAAACAGTGAATATGGTCGTGTTTGGCGACAGCATCCCTGTCTATGGTCCCACGCCTTGGTTCCCCAATGTCCTGCGCGAAAAGTTTGAAAAATTTGGCGAAGTTAAGCTGGATAACGTCGCGGTCGCTGGCTCGCGCTCGGTCGATTGGGTTCCTGGGTCGACCTATTTTGAGTCACGCCTGAAGCCAAAACTCGTAGATACCGACCTCGTGGTTTTTTCCCTGGGTGGAAACGATTTGCAAGAGTTCGCTGGCACTCTTGATGCCGACAGCATCGCCGCCCGTATCGGCGAATTGGCGCCACTGATCGCCGAGATTGAAGCCAATCTGTCCCTGATCATTGCCAAGATCCACGAGGTTGCGCCTGAAGCCGATGTCGTTTGGATCTTGTACCCAAATTACGCAACCAGCGACTATTGGGGAGCCATCCTTGGGCAGTATCAGTCGGCGGGAATCACACTTTTGCGCAACCAGCTCAACGGTGTTCGCCGCTACATGGCTGACGAAGACATCGTGATGATCGATATTCTAGAGGCCACGGCCGACAAGGACTTGAACGTTCTGCTGAGCGACGCTCTTCACTTGAGCGTCATCGGTCATCAGTTTTACGCCGCCGAGATCTTCAAGACGCTCGGTGGTGTGGAAACCGATGCCGAAGTGGTAGTTCGGGGTTTTGCCGTCACGCCCGCTCGGTAGCGTTCAGGAGTGAAATTGGACCCCGTTGATTCCCTTCCCACCCCGCACACACCGCAAAATGTGATGCGCCGCAGAGCGTTGATACGCGTGGCGACTCTTGCGGGCACCTTGGCCTGCATCTGGGGCGTGGTTTGGTATTTTGACTGGTACCAGTACATCACGACCGAGAACCTGCGCGCCTTCATGAACGATGCGGGCTGGATGGGCATCGTAGCCTACGTGGCTGCATTCATCGTCGGAAACCTGGCCCAAGTCCCAAGCAACGTCTTCTTGGCCGCAGCGGTGCTCTCGTACGGGTTTTTCCCCGGTTACCCGCTGGCACTCGCGACAATCATCTTGTCTGTCTCAGTGAGCTTCTATTTTGTGCGCGGCGTTGGCGGCAAGGCGCTCACCACGGTGGAGCGCCCTTGGGTCAAGAAAGCCTTGGGTCGCCTAGACAAATACCCTGTGACGACGGTCCTGGTTCTGCGCTTGGCGTTTGCTGGGTCCCCCTGGTTGAATTACATGCTCGCGATGTCCGATATCCGATTCAGGGATTATCTGCTGGGCAGCGCCTTGGGGCTGACCCCACATCTAGCAGTCTTAGCAGGACTGCTGGCGTTTGCCGTCGACTCGACGGTTTGACCTGTCCGACGGCCTTATCACAGCGCTAGACATTCGTTTGTGGGGTGGGTTTTGTCGGGCTCGGTGCGCGATTCTTTGGGCAGTAAATGTGTCTTAGAAATCTCGGGTTCAGCAACACTCTTGTCCATCAACTCAACAAGGTTTTCGTCGTCGCGCTGACGAACGCGGACATAATACGACGCACCCGTTTGGGCGAAAAATGAGATGCAACCTGCAGCACCCGAATCCCCATTTGTGTACACGCGCACCTGCCCAGGTGCCATCAGATAAGGATAGTAGCTGTCTTCCAAAACGATGATCTTTTTGTCAGCATCTGGCGTTCCCACAGTACTATCCACATAGGCCGCCTGGCCCGCACCAACGCTATCGGTGCTGTACAGATAAATCACCGTCATCTCGAGTGGGACCTTGATCGTCTCAAAACTGGGGCCCGCACAAGCGGTCAAAAACAAAACGAATATGGGAACAAGTTTCATCATTCTTCGTACTCGGTGGAGTTCGCGTCTCGGAAATACTCGATATAAAATCGGACTGGGCCCACGGCCTCAAAATGGTGAGGTAGGTCGGGCTCAACAAGCCCAGGATTTGAGCGCGATAAGATTTCGGGCATCCCGCCTTCAAGCTGATACTGAATCTCGCCCTCAAGGATGCGAATGAGGGCCCAGACGCCACCCTTGGTCGTGTGGGACTCCTTGAGTTCTGCCGGGATCGTGTCTTCGGTGAAGATATCGGTTTTTTTGTAGGATACGAGCGTGCTTGGCCAATTCATATCGGGCCTCCGTTCGGCATTCTGTGTTGTTACGATCGAGCGCGCAAGCGGTGTTCACCACGTGCCAGTATTGCCCATCGATGCCCAAGGTTCTGCCGGAGATAGCGCTTCGCCTTTCTGCAACAACTCGACCGAAATCAGATCCGCTGTCGCTACAAACGCCATATGCCCGTCTCTGGGTGGTCTAAGGATGTCCACACCCGCGTCCTGCAGCTTTTTGCAGGTCGCATAGATGTCCTCGACTTCAAAGGCCAGGTGGCCAAAATTTCTAGCGTTTCCGTAGTCCTCGTCGTCCCAGTTATGGGTCAGTTCGACAAACCCTTCTTCATCTTCAGGAGCCGCTAGGTAGACCAACGTGAACCGGCCTTTTTCGCTCACTGTTCGACGGACTTCTCGCAGCCCCAAAAGCTCACAAAAGAAGTGCAGAGTGCCGTCAAGGTCACGAACTCGGATCATGCTGTGTAAAAATCGCATCGCTGGGTCCTCAATAATATCTGGGCTTTCGAAAGTTATGCATGGAACATCAGCACAAACTGCCAAAGTTCCAGCAGGAGTTTGGGAGCGCTCGTACCATTTTCAAACGTCTTGCGCCGCCCTAATCCGTGCTCTACACTCGCTTGTTAGTGAACACTTACTTAGGGCTGGAGGCAGCGAATGGCTGAGCGAAATTGGACGCAATTTACCGAAGAACACGACATGTTTCGCAAGGCGCTGCGCGACTATGCGGTCAAAGAGCTCGCCCCACACGCGGAAGAATGGGAAAAAAATCGGCTCTTCCCAAATGAAGTATTTCACGAAATGGGACGCCTTGGATTTCTTGGAGCGCGATACCCAGTAGAGCTCGGCGGAAGCGGCGGCGATATTTGGCACACTGCATGTTTGGCCGAGGAACTCCCACGCTGCGGAATGGCAGGCCTGACGATGGGAATCCTGGTTCAAACCGATATGGCCACACCGATCATCGGCGAAATTGGCACAGAAGAGCAGAAGCAGGAGTTCTTAGTTCCGGCGATCGCTGGGGAAAAAATCGCGGCCTTAGGTGTGTCTGAACCAGGCGCCGGTTCTGATGTTGCCGGCATTCGCACCAGCGCAAAACGTGACGGCGATGACCTTATCATCAACGGGCAGAAGACCTGGATCACCAACGGTACTCGGGCGGACTTTGTGACCCTCGCGGTTCGAACAGACAGCGATAATCGTTATGGCGGCATCACTTTGGTGTTGTTTCCAACCAATACTCCCGGGTTTTCGGTCGGCAAGAAGCTCGAGAAAATCGGCAACCATTGTTCCGACACGGCTGAGCTCTTTTTCGATAACTGCCGAATCCCGCGTCGCTATATTCTGGGCGAGGAAGGGCACGGTTTTTACTATATCATGCAGAATTTCCAAGGAGAGCGGTTGGTCGGGGCACTCTCGGGCACCGCGGGCTCGCAAATCGTGTTGGATAAGACCAAAGAGTACCTCAACGAGCGCCACGCGTTTGGTAAGCCCTTGGTCGGGTTTCAGGCGCTTCGTCATCGCATCGTGCAACACGAAACCGACCTAGAAGCCGTCCGTTGCCTGTCCTATCACGCAGCGGACTTGTTCAATCGCGATATTCCGTGCCAACGAGAGATCTCGATGGCGAAACTCCTTGCCGGCCAAGTAGGAATGCGGGTGATCGACGATTGTCTGCAGATGCACGGTGGTATGGGATACGTCGAAGAGGGCCCGATTGCACGCGCCTGGAGAGACGCTCGATTGCTTCAAATCGGCGGAGGCGCCAACGAAGTCATGAAGGAAATCATCACGAAAGCGATTGGCCTTGGGGCCTAACCGTTCTTGAGCAGTTTTTCGATGATTTTGATGTCCTCGCCCAGTGCCAGGACAATCAACTGAGTGTTTTGAGCCAACACGTAGTCTGGCCCCGGATT
The DNA here is from genome assembly GCA_037968515.1 of Bradymonadaceae bacterium. Classification (GTDB taxonomy): domain Bacteria; phylum Myxococcota_A; class Bradymonadia; order Bradymonadales; family Bradymonadaceae; genus JBFFMO01. Next base: position 10,663 of record JBBKVQ010000267.1, read on the forward strand.
GAACCGATACTCGCCGTCGGCCTCATGAATCGCGATGATGAGCGCATCGGTGCGCCCACGAAACCGAGCATCTTTGATCGAACGCCCGATCAGTGGCGAGCCATCGGGCACCGGGATTTCCTCGACAATCCTGAAATGGTCATGGTCCCGCATGATGAGGTCGAGGAACGTCGTCACACGTGGCCGCGTTACTTCGGCCGCCATGCGCAGGCCTCCGAGCACATTGGTGAAAATCACGCTTGAGGCTCCGGCCATCAGGAACTTCTTTTCGGACCGCGGGTCTTCACCGCGAGTCACGATTCTCATGCTTGGATTCAGTCTGCGTGCAGAAATCGTGGCAAAAAGATTGTCGCGGTCGTTGCCCAGCGAAAACACGACACCTTGAGCCCGCTCGACGCCGGCCTTGCTCAACACATCATCGTCGGTCGCGTCACCAATCACGAAGGCGAGCTGGATTCCGTATTCTTTTTCGAGCTCGGCGATCCGTTCTCGGTCCAAGTCGATGATGACCACAGGCCGTTTCAGCTTGATCATCTCGACCAGCACGAACTTTCCGGTGTCGCCCGTGCCCGCGATGATAAAATGGTTGGATACGTCTTCTAACATGCCTGAAATCTTCCGTTCGCGGAGAAACTCGCGCAACTCGCCGTCAATAATGAACGCTGTGAGCGCCGAGACAAAATAAAGTACTGAGCCCATTCCGAACAAGATCAGGAAGATCGTGAAGACTTTCAGTTCAGGAGTATCGACCCTGACTACTTCTTCGTAACCCACTGTGGTTAAAGTGATCGCAGTCATGAAAGCACACGTGAGCAAATCATACTCACGGTCAGTCAGAATGTGGTAGCCGACCGTTCCAAAGAGGAACACGCCCAATTGGAATCCGCCCGCCCGAATCACGCGGTATCCCCCAGAACGCTG
>JBBKVQ010000268.1:0-4249 GCA_037968515.1 Bradymonadaceae bacterium
AGTCAAGCTCACTGGATGCCCAGACACGATGGAGCGCAACGAGATGAAGACTCGAATCCCCCTCGCCGCGTTGACTTTGTTTATGCTTCAGGCGTGCGCACCAACGCCCGAGCCCTTAGCCGCGGCATCCCCAATCACAGTCACGACCACCAACCCTGAAAAGGCCAATATGCCGACGGCCCCATGGAGCCTTATCTTCGCCGACGCGAGCGGTAACAGTTTTCACTTCCTACAGCCCTCCCCAGAGGCAAACGCGGAGTTTGAATACACGCCGATCACGCCCGAGCTCAATTCCTCGGGCACCTACAGCGGCGGCATGGCCGCCCGTGGCGACCTTACGCCATCTCAAGTCCTGCAGATATGGACCCAAATGCGCAAATTGCGCGCGGACACTGCATCCCACGGTGAGCAGCGGACGATGGGCACCGGATCATTTCGGCTTGTTGAAAACGGCGAGCAACACGACTTTATCGTCCGTAGCGGGCCGGGTTTGGATGCGTTCACTGCCCTGATTGCGCCGCTGCGAGCCGAGTAGAGTATCACCAGACAAAAGCGTGAACAAAGCCTTGCGCGCAATGCCTTGTGAATCGCAGGTGGCCTCGGATTCATTGGCATCGGGTTGCTGCATTTCACATCGCCCGAGCACCTCAAATCCGTGTGGAGCCACGCGGACCAGGCGCAAATCGCAGGGCGCGGCTGGAGCCACGCGCACCAAGCGCAAATCGCGGCTGGAGCCACGCGGACCAGGCGCAAATCGCAGGGCGCGGCTGGAGCCACGCGCACCAAGCGCAAATCGCAAGGCGCGGCTGGAGCCACGCGGACCAGGCGCAAATCCCAGCGGGTGATAAGATTGATTTCTGCTATCGTTGGGCAAGCCCTAAGCGTTGAGAGTTCAAAATGAAGACTATTTGGTTGTGTGTGTTTCTCGTGACCACCGCGGTGGCGTGTTCGGGCAAAGAAATTGACGTTAATACGCAGGGGGATACCTCGGTGGATGCAGCCTCTGACCAAACCACTACCTCAGACACAAACCTCGATCAGAACACCCAACCGGATTTGTCTGGCGACATGACGGCAGATGTTTCGGATATGCAAAACGAAGATCAGGGCGCCGATGCACCCGATGCTTCACTGCCCGTGGACCTGAGTTGCGGCGAGCATGCGGACTGCGGACGCTGTGTGTTTCCGACAGCCCCCAAAACCATTGCTGACTGCTATTGCACCGCGTGCGACACCGCAGTGCTTCCTGTGGCGCTTTGCCAGGCCAATCAGGCCGAGTGGGATCGTGTCTGCGGAAACGACGATACATGGCAACCCAATTTTGGTTGTCCCCAAGCGCGTTGTGTTGTTCCCAAGCCCACTGCCTGCATCAACGAAGTGTGTATCGACGCGTGCGCACAGTCGAGCTGTCCCGTCTTGACCTGCCCGCTCAACGAACAAGTGATTCCTGCCGGCGAGTGTTGTGCACGCTGCAGCGGCCCAAACACATGCCAGGATGACTCAGAGTGTTCGATGTGTTCGTACGCCAACCTCACGACCCAGCCGAGCGAGTGTCAGTGTTTGTTGTGTCCCACCTACCCCACCACACAAACGGAGTGTCAGGACCGGGCAGCCGGTTTCAACACGCATTGCGATGCCGATTTTCAAGCGACTTGTCCTGTTGCGCTGTGCCTGCCGGGAGCACCCGCAAATTGTGGCGATTCAGGGTATTGCGAACAGAGTGCCTTCAGGTGCCAATCCGAAACCGATTGCGGGTATTGCCCGTTCGCGGTGGCGCCAAAAAACGCGTCTGAATGTGTTTGCGAAGGCTGCGGCGCGGCGATGACCACCGATGAATGTACCGCCATTACGGACCAGGTGAATATTGTGTGTGCCGGTTTTGATTTCGATTCCTGCATCGCGCCTCCGTGCGCGCGTCCCCCTGAATTATCCTGCGACTTTAACGGCGGTGCGTGTGTCCCGGTTCTCTAGTCCGATGGCTCGCGGAAAGAAAACCCATGAACGATTAAAGTCTCGAAATGAAATTAATTAAATTAAATCTCGCAAAAAAAGCCCTGCGAATCGCGGTCGGCCTTGGGTTCGTGGGCATCGGCCTGCTGCACTTCGCTAAGCCCGAACCATTCGTACAAATCGTGCCCGACGCCCTGCCCGTAAAGGTAGGCCTCGTCTACGTATCGGGGGCGGCGGAAATTCTGGGCGGAATTGGGCTGCTCATCCCCACAACACGACGGGCGGCCACCTGGGGCCTGCTCCTGCTGCTTTTGGCGGTTTTTCCGGCCAACATCAATATGGCTGTTAACGAGATTTATTTGGACGGAATGCCACATGAGGCGTGGCTCCTTTGGGCCCGGCTACCGATGCAGCTCGTGGGTGCCGCTCTGGTATATTGGGTTGGACTCTCTGGTGCTCGACCAAGGCCAATAGCTCAGCGAACCTTATGATAGGCGAATCATTCCGAAAGACTCTGCGCGTTCACTCGCCCGCGTGAGGCACGACTCACCACAAGACGTCATCAGGCCCGTCGGATTTCAGTTCAGGTTCGACCGCTGAAATTGGTGCCGGTTTAGCCGCGGTGGATGAAAGCAACGATGCGATCGAGCTTGAACGTGCCGTACTTCAGCTTCGACAACTTGCGCAGTCCCTTGGCCACGTCTTCACGCTGAACCCAATCACGCACCTCATCGGCGTTTTGCGCCTTAATCGCCAACTTCGGGTCGATGTCCGGCAAGCCCAGCTGAATATCCTCGGACCCCAAAAGATTGGAGACTTTCCCCAAAACCCCCTCTTTTTGAACTGAGAGCCCAGCCGGGAGGTCCCCATCGATAAGAACCTCAAAAACCGTGAAGTGATGGATTGAATCACCCGAAGTTCCTCGATGCTTACCGCAAGATGGAAACCGTCAAGCCTTCCCGTGATGGCCTCCTCGTCGAATTCCAGACCAAGGCTCTTGGCGACAATCTCCCACCGGTCGAGACGCCCTTTGATGCGCATTGCCCAAACCCCCATACCCGTCACAAAAATGGTCGCCAGCGACGTAAAAACGTAAATCGTCTCCATGGTTATCCCATTGGTTTGAACCTTGCTCCTTCTTCGTACCAGCGAAGCAAATATCCCGAAAGCCAAGTCCACGCGAAATTCATCGATCGGCCAAGCTCACGAACGTATTGTGTGGCTGTCATCCGTTGCACTACAGTTATCTACCGGTAGGACAGAATCTCAAATCATTCGAATGCGGACGACAGATGAAAATCCAAGTGTATTGCGCGGTCTCCCTTGACGGCTTCATAGCTGGAGTTGACGACGATCTGACTTGGCTTGGCGAACCAGATCCGACGGTCGTCGGCGATGCCGGGACAGTCGGATACGCCGAATTCATGGACCAGACCGGCGCGATGCTGATGGGCAGGCGTACGTTCGATACTGTGATGGGATTTGGAGATTGGCCCTACGGTTCCACGCCCGTTTTGGTTGCCACAACCAGACCTCTTCCCGACAACGCACCAGCTACCGTCGTGCCTGAAACTGGTAATATCCAAGAGCTTTGCGAAAAAGCCCGACACCTAGCAAACGGCAAGAACGTCTACCTCGACGGCGGAGGCATCATCACTCAGGCCCTCGACGCTGACTGCGTGGACGAAATGACTCTTACGGTCGTGCCCGTTCTGCTTGGGCAGGGAGTGCGCCTCTACCAGGGTACAACGCTGCGGCGCTTCAACGCCGAGTTTTTGGGACGTTACGGCACGATGCTGCAAACTAAACTGACGCGTTAGTGTCGCTATCTGCGAAGACGACCATTGGATCTGGACCTGAACACACGCCCGAGTCCGGTTCACGCAAACGGATGCTTCATCGCCAGACGAGGCGGTAGCCTAGGTTATGACCAATCTGGTGCGAGTATCCGCGGATCGTCTTTCGAGCCAACTTCATCGTCAGCGACGCAGGCAAAACCGCCGACAGACGTCCCACAAGCGAGGGCTGCTCCCCAACCGGAGATTTCGCGACCGTCGGGAAGGTCACGTCCACATGTGCACGGCGCTGCCCTGCTTTGTCCAAAAACGTCGAGAGCTGCTGGAACATCAAGAGCAACGGGTCGTTGCGGCGCATCCACCAATTTGCCGACGGCATGAAGTCGACAAAATGCATGAGGTGATAGTTCAGCTGATGCCACAGGTTCTCGGCATCCAGAACAATCAGTTTATTGTCCATGACTCGGTAACAGTGGACCTCTTCGAGCTCGTCGAGCCGGTGA
>JBBKVQ010000269.1:0-3964 GCA_037968515.1 Bradymonadaceae bacterium
CCGAGCTCAAGCAACACCACTCCAGCCGTAAGCACTAAAAGCAGCTGAATTCCTATCGCAAGCTGCGCTGCAACGCCCGTATACTCGACAACCTCAGGGGCTTCGCCAAGGACAGGCCAAAGAGTCACCGTCCCGTACATTACCGCCGCCCCGATGCACACGCTGCCAATAACCTGGGTCATGTATTCTCCGCGCTCTAGGCCGCCGAGCGACGTGCGAGAGTCCTGCTCGACAAATGTGTCGACAATCGTGTTCACAGTATCGATGACAAATAAAACCAGCAGCGTCACCGCGAACGCCCCACGCGGTTCACCGAAGGCAACCAGCGCGAGCATCCCACAGAACAGAATGCCACGGCAGGTGTGGGCGATCTGCTCGTGGTTGCATTCAGGGCGTTCGAATAGGCGGAGTTTGAAAATATGATAATAGCCGACATCGTAGGCGCCGATGGCTGCCAACACGATAAACAGAATCAGTAAGATGGTCATGTCAGACTCCTACAAGTGGGCCGATAGCCTTGGCCCCTGGCTTCTTGCCAGAGTCGGGGCGACCAAAAGCCTGAACATTCCAGACCAGTCCCAAGCGCTCGAAGGCCAGAATCGACAGCCACCCAAGGTCCAGCTCCCACCAAGCATGCCCCATTCGAGCCGACCCTGGGAAAGCATGGTGGTTATTATGAAAGCCCTCGCCAAAAGACGCCAACCCCAGCACAAAACTGTTCCGACCTTCTTCGGCGGCACCCTCGACCCCATAGCGCATGTACCCCCACTTGTGGACCACGATGCCGATAAACCAGTGGCCAAGGATGCCGGCGCTAACCCGCATGCAATCAGCGACAATAACGAGTTCCCAACCACCAATCGCGCCGAACAAAGCGGCGAGTCCTAAACTGTAGAGAGGCCAAGTTCGCTCAAAAAATTGGAGCCAGGGGTCTTCGGCAAGCTCACGCGGAATCTCAGTGAGCTCCGCATCTGTGGGGATATAGGTCAGGTGAACGTTCCAGTAATAATCGCGCAAAAGACCATGATGGTAGGCAAAGTAGTCCGGGCATTCAGGTTGATTTTGCCAATAATCACGCAGGTAATGCACGCGAATCCAGCTCAACGGGCCGCCTAAACCAGAGAGCATAAAAAGCCCCACCAACACGTTTCGAAAGGTCTTCGAGGTTTGAAACGCGCCATGAATGATGCAGCGGTGAAGGCCCACGGAGTGTCCAAGGCACAAGGTCAATAGGCCAAGAGTGCCTCCGATAATTACGCCTTGAAAAGTCAGCGCTTGGAATCCCAGGAGCAACGACGGAATCAGCATTAAGTAAAGCCAAACGATTTTGGTCCAGCCGAATCGGGTGTGGCCATGGGCGGTGTTTAGTTCTGGCATATCGACCTCCAAGAGCGCGTGCCGCACGAAAAGTGAACACGTTCATTTGATAAACTGAACATGTTCACTTAAGGGGTGATTGTCAAGGCATTCGGGTCGAATTATTGGATAATCGATCAACGCCTTTGGGTGTTTGCCAGCCATGCGACCTGTACGTCGTGCGAATGGCTCCCCCAGGGCACTGCGATTGGTGCGATTCTGCTATTCGGTTTGGAAACTAAAGTTCGGCAGCCGGCCCAATCACGGCGTCAGCGATGCCGCCGACAAGCTCACGAAAAACAGGCGTCGAAGCCGCAATCGCGAGCATCGGCATCCAACGCTCCATCTGAGCAATAAGGCGATCGGTTGCCTGTTGATCCGGGGAACGATCAACAAGCCAAAAGAACACAATCGCCAAGTGGATCACGTACAGCTGACGGCCAAGCTGACTCGATTGAGCCTCATCCGGCGCAAAGCGCGCATAGAGCACAGCCTCGCGAAACACCGATTGCACGTGGAGCTGCGAGTAGGGGTTTTCTGGTGGGTAGAGGTCTTCGGTGCCCTTAAGCAAAAAGCCTGTGACCATTCGCAACGTATTACGATGAGGACCGAGCACGGCCAGGCTTGTGCGCACGCAAAACACAAAACGTTCAGGCCAGCGTTCGTCAGGCATATGGTCGCGGGCCGCGTCTTCAAAATCGTGGGAAAGCCGCTCGTACAAGGCGAGCACAAACGATTCTTTGGCTGCAAAATAGCGGTAAACTAGCCCCAAGCTGACTTCGGCACGGGCCGCAATCTGACGCAGGGTGGTGGACTCGAAGCTCTGCTCTTCAAAAAGAGAGAGCGCCGACTCCAAGATGCGCTGACGGGTTTCTTCCGCCTTGGGAGTGAGTTCAGGCATATTGACGGTCCAAGCAAAATACAGGTCTGGCGCACAAATGAACGTGTTCAATTAGTCGAAAACTGTCAACACCCAACGGCGAATCGACGCTGGTCAACGCTCGGCCCATTGCCTTAGTGCAGGATTCGTCTTGGCCCTGTAAACAGTCCATGCACGGGATGAGACAGATGGATGAGGTGTCATCATGAAGCTATTGGTTCTCAAATACTTGAATCGTCTGCGGTCGAGTTTCTGGTTTGTCCCAGCGCTCATGGCCGCCGCGGCAGCGATATTGGCCATCGTTGGTGTCGCTGTAGATCAGCAGCTGACGAATTGGCTGGCCTCCAACTGGGGCTGGACGTTTAACGGCGGCGCGGAAGGAGCCAGCGCCGTGCTGGGCGGCATCGCGGGGTCGATGATCAATATCGCTGGTGTGGTGTTTTCGATGACACTTGTGGCTCTCTCGCTTACGTCCTCGCAATTGGGACCGCGGCTGCTACGCAGTTTCATGCGGGATAAAACCACCCAATTTGTTTTGGGAACGTTTGTCGCGACCTTCGTGTATTGCCTGTTGGTCCTACGCACTATCCGTCGCGCCGAAGAAGCATTATTTGTCCCACACCTATGCGTCGGCCTTGGCGTCGTGTTTGCCGTCGCCGGTGTGGGTGTCCTCATTTTTTTCATCCACCACGTCTCTATTTCCATCCAAGCCAACGAGATCGCGGCGCGCATCGGCCATGAATTGCTCGAAAGAATCGACGAGCTTTTCCCGGTCCGCAAAGATGACGCTCCGCTGGCTTTTTCAATCCCGCCTGATGCCAGCCTAATCGACGCGTTTGAGCTGGAGGCACAACCCGTCGGGTCCAACCGTGACGGCTACCTTCAGCTCGTCGACACGGACGGACTCATCGAGATGGCGACCCAAGAACAATTAATCATTCGACTGGAGCGACGCCCCGGAGATTATATCGTCGCCAATTGTCCCTTGGTGTCGATCTCGCCGGCCACCGTCGTACCGGAAAAGATCGCAAAACGAGTTCAATCGATGTTTGTCATGGGCAAGCAAAGGACTTCTGACGAAGACGTCGAGTTCGCAGTCAACCAACTTGTAGAGATGGCCGTGCGTGCACTGTCGCCGGGCATCAACGACCCGTTCACGGCCATCGCGTGTGTGGATCACCTGGGGTCGGCCCTGTGTCGATTGGCGACACGCGACATTCCATCCGCATATCATTACGACCACGAAGATAAACTTCGTTTGATTGGCCCCTCCCAAACCTTTGGGGAATTCGTCGACGCGGCTTTCAACCAGATCCGGCAATATGGTCGCGGCAGCGTCTCGGTGACCATCCGCCTATTGGACACAATCACGGTTATCGCCGGTTTTGTGCATCGCCCCGAGGATCGCACGGCCCTAATGCGACACGCGGATATGATCCTGCGTGGTTCAAAAGAAGGGCTGCCCGAAGCCGAAGACCGGCAGGTGGTTCAGGGGCGATGGCAGCTGGTGAGCGATTTGTGCGCTATGGAGAGTTCACGAGCCTAAGAAAGCCGTGGTGAAGTCGTTTGTCGTTTTTTTTGTACTAGGCCTTGATCGGTCAGTTCCCGAGTGCTATTCCACCCGTCCCTTAGGGGCGCATAGCTCAGTGGGAGAGCACATCCCTCACACGGATGGGGTCGCAGGTTCAATCCCTGCTGCGCCCACTAAAACGAAAAAGCGGTCTCGAA
>JBBKVQ010000270.1:0-21911 GCA_037968515.1 Bradymonadaceae bacterium
GTGTGGCTGATTGCCCAACACTACGCTGACCTGCATCGCACAAAACCCCGTCGCTAACCCGACGGGGTTTTTTTTGGTTTGCAGTGAGCGGTGAGCGGTGTCTGCAAAAGGATTGCGCCGGGTTCTAGTCAATATTGACCGATTCCTCGTGATGATTAGTCGTTTAGTTCCCGTACGGAATGGGTTGGGCGTTTCTTGTTCTAATTAACACCGTACGGGATGTTTTTGGTGCTTCAACGATTGAAAATCAAAAAGTACCGCACGGTGCTTTCATGGAAGACGATAAACGCTCAAAAAAAGTTCGAACGGTTCACGATATCGGTCCGCTGATTCGTCGCGTACGCAAGCGCCAAGGGTTGACCCAGCAGCGCCTAGCAGATCTCGTTGGGGTCGGTGCTCGATTCGTTTCCGAGGTCGAGCGCGGCAAGCCCACCGCGGAGTTCGACAAGGTCGTTGACCTGCTTCGTGGCGTGGGAATCGACATCTTTGCCGTAACCCGTGGAGAAGAATTGTGAGTCTCGACGTTTCGTGCGGCTGCGACTGAGTCGGTGTGTTGACCGATCATGAAGGGCGATTCTCGTTCGAATACGACGTCGATTGGCAGCAAAGTCCGGCAGCTTTTGCAATCAGTGTTCGAATGCCGCTGAGGCAGAAACGGTTCCGCGAGCCCTATGGCTCGCATGTGTTTGGTCCGCGAGCCTTATGGCTCGCATGTGTTTGAATAATCGCAGGAATCGCATGCAGGCCATAGGGCCTGCGCACCAATCGCAAAATCGCACTGCTCACCGCTCACGGCTCACCGGAACGCGGCTTGTGTCCGAGCAGCGCGTAAAGCACAATCAGGGTTCAAGAGAGGTAGCCTATGTCCGACGGACTCGAAGAAGTCTCGGCAGAATCCATGGCCGTCAGCCCGTTTGACAACGTCGAGTTGTTCCGCGGACTCGACGCCGATGAGCTTCGCGAAATCATACACGCGTGTGAGCGTCGAGTTTTCCAGCCCGGTGAGGTGCTTTTTTCGGAAGGCGAACCCGCCGAATCGATGTTTTTGGTCGAGGCTGGAGAACTGGAAGTTCGGTCTCGGGGCGATGCCGATGATGAGGTCGTTTTGGCAGTCCTAGGGGCAGGAAATGTGGTCGGTGAAATGTCGATTTTAGATGGCATCAGCCTGCGGTCAGCCACGGTGAAAGCGATCGCCGAAGTCGCCGCTTTTGAGCTTACCCGCGACGTCTTCACTGAGCTTCGTAATGAACGCAGCCACGCGGCCTACAAGCTCATCCTCAATCTTGCCCGAATCCTTGGGGAACGCCGTCGACGTACAGACACACGGGTTGCCGAAGTGTTTGCCGATCCCAAAAATCATATTGATGCGTTCGAGGCTCAGGTTAACGACCTGCTCGGACGATTGAAGAAGGCTTAAAATGCGAACAGCACTTGTTGAGCTTCTTGAGGGGCAGGGCGCGTTGGTGGACTTCTCGGTGGATGAATTGAAGCGTCTGGTGGACGCATGTGATTACCGAGTTTTGGCTGCGGGCGAAGCCCTGTGGACCATTGACCAGCGCCGCGAATCGATGTTTTTTTTGGTCGATGGTGTTATTGAACGTCGGGTACAGACTGCGCTCAACCACGAGGTGAATCAATACGGCGTGCCCGGGACTCCGCTGTCGCTATCCGCCTTGATCTCGGACTGGGAGTACCACAGTGGCGCATACACTTTGATCCGCTCCGAGGTATTGGAGCTGTCCCGCGAAACATTTGAAAAATTATTGGCCGCCCACGATTCGGTGGCCTATCGAGTGATCGACCTTATTGCGATCTACCTAGTGAATGACATGCGCGAAGCAAATGCTCGGCTGCAGCAAGTGTTTGGCCGCCCGGCCGAAACGCTCCGCACCTTGCGACGGCGCATGCGTGAAGATTCTAAAGCCTAAAAGGAAACGTATGAAAATCGGTGTAATTGGAGCTGGCTCATGGGGCACGGCGCTCGCAAAACTGCTTGCAGAAAACGGCCACGATGTCGAGATATGGGCGTACGAACAAGACCTCGTCGATATCATCAACACGCGGCACGAAAACGAAACTTACCTGCCAGGTTTTCGACTGCCGGATAACCTGAAAGCGACTTCAGATATCCATAAATGTGTTTTTGAAAAGGAACTGATTTTGAGCGTTCCGCCAAGCCACGTGGTGCGTTCGGTGATCTCTCAGATCGCCAACGAAATCCCGGTCGGCGTGCCTATCGTCAGCGCTACAAAAGGGATCGAAAACGACACGTTGATGTTGGTTTCAGACATCATGGAAGACGTGCTTCCCATGCATTGTCACCCCTACCTAGTTTACCTGTCTGGCCCAAGCTTCGCCAAGGAAGTTGCGGATCATAAACCCACCGCCGTGACGGTTGCGTCGTACAACCACAAGCTGGCTACGATGGTGCAGAAGATTTTTTCAAACGATGTCTTCCGGGTCTACACAAGCTCGGACGTCCCTGGCGTGGAAATTGGCGGAGCCATCAAGAACGTGATCGCCATCGCGGCGGGTGCTATCAGCGCGATGGAGCTTGGGCATAACGCCACAAGCGGCATGATTACCCGTGGCCTGAACGAAATGACACGCGCGGCCGTTCGACTTGGGGCCAATCCGTTGACCTTGTCCGGCTTGGCTGGCATGGGCGACTTGGTCTTGACCTGCACCGGCGGCCTGAGCCGTAACAGGACACTCGGGTTCCAGCTGGGTCAAGGGCGCAAAATCGAAGAGATTCTGGCCGACATGAATATGGTTGCCGAGGGTGTGAAAACGTCCAAGTCGATCTACCAGCTGTCGAAAAAACTCGATGTCGAAATGCCGATCTGTGAGCAGGTCTACTACGTGATTTACGAGGGTAAGGACGTTCGCGAAGCCGTGGCAGACCTGATGAAGCGCGATCTGAAGCGCGAGATGGCAGGGCTCTATTAGCCATTATGATGGCGACTCAAGACCTCAAGTGGAAGATCGAGTAGCCACAATTTTTGTCAAACGCCGCTCATAGAAAATGTCGCAATCGCACGCCGTATTTGGTATATCCTGCGTCTGTTAATGGATAACGCGGGTGGCATGGAATCTGCTTAGATTCTACCCATGGAATCGAACTGTCGCGCAAAGCGCGAATACCTGGAGTTTACGATGTATCTTGGTTCTTCGAAGTTGAAATGGTTGCTCGCGTTGGGTTTTGTTGGTCTGGTTGCCTGTGGAACCGATGATAACGAAACTCCTACTGGGAATGATGACGAAGTCACGCTTGACCCGATTCTGGCAGATATCGACGAGCTCCAGCTGGGCTGGCCGGGCAATGACGCGCTGCCTCGTGAGGACAAGTCTGACCAGAACTTTCAACCTCGATTCGTGGACCTGACTGCGCTGCAGTCTCCGGTGAAGAGCCAGGGTGGACGCGGCGTTTGTTCGATTTTTGCTTCAACAGCTTATATCGAACACCTTTACATCTCGGCTGGCGAAACCAACCCTGATTTCTCGGAACAATACCTTCAGTGGTCCAGCAAGTTCCTTGAAGGAGCGTTTCCGAACACTGGCGGCTCGAATAACCAGTCAAACCTTGATGCCGTTAAAAACTACGGTACGGTGGTAGAATCCGAATGGCCTTACGAGTCCAAGGGATGGACCTCGGCCGACGATGCGGAATGCACCGGCGAGGACTCGACCAAGCCGATCAAGTGCTTCACCAACGGTGATGCGCCTCAAAGCGCTAAAGACGCTCAGAAGTACTTCATCCCGACCGCTCGCTGGCATTCGTCGAAAGTACGAAGCGTCAAAGCAACCATGTTCAATAAGAAGCAAGCGGTGCCAGTCGGCCTGACCTTCTTCTACCAGTCATGGAACCACGGCCGTTCGCCACTTCCCGTCAACAGCGAGTACTCCAAGAAGGGTTACGTCCTTTATCCCAACGCCAAAGACAAAGAACTCAGCCTCGTAAAACGAGCTGGTCATGCGATCCTTTTGGTGGGTTGGGACGACACGCTCGAAGTCACAAAGATGGACGAAGAAGGAAAGCCGGTACTTGATGCCAGCGGAAACCCGATCAAAGAAAAGGGCTTCTTTTTGTTCAAGAACAGCTGGGGCAAAGGCGCCTTCGGTTCGCTTAATCCAGAAGGCGATGGCTACGGTTGGCTGAGCTACAAATACGTTGAAGAGTACGGTTCTTCGGCCGTCTCGGACGTTCCAGAATTGACCACCCCATCGGAAGTTTGTGGAGATGGCGCCGATAATGACCGTAACGGCTCGTCAGACTGCGACGATTCGGCCTGCGCAACTCACCCATCCTGCATGAACGGTTCTGAGCTCATCGAGCTCGACCTTTCGGCCGGCAACGAGATTCCAGACAACGATCCAGCAGGTTTGGCTGTCGACTTCTTGGTCGAAGGACCTGGCGAAGTCACCGCACTCGCGGTGATGATCGAAATCACGCACACGTACATCGGTGACATCAAGATCTTGCTCAAAGGTCCAGACGGCACCGTCGCAACCTTGAAGCGAAGCGACAGCAACTCGGCTGACGACCTCAGTGAAATTTATGTCGTCGAGGATTTCAACGGCAAATCCGGAGAAGGAACTTGGACCCTCAACGTGGTCGATGCCGCCAACTCCGACACTGGCGTTCTGAAAAGTGCCACCATTGAGCTGACTCGATAAATCGTTCCCCAATGAATCGGCCGGTCGTTTGACCGGCCATTTTTTTGCCATGAATCAGGAATCTACACAGATCGAGAGGCTCCAGGCCGAGCTCGCCAGAACGAGGGAAGAGCTGCGTAAGGTGCGGTTTATGCTCGATTTGGTTCCGTTCTATGTGGCGTACGTAGACCGCGATTGGACCTATCAGCATCATAATGTCCGCGCCAACGACTGGTTTGATTCGCCCGATGCAGACGAAGGCAAACCACTCGCCGAGGTCATCGGCGCCGAGGTCTTTGACGAGCTTCGTGAGGGCATTGAACAGGCGCTGCATGGCACCGAAGTCGGCTACGACCGGCGGATTCGATTTGGGAATCATCGAAGTCACGTGAAGGCCAACTACGTGCCCGACGAAGTCAATGGCGTGGTGGTTGGAATGGGGGCGGTTATCGAAAACATGACCGCGCGGCGCAGCAATGAAGAACGGCTTCGGCAGGCGGCAGTTGTCTTTGATGCCGCGCGTGACGCGATCATCATCTTCGATTCAAAACACCGAATCATTCGAGTCAACGCCGCGTTCACTGAACTCACCGGCTACGACTCAGACGAGGCTAGCGGCGAAAGGGCGTCTGATTTTGCGGTGCCGCTGCACGGCCACACCTTGGATCGTGTTTGGACCTCCATGGTTCGCGACGGTTTTTGGTCCGGTGAGCTTTATTTTCGGCACAAGGATGGGTCCATTCGGCATGTTTGGGTTTCGATCGATTGTGTCGCCGATGAAGACGGCTTCATTCATAACTATGTGGCCATTTTGACCTCCATGGACGCCGACACCACGTTGTCGTTTCAGGCCCATCACGATGGACTAACTGGGTTGCCCAATCGGTTGCTGCTTCAGGCACGGCTGGAACACACGCTTGAGCGAGCCCAGCGTAACCACCAGCCTGCCGCGCTGCTCTATCTTGATCTTGACGCGTTCAAGCCCATCAATGACACCTACGGACACGCTGCGGGTGATGCCGTATTAGTCGAGGTCGGTCGCCGCCTCACTCAGGCCGTGCGTGCACAAGATACTGCCGCACGTTTGGGCGGCGACGAGTTCGTGGTCCTGCTGGACGATTATGCCCAAGAGGCAGACGTCGAGGCCGTTGCCTGGCGGATTCAGGATTCCCTCAGTTTGCCGATCGAAGTCGCTGGTCAGACTCATAAGGTCGGCGTGTCCATCGGCATCGCATTTTTTCCTGAAAACGCCGAAAAGGCCGAAGGGCTGATGGAAGTGTCAGACATCGCTCTTTACGCGGCAAAGGCCGCGGGCAAAGGGTGTTCGATCAAGTTTGGTGCGCCTCGTCCGCTGATCCGCCCAAAGACCGCTTGAACTAAAGTCATCAGCAGGCTATCTGCCTCTAGACGTTCACTCAGCGTGCGCGCTCTCTAGGAACGACATGGCAGAACCCTTTGTTTTTCATTTTTCTCCCGACGCTCATGGGCGTCCGGAAGTCATGTACATCGCAGACGTTCGTGTTGCGTGCGAGTTATGCAAGCACCCACAACTTCAGCGATTTTACCATTCCACACCTTTTCATACGCTCACGACGCTCGGCCTTGAACAGCTTCTCGATTCTGTTCCCGAAAAAGCGGGCTACGAATGTGAAAACTGTGGTGAAATGGTGGGGCCAACCGGGGTGGTTGCAGCGTCGATGACCTATGGTTTTTGTGACGAGTCGGGCGTCGTGATCGGTACACAGATCGATGGAAAATCGACTTGGAGGACCCAGCCTCGTCGCCGCCTTGATCCACAACGTCTGCCGGTCTTCGAAGACGACGGCGTGTTCGAAGTTTCCGACGAATGGCTCGAGGAAAGTCTTGGCCGAGTGATGTCGCCCAAAGCGGCCTTGCTGGACTTGCTCGGTGAGGGCGAGCCGGGCTGGTTGCCGGTTTCCAAACATATGGCCTGGGTCGTTGCTGGCGACGAAGAGACGTTGAACGAGCTTCTGGACGAGATAGAAGACGAGGTGGAATTTGAAACCCCAGTCTTTGTCGACCTTCTGGATTCGGAACCAGAAGGGGTCGGCACGCACCGCGACTTTTCGAAGTTAACCGGCCGCTGGGAACAATGGCTGGGCGCGTCAAAGATCGAAGGTCTCCGCGCGGGAGCCCTGCATATCGGCGCGCTTGTGGATGCCGGACCTGCACAGCAGGTTTTCGAGCGACTGCTTGATGTGGCGCGATTGCAGGCAGAACGGAATGAAGTCGAAGGCCTTTCAGTTTGGAGTGACGTCACCACCCCTGGTGGGCTTAGATTCCCACATGAAATTACACTTGAAGGCATTTTGAGAAGGGCTGTCTATACCGGGATTACACCCGGCGAGTCGGCTCGGCTGACCGGTGAAGAACTTGCCGGAATCTTACTTAGAGTATGGAAGATGGAGGCGCGATGAACTGGTTAGTAGCAACGCATATTATTGGTCTTATTTTGTGGCTTGGCGGGCTCATCACGCTCGCCCGTTTGCTGGGCCATCACGTATCGCTGACCTCAAAAGAGGCCCGCGATTCCCTGATTTCTTTCGAAAGAAAATCGTATTTTATGGCGGTGTTGCCAGGGTTTTTATTGGCGTTGGTATCGGGTATCGCTCTGTTGATAATGAAAGGGCCGGCCTTGTATTTTGCCCCCGGAAGCGCCTGGGGAATGACCTTTCATATCAAGCTGACACTGGTGCTGGTGCTGATCATTCTGGATCAGTTGATCGCAGCAAAAATGCGAAAGCTTCATACTGAAGACACCGGTAATCGTGCGTTTTTCATGGCGACCCACGGAGTTATCGGCCTGCTGATGATTATTATCGTGTTTATGGTGAAAACGAACGTGTTGGGTGCATGAGACTCTTTCGAACGGCTCGACGTCCTGGTGACCTTGCCATCGGCGCCTTGCTGCTCGGTCCCCTATCCACGTTGCCGCTGGCGGTGTGGGTGGTCGAGTCCGGCGTGTACTCACCTGGCGTATGTGGCTTGAAACAGCTCTTTGGTGTGCCTTGCCTGACGTGCGGTGCCACGCGTGCGACGGTCCACTTGTTTCACGGCAGGTTATTTGAAGCCCTGAAATTTCAGCCACTCATCATTTTTTTGTATCTCGGCCTGACGATTTGGGCGCTGGTAAGCGCCTGGGCGTTATTTCGTCAGGTTTCGCTGCGCCTCGAACTCACCGAGCGGGAAGACCTGTTACTGAAGATCGCGGTCGGAGGACTTCCAGTCCTAAATTGGGCCTATCTTTGGGCCGCTGGCATCTGAAATTTTGCGTCCGTAACGACTAGCCCGCATCATACACGCATGAGCATGGAAGAATTCAGTGAACCACGAGACCTCGCACCGCGAGTCGTGATCGTATCGGGCCTGAGCGGATCCGGAAAATCAACAGCGGTCCGCGCGCTCGAAGACATGGGCTTTTTCTGCATCGATAACCTGCCGGTGCCACTTCTGCCCAAAGTTTTGGAACTTGCGAACTCCTCGAAGTCGTCGCCAAGCATTCGTGATTTTGCATTTGTCGTGGACACTCGTGAGCGCGAATTTTTGCATCAAGCCGACGAAACACTCGCCAAAATGCGCACCGAGGGAGCCAACGTACAGGTGGTTTTCCTTGAGGCTCAAGACGAAAAATTGCTGCAACGTTATAGTGAGACACGGCGTCCACACCCGATGTCGCCTAACGGAACGGTCCGAGAAGGCATCCAACGTGAGCGCAAGATGCTTGCGCCCTTGCGTGAAAGCGCGGACCTCATCGTCGATTCGACTGGGCAAACCGTTCATTCGCTTAAAGCCTTGATCAAAGAGCATTTTTCGACGGAAAAAACCGCGACCCTAACCGTCACTCTTCTGTCGTTTGGGTTCAAATACGGACTTCCGTCAGAATGCGATCTTGTTTTCGATGTGCGGTTTCTTCCAAACCCCTATTTTGTAGAAGGGTTACGCGAAAAAACCGGGCTGGACGAACCTGTTCGAGATTACGTCCTGGCCGCGCCAGAAGCCGGCGGCGTGTTGCAGTTATTGCGTCAGGTTGGCGACTTCATGCTTCCGCTTTACCAGCGTGAAGGCAAAGCGTATTTGACCGTCGGAATTGGATGTACGGGCGGCAAACATCGATCTGTGGCGATCTCGGAAGCTGTCGCTGCGCGCTGGCGCGGCCGTGGTTGGAAGGTCCAAGTTCAACATCGAAACATCGACCACTGAACTAGCGACACACGCCTGTATTTTTGCCTTCGTCCTTCTGACAGGTTTGGTTTTCGGTGCAGTTGTCTTCGGAGAGACAGCCAGAAACACACCGCCCATCACGGTAACTTTCGCAATGTTGACTAGGCTGGCAGATCTCGAACGCGACCGGAATCCGTTCATCACCGCATGCAGTATAGCCCGGGTCTAAATCACGTTGTACGGGTTGGATGTCTTCCCAAGTCAGGCAACTCCCCACGTTGTTTCCAGGTTTTTTGGAACAGATTTGTTCGTCCGAGCAGTTATCGTCGGATAAACATCCCCGGAAACACCAGTTCATTTTTTGGTCACCACAGTACTGATTCGGTGAGCAGATCACACCCTCTGGGTTGGCGCCTGGTGCGTCGTTGCACGGCGTGTAGCCTTGGGCAAGCGCCCGACCGTCTTGGTGATTATAACCGTCATCATCAAGGCCAATGCAGCCGCAGACGAACGCCAGAGCGCTCAATAAAAAATAGTTTCGCATTCCAGGAACTCTCGGTTTCGGATGAACTAAGGGGTAGACGCCCCAGTCCTTGGATCATTCAAACCCCAACAAAATCTGACGGTCGTTTCACTTTGAACCTCGTCGTCACGGCGTGATAAACCGTGGCCATCGCCAAATGAGGAGCTTCAAATGCACGTGAATCCCGATATTTTCCGACAGTACGACATACGTGGAGTTGCTGATCGTGACCTCGACGACACCACGATCTTGAACCTCGGCCGTGCCTACGGCACCGAGGCCGCAGCTCGTTTGAAGCTGCAGCACCCACGCATCGGGGTGGGCCGAGACATGCGGATCTCGAGCGATCGCTTGTTTACGGCGCTGACCGACGGCCTGCGAGAAGCAGGCGTTCACGTGGTGGACCTTGGGATGGTGCCCACCCCGCTTGTGTATTTCGCCAGGATCGAGCTTGAACTTGATGGCTGCATCATGATCACGGGGTCTCATAATCCCGGAGAATACAACGGCTTCAAGATGATGATAGGGGCAGACACCATCTACGGTGACAGCATCCAGGATCTTCGCAAACGCATCGAAAAACAGGATTTTGTGACCCATGATGCGAGGCCGATCGTCGCGGTCGATGACCTGAAGGCGAGGTACCTTCACTGGTGCAAAGAGCACGCAGAGATGGGCCCTAGGATGTTGAAGGTCGCGGTCGATTGCGGCAACGGCATGGGCGGCGTTGTGGCGCCCCAACTTGTCGAGGTGATCCTCGGTCAAAATACGATCTCTATGTTCCCCGAGCCCGACGGGAACTTTCCAAATCATCACGCAGATCCGACCGTTCCCGAGAATCTGGAACACTTGATCGCGATGGTGAAAAAGGAGAAGTGCGATGTTGGGGTTTCGTACGACGGAGACGCCGATCGTATCGGTGTTGTCGACGAAAACGGCGATATTATCTGGGGCGATAAATTGATGATTCTGTTTGCTCGGCAGGTGTTGTCAGAACACCCGGGCGCAACAATTATCGGTGAAGTAAAATGCTCGCAGACGCTTTTTGACGACATCGAAAAACACGGTGGAAACCCTGTGATGGCGCAGGTTGGCCACAGTATGATCAAGGCCAAGATCAAGGAAACCGGCGCCAAACTCGCTGGCGAAATGAGCGGCCATATCTTTTTTGCCGACCGCTATTTTGGGTTCGACGATGCGATGTACGCCACGCTGCGATTGCTCGAAATATTGAGCCAAACAGATAAGCCATTGAGTCAGCTTTTGGCAGATGTTCCAGAAACCTTCGCGACCCCAGAAATTCGAAAGGATTGTGCAGAGGACGTCAAATTTGGCGTTCCGTCTAAAGTCGCTGCGGTATTTTCGCCCAAATACAGCGTCAACACGCTGGATGGCGTGCGTGTGAACTTTGGCGACGGCTGGGGCCTTGTTCGCGCAAGCAACACGCAGCCGGTGTTGGTCATGCGGGTCGAGGCCAACACTGCCGCGCGTCGTGACGAGCTTTTGGCCGAACTGGAATCAGCCGTCGAATCTGCTCTGAACGCCTAAGCCTAGGGCTCCAAACGAGCCTAGCGCACCACACTCGTCAGGCATGAGCCTGGCGCACCAAACACGGGGTCCTGGAATGGGTCGTCTTGAAAACAAAGTTGCGATTGTCACAGGCGCCAGCCGAGGCATCGGCCAAGCGATTGCCACCGCTTTTGCCCGCGAGGGCGCACGGGTGGTGATTGTCTCGCGTAAGCTTGAGCAACTTGAAAGCGTCGCTGACGAGATCAATGCTCTTTATCCCGGTTCAGTCTTTGCCCGTGCGGCCCATATGGGTGAGTCCGAGCAGGTCGAGGGTCTTGTGACCTGGGTCGCTGAAAATCTGGGAATCCCCGATATTTTGGTCAATAACGCCGCCACTAACCCCTATTTTGGTCCGTTCTTGGACGTACCTGAAGCGGCTTGGGACAAAACCTTTGACGTGAATGTGAAAGGCTATTTTGGGGCCACACGTGCGGTCGCCAAACGCCTGCTGGACGAAGGCAAGACCGGATCAATCATTAACGTCGCATCCATCTACGGATTGCGTGGTGCGCCCTTACAGGGCGTCTACGCGATGACCAAAGCAGCGGTCATCTCGATGTCTCGGACTTTTGCGGTGGAGTTGGGCGGTGCCGGCATCCGCGTAAACACGATCTGCCCGGGTTTGGTCGATACCAAATTTGCCTCGGTGATCGTCAACACCCCGGAGTTTTCCGAGGTCTACACGTCACGCGCGCCACTAGGACGTTGGGCTCAGCCCGAAGAAATCACCGGCATGGCCGTGTATCTGGCCTCGGACGAAGCCAGCTACACGACTGGGCAGGAATTTATCATCGACGGTGGTTACACTTCGGTGGGTTAAGCGTTACTCAAACACACAAATCGATTCGACGCCCTTTGCTGCGGCGACGGCGTCCAGATTGATCAGGGCCGGTGCCGTCGTGGCTCCGCCGAACGCGCAGCGCAGCTTTTGTGTTCCACAGGTGGCTGTGAATACACCTTCGGTGTAGCCGCCTGGATTATGCGACTGGTTTTCATTCGAGAAGCCAGACCCGTCAGCAAGAATTCCCGTGGTTTCCAGCAAGAGGTTCTCGACGACCACGTCTGTGCAGGTAGGAGTTACGCTGGGGTCGTAATCCGCAGCGGAAGGGGCCGTGCCTTCTTCGTTGAACGTGATGGCGGCGAGTTTTCCATTCATCAAAATTGTCTCAGCGAGGGCGTCGCCAGATGCATCTTGCTGCGCGAATTCGAACGGTGCATTTGTGCCGGACTGAGCGGCCAGGCATCCGTCCAGCAACACGGTCGCGGCAAAGATGGAGCCGCTGCTTCCGACATCAAAGGTGAAGGTCGCCTGTCCATAACTTGTGGTCGTGAACAAATCCGTACAATCGGCGAGCCCTTCTGTGCCGCTGGCGGCGAACTCGGTCGCATTTTTTTGTGCGTTGACCTGGACGGCCGAGTAGAGCGCGTTAAAGAGATCCGCGCCGAGTGCCTGCGCAGCCGCCGACCCTTCGGCGTTGGAACCATTATTCACGACATTATTTGCCGTATTATTTACGGTGCCATTCGTCGAACTATTGGTGGTGTTGTTCGCGCCGTTGTTCGCCGCGTTATTCGTGGCGTCGTTGGTGTCGTCACCGCAAGCTGCCGAGAGAGCTATGCAGCCTGCGAGTGCAAGAGTGTAGGTGTGCTTCATGGGAGTCCCCTGTCACGTAAGAAAAAATTTTCTGGACGGAGAGTAACTCTCTTTTGAAGTCAGAACAAAATCTGAGCGATGTGAAATGGGTCGGCGGGCGAGGGCGGGCAGGAAGCCAGCGCACTAAAGCGTCGTAAGTGCCTGCGGATCGGTACCTACTCCAGCAAAGCGTCGAGACCGGGCGCAACGTACGCGCGATACCGAATGCACTGGTCAATATACTCGAGGTTATTGGCCAATCGTCGGTCTAGGCCGTCAGCCTGATGAGCCGGATCTGCGAAGAACTTCGCGACCTTTTGTTTACCTTCTTCGGTGCAAAATCCACTTCCGACGCTCGGCAGATACATTCGGGCTTTATTACCCAGAATACTAACCAATTTATCATAATTGGTGGTGAACCAATTCCAGGTGACTTCGAAGGTGGCCGGGTCTCGGAATGTGGGGCCAATCAGGCTCCAGAAGTCCTGAGAATGCATGGTGCCGTCAAACATCAAGGCCAAGCTGCCCTTCAGAAGATCCAAGTCCTTGAAGGCGCCCAGACCCGAAATTAGCGCGTTTCTGGCGGCCGGGTTCGGCGCCTGTGCCAAGGCCATTTTGTAGCTTAACCACAGTCCCGAGTCGCCCCTTTCGGCCGAGATTCGCAAAGCGATCGCCGCAATATCCGTTGAGACTCTCGACATGTCCTTCAAGAACGAATCGGTAACTTTCCTGGATTGTTTACGCGTGTTTTCGTCGTCAGCCAGTCGCACAGACTGCTTAATGATCTCGGTCCGGATCAAAGAAACCTCAGGTTTCTCGCCGTCTTTCGCCTCGAAGCCGACCTTGCGCAGCCGAGGTGTGATGATGGCGGAAGTACGTTTTGTCCAATTCGCACGTTTGTCGGCAGGGACCACTTGGTCGAGCGCATCGAGTTCGTCCAAGACACCTTCAAAGATCGTGCGATGGCTTTCTTTGCCCAACTCCTGGATGGCCGAGATGAAGACCTCTGGCGCGACATTTTCGCTCTTGAGCAACGCGCGAAGGTTGTTTAACAGCCCGACTTTTTCCTGCACCGAAAGCGCACCACGGTAGGTCGTCGTGAGCTTTTCCAAGTCTTGGCTAGGCAGGGTCCACAGATAGTAGCCGTTCTCGTCTGCGTTTGGATAAATCCATTTCGGACAACGGTTGGTCGGCAGGACGACTTCCTTCTTCTGCGCGTCCACAAGGTCACAAAATACCGTGGATTTCCCTTTTTCTTCGTAGCGGAAACAGGCCGGAACCTGCCATGGGCCTGCATCAGGTGCTGAGCTGCCCGCAGGCTTGAAACGAGACTGCGAGATGTTCAAGGCGACTCGGTCCTTCTCGCAAACCATCTCGATGTCGAGCATCGGCGTGCCCGGTTGGTCGAGGAACGTTGCCATGGCTTTAGAAACCGGCTTCCCTGACGATTTTTCCAACTCAGAAAGGAAATCTGCGGTGGTGGCCGTCCCATGCTCGTGGTTCTTCAAGTAGGCTTGAATGCCGGCCTGCATGGCTTCTTCGCCAAGCCATTGTTCGAACATCGCTAGGACCCGTGCGCCCTTTCCGTAGGTGATGCCGTCAAAAGCATTGTAGATGTCGCCGCTGGATTTGATCGGGTTACGAATCACGCGGGCACTGGCTAGGGCGTCGGCCTCGATGACGTAAGACTTACCGGAAATCCCATCGATCTGAGACTCAAGCTGAGGGGCCATTCGTGCCAGTTGTTTGGCAGCCATCCAGGTTGCAAACGACTCGTTCAACCATAGGTCATCCCACCAAGCCATGGTCACTAGGTTGCCAAACCACATGTGCGCGAGCTCGTGAATCATGATTGACATCGCACCTCGCCGTTGGCCGACCGAGGCGGTCTCGGGATCGACCAGAAGATAGGCTTCGCGGAAGGTCACCAGACCGACGTTTTCCATCGCGCCAGCGCTGAAATTTGGGACGGCGACGATATCAAGTTTGTCGTAAGGAAACTCCCCACCAAAATACTCGGTCAGCGCATTAATAATGGCCGGCGTTCGGGCCAACATATATGCGCCAAGCTCGCCTTTTCCTTTGGTTGCGATCAGGCGAAGTGGGAACGGAAGGGCGTCGGCTGGAGCCTCGACCACGTCAAAATCGCCCACAGCAAAAGCCACCACATAGGTGGCCAAAGGTTGGGTCGTATTGAACACAAAAACGTCAGCACCGCCCTCGTCGCGTTTTTCTTTGAGCGTTGAGTTTGCCGCGGCAAACAGGCCTTTTGGGACGCGCAAAGTGGTGTCGTACGTCGTTTTGAATCGTGGCTCGTCAAACGAGGGAAACGCTTGCCGTGCCTCGAGTGGCTCGAATTGTGTGAACGAGTACCAAGATTTTCCCTCGTTGACGCGGTAGAGGCCTGTTGGGGCCTCGTCCATGATGCCTTCGAATTGAATCGCTATGACCGCAGGTCCAGCTGGGACTTCTTTATCGAGCACTAATGCGATTCCGCCATTTGAGCCGACAACTACTTCACCGCCAGTTGTGCTGGTGCCGACCTCGACTGCAAACGTTTGGATCGTTTGTTTGTCGCTGTGCAGATTAATGACGCGGGTTGATGCACCCAACTGGACGTCAATGCGGACCTGTCCAGTGAACGTGTCTTTGTTGGGATCGATCGCGAGGTCGAGCGCGTAGTGTGATGGAATCACCAGATCTGAGAGCCGAAGGTTCCCGTCAACGTTGAGCTCGTCATGTTGAATGGTGCGTGTTTCGGTAGTTTGAGTGCTTCCACAACTCGTTGCAAAAATCAGCGCCACAACTAGCCACGTTCTCATGGGGTCTCCAACTCTTTTCGTTCAATGGGTACGGTGCGCTCGGGATAACACGCCGCGTATTCTTGTGCACTTCCGATGCATCGGCTGATCTCGAGCGACCAGAAAAATGCCGGAATGATCATCGCTAAGACGCCTGCCACGAATAGGGCAAACACTGCTTTCTCTTTCTTTTTTCGCTGCGTGCGATCGAGCTCGGAGCGCATCACTAACGCGACAAGTGCACCAGAAAAAAGCCCGCCAAGGTGGGCGGCGTTATCGAAGGGGATCGCATCCAGAAATCCAATCCCGAGGCTCAACACGATCCAAGGCGCCATTCCTGTCGTAAACGATCGTGAAACCCGCGCTGGAATCTCGCCGCGAAACTTGAAGCCGAAAACGGCCAGAGCTCCAACCAAGCCGTAGATCGCGCCGGACGCGCCACCGCTGGGCACGGCAGTAAACAAGTAACTTCCAAGCGCGCCAATGATTCCGGCGACCATGTAGATGATCAAGAATCTGCGGCCTCCATAGAACTTCTCGACCAGTGGACCGAGCGTCCAAATTCCATAGGCATTGAAGCCGATATGCATGAAGTCCAAATGGACGAACATGCTCGTGACCAGCCGCCAATACTGACCTTGGGCCACGTATTCGGTGACCTTCATACCCGTATAAAACACGTATTGGATGGGTGTGAAATCCACCGGCAAGGTTTCGAATCGGTCGAGGCCCACGACAAACGCAATCGCAAAAAATGCGACGTTGATCGCGACCAACCAAACCGACCAGAACACCGGGGTCCCAAGCACGCGTGCGAACGAGGTTTCGCGTTCGATCACGTCCATCATTTTGTTTGGTTCTTGCATTAGGTCCGCATAATCACTGGTCTGCCCTTGCCGATAGTCTGACGCCTTTGCAGCATATGGGAGAGGTAGGAACGACTCCACTCGACTGCCGTGACGAGGTCATCCCCCAAAGCGAGTCGACAAGCAATAGCGGCCGACAGCTGGCAGCCGGTTCCGCGGACGTCATCAGATATGCGGCCAAGCGGCGCGAGTGTGTGAACGATGTTTTGATTCACCAGAATATCCACAAGATCGCCCGTGCCCTCTGCGTGACCGACCTTCAACAAAACCGAGGAATTAAGCCGGTTTGCAAGCGCGGTCGCGAGGTCGCTTGCCGGAAGGTGCGCTTCTAGCAGCAGCTCAGCTTCCGGCAGATTAGGAGTCGTGAGCGTACAGATCGCGGCGAGTGACCTAAGTTCTAAGAGCAGGTTGGCCGCGAGAGGAACCGAGCCGTCGCCCGAAGCCAAAACAGGGTCGAGCACGATTGGAATCGACCTTCCAGCCAAAAAACGGTGCACGACCTCGACGTTTCCTGCAGATCCCAGCATGCCGATCTTGACCCCATGCACTTCGATATCGTCAAAAACCGCGCAAAGTTGGGCTTCTAGGATTTCCGAGGACGTGGCCTGCCAGCCGATCACACCCGATGTATTTTGCCAAACCAACGCCGCGACGACCGACAGCCCATGGCAGCCACAATCACGCATCACTTGTAAATCGGCCTGAATTCCTGCTCCGCCGCTTGGGTCGGTACCCGCGATGGTCAGGATATTCATCGATCGTCTCTCATCAGCACATGGGCCACGTCTTCCCAAAGCCACTGAAAAGAATCTCGGTCAAATTTGGCGCCCGATCCAAACCAGTCGGCACCGTCTTTGGAATCGAACGGCCCACGTAAATAATGCCCAATCACGTCCAGATGGTCCGCGCGAATCACGCCTCGAAACTCACCCCAAATCTGGCTGAGGGTCGGCACGACGCCGTCACTGGTACTCGGTGTGATAGCGAAGGGCAGTGGACGTTTGGTGATGGCGTCTTCGGATTGAATCGGTGGGTGATAGCCGTAATGTGCGTGCGAGCGCGACGTGAGCGTCCACAGGATGCTGTAGAGCACCTTGTTGAAGGGCGTCAGCGCGTTTCGAAGGCGGATGCGTCTGATGACCTCTGTGGGCGGCGGTGCGGCGGTCGCATACGAGACATATCGCACGTCTGGGTGGTCATGCACCGAGGAGTTGAAAAGGTCCATGCCTTCGGGAGTCGCCTGCACCATGCAGCCCTGGTCGTCCAAAATTGAGCGCAAGAACTGGCGGACCTCGGCCTCGGCCGTAGGGCTGAAATCCTTGAGCAATTCGTTGGTGACCTGGTTCAGCAAAGTCTCGTCAAGGCCCAGCAAATCGTTGATTTTCCCCATCACGCCAAATAAGCCGCCCAGCAGAGTGATGGGGCGGCGACGCAGTCCAGAAACAACAATCAGTGTAACCATATAAAGCAGGTTTTTGCCGTAAAGCGTGGTCAGGAAATTTGCCAGCGGCGTTCCGTAATGGGGCCCCGAGACCGACACAACGGTGCGCAGGTTTTTGCGGATAAGTTCTGCAGCCTCGCCCATCTCGAGTTCAGTGTTTGGGCTGGCGGCCAGCCGAGCATCGATGGCGCCGAGGGAATGTCCCACCCAATGCACCTGAACGCCGGGTTCCATTCCGCCAGTGTCGCGCACCGTCATCATGAGTCGTCGCGCACGATGACGCAGCGAGGCCGTGGGTAGAGTCTTCACGCCGATGATTTCGACCTCAATGCCACTTCGTTCAAAGACATCGGTCAACGATTCGTTGACCTGTCGAAAATACGAAATGCCCCCGAGGCTCGCAAAACCGAAGATACCTGGAATCAGGTAAACCTTGTGCTTCATTTAAATATCGCGTCCGCGGATGGCATGGAGTTCGTCAGCTAGGCTGGCTAATAAGTTCCAGAGCAGGATATTTCCTACAGCTGGATCCGAGGCGACTATATCGCGGAATTTTTCGGCGGGTACGACCAGCATCAGGGCCTCTCCGTTTGCGACCGCCTTGGCCTGACGGTCACCACTTCGAATCAATGCCAATTCACCGAAATGACGTCCCATCTCGAGCGTGCGAGTGGTTTCGCCGATCGTTAAATCGACCTGTCCATCTCCAACAACGTAGAGGCAATCGCCGCTTTGACCGGGTTCCATGATGACTTCGCCATCGGCGTACGTCTTTTCGTAGACGATTCGCAGGACCTTGATTAGCTCTCGCAGGCTCAGCCCTTTGAACAGTGAGATCTGGCCCAGAATATCGGCCTGCCGCAGGGTGTCGAGGCTCTGGTCGCGAGTCGGCACTTGTGTTTCGATCCGTGAACCCACCGCGATCAACACCGCAGTAATATTATCATGTCCGCCGCGGTCTTTGGCTTCCTGTGTCAAAGCGTCGAGCATCTGTTGCCCGGTCAATCGGGTGGCGTATTCGAGGAGTTCCGGTCCCGACAAATAATCGGTGAGTCCGTCGGAACACATCATGATTCGGTCACCGACCTGCAGATCGATAAATAGCGCGTCGATGTCGACCTGAGGGCGCCCACCAATACTGCGTGTCAACACGTTGCGGAACTTCTCGATCACACGTTCGTCGGTGACGTTTTCGCGTTTGAGTTGTTCAGCGAAGGTATGGTCTTCGGTGATCCGGAAGATTTCTTCGCCGCGGAACAGGTAGACACGGCTGTCGCCGACATGGGCGATAAACGCTGCATTATCGCCCAAAATTAGGCAGTCACACGTGGTCGCAGAGGGGTTGGTAGCGTTGATTTCCTTACCGATTTCAAAAACTTCGCCATTGATGTCTTGGATCAGCGTCAGAAGCTTTTCGAATACACGCTCACGATCAACTCGGTTTCCCACAGGGTCGCATTTCTGGACCATTTGATTGAGTTCGGCGCTGCTTCCGCGCACGCGGTCGACCAAATGCCCACTGGCAACCTCTCCGGCTTCGCTGCCTCCGACTCCGTCAGCGACCACAAACACGCCGTGTTCGGTGTCGACCAAAAAGCTGTCTTCGTTGTTTTCCCGGACATTTCCAAGGTCAGTCACGGACCAAGCGGTTACTCGCATCATATGGCTTCACTCAGTTCGTCCACGAGGGCATGAGTTTTTGGGTCTTCACACGCCATTCGGATCGTTTTTAGCCGGCTCTTGATCGGAGCGGTTCGTTTAAGGCTTCGCCGGGCATTCAACGCAATGAGGTGCGCGAGCAAGGCAGCGAGGACGCCTTCATTGGGATGATCTAGGACCCGAATCAAGAGCTCCTCGTCGTCTGGGAACTTGTGTCCAGCCTTACGAAACTCGGTCACGGCTTTTACAAACTCACGAAAACCCTCGGTGGCGCGCAAGGCGTCGACGGCGAGATTCCATTCATGTTCCGGGGTGCCTTCTTTGGCTTTGAGCTGATCCGCGACGTCTTTGAATCGGTCTGGAATATTGGTCCCGCCACTGAACAGCCGCTCGAGGTCGCGCTTGTAGTCGACGCTCGCGCCGCGCTCCTCGGCCTTTTTTCTGCGCTTCTTGTTGGAGTCTTCACTCATTTGTGGCTCTCAAAACCGGACATCGACATCAAAACTATTCAGACCAATCAGTGATCGCAGTGGCTATTTTGTCTTGCTCATCACGAAGTGTCCACGCTCGGACGGGAGTGTCATTAAAAAGAATCACATATGCCACGTGTCGGCCCGAAACTGTGGTGGTGTATCCACTCAAGGCAGACACGGAATTGAGCGTGCCCGTTTTACCACGTAAGTCTTTGGATTTCAGTCGAGCGGCCAAGGTGCCATCCGACCCTGCAATCGACAGGCTTGCCTCGAATTCAGGGGCAAAACGATGGCCGGCCATGGCGACAAGTAAGGCGCCAAGTTGTCTGGGACTAAAAAGGTTTCCGTCGTAGAGGCCGCTGCCATTCATGATTTTCCAGCCATCGGGCACCCCAAGTTTTTTTAGGGTGGTTTTGATGACTTCGTGCGCCTTTTCGTTGCTCGCCGGCGCATCATCAGTGCTGCCCAAGAGCCGGAACAGCTGTTCGCCGATGAAGTTATTGCTCCATTTGTTCATGCCTGAAATCGACCAAGTAAGCGGTTCTGAAGATTCAAGCATGATGGTCGTGGTCTTGTCGGGGCGCTGCCCGACTTTGTAAGAACCACTAACCTTGATTCCAACGTCCACCAGCGCCTGCCGCATAATGCTTGCCGCATAGAGGCCGGGGTGGTCAATTCGTTTTCGGACCTCAAGTGACGAAGCGTTTTGCCCCAATGTGCCGGTGACCTCGATGCGAGTGCGGTCACCGTCGGTGACCGAGCGGACGTTGATCCGCTGGCTTTTACCTTTGGTGAGCTTCGCGCTGTTTTTGACGATCACGTAGTCGTTGGGCGGATAGAGTTCGACTTCGACTTCCCCGTTGCCGGCTTTGACTGTCACCGCGATGGCGTTGAAGTTGACCGAAACCGCTCCGATGGGAGCTCGGTACGAGGCGTCTTCGTCTTTTTGGTCAAACCCCGGGGGCATGTACCCGGGCGCAAAGGACGTGTCGTCGACCGCGACATCTCCTTTGATTTCGGTCACGCCGAATCGTTTGGCTGCGAGGGCAAAACGGACGACGTCTTCGTAGACCAGGAATGGGTCTCCGTCGGACTTGAGCCATACGGTGTCGACCGCGCCTTTGGCCAGAGTGCCTTCATGGCTAAGGCGTGTAGCCCAAGTGTAGGCGGGGCCAAAATGGACGAGCGCGGTCGCAGCGGTCACCAGTTTGGTATTGCTGGCCGGGTTAAAAAGTTCATCGGCCTTCAGGCTGTAGAGTTCTTCCCCGGTGCGAACATCAGCGATGTAGATGCCGACTTTAGAGCGGGCAACATCGTCCAGCGCCAGAACAGTTTCGATGCTGTTCCGCAGCTTCTGAGTGTTTGGCGGCGCCGCGACAGCCGGAGCGGTGAGCGCAAGGATGAGGAAAATCGTAATCAGCTTTCGCATCGGTGGTCCGTCTCGAGGAGCGCTCTTGATATCACGACGTCTAAGGCTGCGTCACTTCCCTAGGAAATCGACCAAGGGCCCCGTGACTTTGTTTTAGGCGGTGCTATTATCCAGCTACCACGCATGGGTTAGGTCGCCATGTTTTCACACCGCAGACATTCTATTCCGCAAGTTATCTGGGCCTTCTTGGTCTCGGTGGCATTTCTTGCGGGAGTATTGCCGACAAGCGGTGTCGAGTCGCCCTCGAACGAGGGGCCGACTGTAAAATGGATGGGCGGCAACGGTCTTATTGTTCCGGTCGACCCCAAACGTTCCGCACTTAGCACAACCTGCCCTCTTCCGACCGACGACTTCCACGTCGTTCTGGTCCAAAGCGCTGCGACCGAATTAGGCCGAGTGGGCCAGACGATGACCACCTCTGAGTGGCATCTGACCCGCAGAATGCGGCTTTCCATCTCGCCCGGCCACTCGCCGCCCGTCGCCTGAAATCAAGCTAGGAAAGACTTGGGGGATTCGCATCTAAAAGACATGTAGGAGCCCTCATGTTTGGTCTTGGAACGACAGAGTTGATGTTGATTCTCGCGATCGTCGTGATGTTTTTTGGCGTGGGCAAATTGCCCGAAGTCGCCCGACAACTCGGCGGTGGTATCAAAACATTTAAAGATGCTGTGGCAGGCGA
>JBBKVQ010000271.1:0-12026 GCA_037968515.1 Bradymonadaceae bacterium
CGTGAATCGACTCCGAATTTTTTAGCGGCGCGTTCAGTGTGAATCAAAAATGACGAATAGACCCCGGCGTAACCAAGCATTAGGGCGTTTCCGTCGGTTTGAACCGGGCGAGTCATCAGCGGACGGATGATTTGATCGGCGCAGTCCATCAAGGGGTAAAGGTCGATGTCGGTGCGGATGCCCATCCGGTCACAGACGGCGATGAAGACTTCCAGCGCGCAGTTTCCGGCGCCTGCGCCCATGCCTGCAACTGACCCGTCAATGCGGTCGGCTCCGGCTTCCACAGCGACGATGCTGTTGGCGACTCCTAGACCCAAATTATTATGGTTATGAAATCCAACTTGGCAGTCCAGTGCGTCGCGTAAAGCACTGACTTTTTCGCGGGTTTCATCCATCAATAATGCGCCTGCGGAATCGGTGACGTACACACAATGCGCGCCGTACGACTCCATGAGCTTGGCCTGAACGACCAGTTCCGAGGTCGGGATCATATGGGCCATCATCAAAAAACCGACCACATCTAGGCCGAGTTCACGACCCGCCTGGATATGTTGTTTAGAGATATCGGCTTCGGTGCAGTGCGTGGCGATTCGAATCGTGTCGATGCCACATTCCACCGCGTGTTTCATGTCCTCGATCGTGCCGATTCCCGGCAGTAGCAACGCGGCCAATTTGCTGTGTTTTAGGACCTCACGGACCGCCAACAAATATTCGGTCTCGGTATGGGCTGAAAATCCATAATTAAACGAGTTTCCATTCAGGCCATCACCATGGCTGACCTCGACGATATCCACTTTTGCTTCGTCGAGTTTCTTGGCGACAGCCACCATTTGATCGACGGAATACTGATGCGCTAGGGCGTGCATTCCGTCGCGCAAGGTGCAGTCATTGATGATGATTTTTCGGCCGGCGGCGCTCATATATTCCTCGCGTAAGCTGTGCTCGGCCACTTCTAACATGGCGATTTATCGAGAGCCACGCCTGATTGGCAACTGACCGAAAACCATCGACATTAATCCGTTAAGCTAGGCTGTGATCGGCGATGACCGCAAAAGGCTACGCCCCATGGTGCAAACCACGGTCTCCTGACGCATCACTATCCACCCGCACTTCGTCGACAAACCGAATCAACATTTTGTCTCGCCCGAAAAAGTCTTTGGACAACACAAACTCGAAGACAAAATCCAATTCACTTTCTACCCGCAATTTAAAACTCCCAACGGGATTTGAGTGATCCAAAGGCTCGGCAGCAACGCGATGCTTAAACCAGTACATCAGTGCCCGCCCTTCGGTGGCGGTGATCGGCGTTTTGAATTTCTCTTCGCGGGTTTTTCCGTCGAACTTCAACCAGAACACTGGGCCCAAACTTGGCGCCAAGACACACGTCGACTTGGCTAAACCAACCACAACAAGGGTGCGCGTTGCTCGTTCTCCAATCCTTGTCTCTTGGGACCCTTCCAACTCTGGAGAATCAGGTGAGTTGAAAGCATCGTTCTTGATCGCCTGAGCAATACACAACTCCAACTCGTCATGTTCAGCGGGCACGACGTGAACCACAGAGCCCATTGTCGTTTCGATTTCGTCGATCGCCTGCTGATTATCGCTGTTCGCAAACGCGATGAGACACGCATTTTCAAGCACGGCAATTGGAATGCAATGATATTTAGTCGCGATTTCTTGGGGGAATCCTTTGATACACGCGGCATTGAATAGGGACTGCGAAGCGGAGAACGGCATCCTCGTATACGCTTCATGAGTGGCCGAAATCACCTCGGCATCACTCAATAGTCCCCAAAAAACCAATTCAAAACCCAGCCCACGCTCATTATAAGCCGACATGTCGACCATTTGTCGCAATGTTTCTTTGGATAATCGCCCCGTGCGCTGAAGGTCCGTTGCCAGGGGATCTTCGGAAGGTTTTTTGGACATTTCAGACCTCTTGAAGTTAGCTTAGGCGGTCTTCGCCGCATCGAAATTCTAACATGGCCACCTACCGCACAACCAGCAGCCTAACCAAAATCGTCAGGTGGTGCGTCGCCAACGACAATGGGCCCTTACTCGATAAACCGAATCGATATTTTGTCTCGACCAATGAGGTCTTTCGACGGTCCTCGCGGCCCCGGCGAGATGTCTAACATGGCCACCAACCGAGCGACCAGCGGCCTATCCAACCTCGTTAGGTGGCGCGTCGCCAACTAAAATGGGGTACCAAAACTACACGTCAGATTCGTCGTAATCATCGACAAAACCGCCCTGACTTTCCGCAAGACCACGTTCGATGGCGTCATCAAAACGTGGGTCGTTCCAAATCGCGGCCATATAGTCATCCGCGCGGGCCTCCTCGGCGTACCGGGCGGCCAATTTCACGGCTCGGTAGAGATCATCAAATGCACCCTCTTCGATTGGGCTCACACGCGAACGTTCACACGCGCGATTAAAGTAGGCCGTCGATATCGGGTGTTCACCAAAGTAGATTGGGTCGGTCTCGGCCTCGTGCAACTCGATGGCTTTCGAATAACACTCAATCGCCTCCGTGGGTCGTTGGGTAAACGTGTAAGCAATGCCTCGCCAGGTCCAGCTAGCAAGGTCTCCGGGTTGAAGTTCTTCCCACAACTCCGCGGTTTCCAAGACAGCCTGATAATCTTTTTCGCTCGAAGCGAACGAAATCAAGGCCTGAAGCTGACCGGCCAGCGATGGAGCGGCGTAACACAGCTTTTCGTGAGCCCAATACGCGAATGCGTCGAAGCTCTGGTCTTCAAATTCTGGGCGATTATTCCAACGGCTCCAAAGCCTTTTGGCTTCTTCGGTGTTGCCCGCACGCGCTGCATCGTCGGCCTGGTGAAAAACCACCATATAAGAGTCCGGCTCAAGTGCGGCTATTTTAGCAACATCAGTACCGTAGAGCATGGCCAAGTAGGCCCACTTAGACTGTCCCTCGGAATCGTGTTTTTCATAGGCAGCGCGGATTTCGTCGACGATTCCCGGTTCGCCAATCGAGCAGCAAAACTCAAGAGCAATCTGTCGTGCTGCCTCGGTCACAGGACGCCCTGCCAATTTCTTTGCATGGGCCTCCATAAAGGGTTGAACGTCGGTCAGTGGATCCCCAAAAGCACACGAATGGGCCATCATCGAACATGTCCACGCGCCCCACGAATCAAGCTTTCCGTCAAAAGCGCGGGCCCGAACAACGTGCGCATCGACCTGATACGGATCGAGCGAAATGGCCAGAGTCGTGTCATGGAGGGCCCGGTCCCAATCACGTTCGGCCAAGAAAGCTTGGGCTCGCTGAAGCAACCTAGAGATATCATGCGTTGGCAATAACCGAGGTTGGCCACGGGTCTCCCAACTGGCCAGCGTATTGCTAGCCAGCACAGTGTAGGGGCCAGCCTCCGCCAACTGCCTGACCCAGGTCGTCATCGATTCTGTGGGGGCAACGTAGCTCGAAGCACGCAACGCACAAACTACGACTGCCGGATGCTCGTGATGAAAAATCATCGACCAGAGATGGTCGGCGTCGACTTCAACAACGGAATCTAACGCGAGCAAACACGCGAGCGTATGGATAGCTTGAATCAGCGCAACGCCCTGCGCCGCCTCGGCCGTCGCGAGCGCCTGCCCGGTGCTCACGAGGTCAAGTTCCTCGACAAACGCGCTGTCGTCGACACCCTTGAATGTAAGGGTTTCGACGCCAAACAAGGCAGTGGCGCGCCAGTGCACCTGATTATCGCCTTGGTACCAGACCCGAAGGTAGTCCTCGTCGTCGCCTCGCAGGTAGGTCACGCCACGTGAAAGTTTGGCGTCGAGCATGGCGATAAGGTCGGCTTGCGCGACGTGAGATGGAATCGCGTACAGCTTCATACGGCCTCCTGTGGAAGCAAGACGCGACCAAGCCACGCAGACAGTTCTGGGTCGGTCTCGGTCATCCAACATTCATACAACACAGTGTCCAAGCCAAACTCGTAGGCCGCCTGCATGATCGTACTACGCACTGCGACGTCGTCGCTGTTCTGGAGCCAGCGGCGCAGGCGGCGCTCGTACGCCACAACATTCGGCTCGACCACGCCCAAGGTCTTGAGGTCACTCCAAAGGAATTCGAAATCACCCGCGTCAAGTAACTTTGTAATCTGTTGGGCCGTTATATTACGGAAACCAAGCACCGCTGCCACCAAGTCGGCCGGAGCATCGGTCGGATAATCCGTGTCTATGAGCGCGTTAAACGCCTCGACATGTTGCGTGACTGGGCTCGAATTATAACGAAGGTCGAAAACAAATCCCTCGGGGTGTTCTTCGACAGTCAACACGCTCTTCGAAAACGATGTGCGGAAGCTCGTTCGGCGCACCCGGCCTGGGCGTTGGACCATGCAACGTCGGTACTCCACGATCATGTCGATCTGATTCCAGCCGGCTGTGGATTCGGGCCAAGGATCGTATTCGAATTCACTGCCCCACATGTGCGACGATACCGGCGAGGTCAACACGTAGTGATTTTCGAAGTTTTCGAGCTCCATTTGCAGCTGTTCGGGGGTCCCCGCGAACATGCGAAAGTTTTTCTTTAGGTCAGAAACGACCGGTTTTACCGACGAAAAATTGTTCGAATAAACCGCATCAATTTGTGCGTCATCGGGCAGAGCCGGTACCCAGAGCAGCGCCGGAAAGGTGTCCAATAGACCAAGCCAAAGCTGGTCTGGGAATTCCGGATCGAACCACCACACTCCCTGAGTTGGTGATTCAAACGTGATATTTTGGTGAACCCGGCTGAGCGCCAGCGGCACGCTGCGTTCAAGGCGAGGACGGATAACATCCATGAAAAACGGAGGAACTAGAAACTCCGCCGGGGGCTCCTGATAGAGCTCAATGGCCGTCGCCTTCAAATCATGACTTGCCGACTCGGATAGCCAGTCGAATAAGTCATCTTTGCGTCTCTGGAAAAGTTCGTCGATCCACAGCGGCTCTTTTAACCAGTGATTCATTTGTCGCCTCCTGATGTTAATCAATTTACCAACTCCGACGTGGCGCGCACCTGAAGACTTCTGAAAGCATCCTCCCCCTGAATCTGCCGCGCCTTGTTCAAGGCCGAGTAGCCAAGTAGACTGCGCTCCGGAGGTTTCTATGCGCCTAATTTACGTCATTCTAATGTTCGGGCTCGCCGCTTGTGGTGATGATTCGCCCACGAAATCAGCGTCCAACAACGTGATCGGCGCCACCGATGCCGGCGTCGACGTCGAACCAGACGTCGTGCCCGTGATGATGTGCCCGGACGAAGGCGAGATTTTTTGTGGCGGCCGATGCGTAAACGGCCAGATCTCGATGGATCATTGCGGCGAGTGCGAGAACAGCTGCCAGATCGGCGCGCAGACTTGCCGCGACGGCGCGTGCGCTTGCCTCGGCGGTAGAGAACTCTGCGGTTCACGCTGCTACGATTGGACCTCGTCCCACGACCATTGCGGAGCTTGCAACAACCCGTGTGACGCGTCGGAAGCCTGTGTGGACAGCGCCTGTGTCTTCGTAAATGATCGCCCCGAAGTTTTGGGCGTATTAGAATGGACCAATAAGGCTCGAGCACTCAGACAGGATTGTGGCGTACACGGATTCAAAAACCCAGTTGGCCCACTTCAACTCGACGAATTGCTCAGTATCGGGGCCCAAGCCCACGCCGATGATATGGCGTTAAACAAATTCATGGAGCACGAAGGCTCCGACGGAAGCTCTCCAGGCGACCGTGCTGACCGCGCGGGTTACCAAGGTTCGGTGGGCGAAAATATCGCACGTGGTTATATGACCCCTGAATCCGTGCTTGTGGGTTGGACAGAATCCGACGGTCACTGCACCAACATGATGTCTGCCGGATACACTGAGCTCGGTGTGGGCTACGCCGTGTCGTCGACGGGCGAGAAATTCTGGGTCCAGCTTTTTGGCACTCCCTAGCGGCTGCAGCCCCTCCACTTCATCATCAAAACGAGAAACACATGAAACGCTTCATCATCGCTGCAGGGCTGCTCGCCTCTTGCGGGTCCAGTTCAACGGTTCAAAACGAACCCGCTCAGCCGACTGAAACCCGACATCAAGAAAATCAGGCGGCCGATATGGACCAGCATAAAAAGCATGACGCAGCACACGTGCATCATTTCGATAACCCAGAAAAATACGCAAAGAAATGGAACTCGCCGGAACGTGCAGAGTGGCAAAAGCCCGGAGAAGTCATCGCATTGATGGAAATTACTCGAGGATCTGCAGTCGCCGACCTGGGCGCAGGGACCGGTTATTTCGAACCGTATCTGAGCGCCGCAACTGGGCCCGCGGGCAGGGTATATGCGCTGGACCTCGAGCCTTCGATGCTCCAGTGGATCGCCGATAATGCCCAAAAAGAAGGCCTCACAAATATCGAAACTCGCCAAGTTGTCGCCGACTCTACTGGCCTTGAACCCGAGAGCCTCGATCGACTTCTGACCGTGAACACTTGGCATCATATCGAGAACCGTGAAGCGTACGCCAAGCACTTGTTTTCGATCATCAAGCCCGGAGGTCGGGTTGTGGTTGTCGACTTCACCAAAGAAGCTCCCGAGGGCCCACCCGCGGCGATGAGATTAGAGCCACAAGTGATTATCGACGAATTAAAAGCAGGTGGTTTTACCGCTGGACTCGCGACCGAAACTCTTCCTCGTCAGTACATCGTTATTGGCACAAAACCTTGATCTCGTTGGTGCTTATTGGCGTTGCCATCGGACTGTTTCTGCGCGCATTTCGCGTGCGCGAATCAAACCGAAATCACGCGATAAAGGTGTTCTCTGCCGCAGTTTTGGTGGGTCTTTCGGGGCTGTTTATCCTGCCCGGCGGCTATTTAATCCAAAAAGTAGCCGGGCGTGTTTTGATGCCTATGGGACTCATTTGGTCGGCCTTATTTTTCGCGACGATTTGGGCGGTGGTTTACAAAGAAAAACGTGTCGCGTTGATCGCCGGAGTGGCTTGGATTGGTCTCACGCTGGCCGGCAGCCCGTTCATCGGCGGACTAATGATTTCATCATTAGAGGCACCATTTGTTTCGGTCGACGTCTACAAACAAGAGCCTTTTGAGGCGATTTTAGTTTTAGGCGGCGGAGTCAGCGGCGGCGGTGATTACGCCCAACTTTCGGATTCCGG
The DNA here is from genome assembly GCA_037968515.1 of Bradymonadaceae bacterium. Taxonomy (GTDB): domain Bacteria; phylum Myxococcota_A; class Bradymonadia; order Bradymonadales; family Bradymonadaceae; genus JBFFMO01. The sequence continues at coordinate 7,138 of JBBKVQ010000271.1, forward strand.
CGACCGACCGATCGTGGCAGCCCGGATGTATAAACGCGGACTGACCAAGCTGCTAGTGACTTCGGGATCGAGCATTCCAGGGATCAACTCACAAATTGATGTCGCAGCAACCACCAGCATTATCTGGCGCGACCTTGGGATTCCGGACGTCGATATTGTGCGAGTTCCAGATCCAAAAAATACTTCGGAAGAAATTAAGTCGTTTGCAGAGTTAGCAGAAACACGCGGATGGAAACGTGTAGGCCTAATCACATCAGCTTTTCACATGCGGCGAGCGATGAAGCTTGCTGATGCCAATCAAATTAAAATGGTGGCCCTGCCTTCGGATTTCAAGGGATCAGGGGCCTACGATGGGCTCTTGGCCTGGATTCCAGACGCCTCTGGCTTCACCAAAACGCAAAAGGCCTGTTGGGAATATCTGGGCGCCGCCGTGGGGCGTTAGGCCTCAGATTTCACCGAACATTTCGAAGTCGGGGTGACCAAATTCAGTGCGAGCAATCAGCGCATGCGCAATCTCGCGATGCTCCTGACGCGTTGATTCGTCGGGCGACAACTTCATCAGTACCAAATCTGTGTGCAATCGTGCGGGGATCGATATTTTCGACCCCATGCATTCTTTGCCACGCAAAGCCTGAATCAGGGCGTTTTTATTGTCACCTTGTGCAAAATAGAACACCGCGAATCGCCCGCGGACAAGCGATTCGACAAGCGATCCCACGTTTTGCAGGGTGTCTGCAGACACTTCAAAAAGCCGTTCCGCTTCGGCATAGTTTCCGGCTTGCCGTTCGAACTCCGCAATCACGTTTTGAGCAAGACTCCAGCCCGTCCGAGAACCTGCGGCAGCAAACAAATCGCGGGCTTCAACGGCAAGCTCGCGGCCATCGCTTTCGAGCAATCTTGCCTTGAGCTCCGAGAGGCCGTGCAGCGCCCAGGCGACGTCACGGTCTGAACCCGCTTTGCGCGCATGTTCCGCGCTGATGGCATAGGCTTTGGCTGCTTCGCGCGCTTTCGGCCCATTACTGAGGTACCAAGCGGCACCATGGTAAAGTTTCGCCAGCAACAGGTCGTTTCCAACCGCCAATGAAAACGCCTTTCCACTCAGGACGCTCGCCACCTCGTAGTCTCCAGAGGAATACCTGATATTTGCCATCGCCCGCAGTGCATCGGCGCGTGCGTTCGAATCCGCACAGGTCGCTACCCTTTGCTCCATACCGTGTGCCGCATCCATGGCGTCCTGAAGACGGCCCATGAAGCGAAGGACGTCCAATCGTGCGGTTGCCGCCCGGATGCGTCTTGAGTCATCAGGAGCAGCACCTAGCGTCGCCAGGCGTCTCTCCAGATCGTCTGCAATCGCCCCAGCCCGCGGATAGGAACTCTGAAACAAGTGGTCTTCAAGTGCAGCGGCAAGTTCAACCGCGGCTTCTTCGTCAAAGCCGGCCAGATCCAGATGAACAAATCGCCGCTCCGACGCCGGCATGCCGTGAGAGCCCTCTTGAGGCACATGTTTAGCGCACGTGCGATGAATATTAGCCCAGCGTCCCGACTCTTGGCTTCCGTGACGCAACTCAACCTCGTAATCGCGCGCGGTAAACGACCATCCGGTATCGTCATAACGCATCAAGCCGATTTCGAACGCCGTCACCAAGACGGTTTCGATGTGTTGATGCACATTCAACGACGTTGCGATGGCCTCTAGATGATCTGGATCGACACTACCACCCAGCGCGGCTGCGATCTCAAGCACCGTCGACGTCTCTTCCCAATGGTCTCCGCCCAATGCCTTCTGCATTCGGTTGAGCATCTGAGTCCAAACCGAGTTGATGCCCTGCGAAATCTGAAATCCACGGGTTAACCCAAAGCCGTTCTCGCCGGGTTGCAACGATCCGCGGTCGATCAAGTCTCGGATGACTTGCATCACTCGTCCGGGATGACCAGTGGTTGCCGCTACAACCCTAGAAATCGTCGGGGAATCCAGAGGAGCGACAGCGCGCACGAGTGACTCATGATCACGTTCCGACAAAGGCCCTAAATGCATCGAAACAGTATGCGGCCACTGAGCCAAACCCGCGCGGTTTGTTCGAGCAATAGGACACGACACTTCTTCGCTGATCACCACGACCGCTAGAATCGGCAGCTCTGGCCGAGTTTCGGTCAAGTGAGCGACCATCGCCAGCGTATCCCAACCCCATTGCGCCTCATCGATGGCGAGCAAAACTGGGCGCGTCGATGCCATCAGCTCAAGCAACCAGGCGACCAGCAAGTGACGCTGGCGCGGCGCCTCAAAAACGACCAACGGAAAGCCAGGAATCGACTCGGGAATCAACATCTGGGCCAGCTCGGCGGCTCGGCCGGTGAGGTCGACACTGGCGCGATTTGAACGCGAAGCCAGCCCCAAAAGGGCGGTTTCAATCGAATCTACGAGCTCCCGGCCCTTCAGGCCTTGAACCCCCAAAGCTCGCATGATGGCTGGACCCAATCCGTGAGCACCTGCGCCGGTTTCTGAGTGATGCACATCGATCACGTCCATCGCGCCGACTTCCTCAGAACGCATCGCCAACCATTGCTTCAACCGCGACCGACCGCTGCCACTTTCGCCCGATAAAATCACTGCTTGAAGCGACCCGTGACAGGCCCTACGCAATGCACTCCACAGCAATTCACGCTCTTCAAATCGGCCCACAAAAGGTGTCTGGCGCAACCCGAACAAGTTCAGGCCCACACCAAACATCACTCGGTCATGCATCTCGGTGGCTTCCACCACAAAATACGGCACCGGGGGAGACTCAACCAACACCGAGCTTGCCGCGTGAGGACGATCTGACGCGAGCTTCGCCCCCAAAGTCTCGGCGTTCAATAATCGGGTTTGAATCGTGGAGATTCCCTCGCTGTCTTTCCTTCGAGACCTGCCCATAATCGAAGCTGAGGGCGCGTAGTCAATGGAGTCGTTGACGACCTTCACGAGACCCCATGCAGCATCCGCCGCACTGCGAAAACGAAGATTCGCGTCTTTTGCGGTCATTCGCTCCAGCCATGACGCAAACTGGTCAGGGATTGCGAATCTGGGGACAGGTTTTGGCAGCGGATCATACATATGCCGCATGGCCACACGCAGTGACGAATCGGCAGGGAAAGGCGGAGCGCCTGTCGCCATCTCAAACGCCAGGCACCCTAATGCGTAAAGGTCAGTCCATGGGCCGTAGGTTCTCCAGGCTCCGTGAAACTGTTCTGGAGCCATATACGAAGGGGTTCCAGCGTTGGCCTCATTGACTTCCGCCAGGCTCAACCCGACATTTGGGGACGACACATGAGCGATGCCAAAATCGGTAAGAACGCAACGCCAACCACCGTCAGGGTGTGAGGCCAGCAAAATATTGGAGGGCTTAATATCGCGATGAATGATCCCCCGCGCGTGGGCGTATGCGAGCGCGTCCAGGATATCGAAAAGCAGGCGAGACAGCTCGGAGAAGTCCGAGACATTGACCTCTTCAAACGTCCCGCCCTCGGCGAGCTCCATGGCAAACCAGGTCTGAGCGTCCTGGCCTTCTCCAAACTCACCCACGTCCACAATCTGTACGATGCCGCGGTGATTTAGGGCAGCCACGGCCTGAATTTCACGCCTGAGCGCGCGCAGAGCTTTGGTGGTATCGCCACGAAGCGGCCGAACCACCTTCAACGCTACGTCGGTCCCATCAACGTGGCGGGCGCGCCAAACCACGCCCATTCCGCCCTTCCCCAAAAGGCCCGATGTCTCAAAACTGCCATACTGCATATCAGGACCGCTTAAATATTTGCGCTGTCATTATCATGAAGATTACGGAATCGGGCTGAAAAGTAACGGTTCAGTTGGCGTGCCGCGTGGCGTCACCTCGCCCGTCGCACCATCGACCCAAGCGACTTCCCAAAGATAACCGTGAGTTGGCAGAACGACCGAAGCTGTGTGTTTTAATTCGTCATCGACGTAAATTCGAACTGTGCCTGTCGATTCTCCGAAGGTTGCGGCACTGTAGTAAGCCGCACCCACGCGATAGACCACGGGCTCCATTTGCTCCAAGTCGATCTGCTCGGGCCCCTGCCCGTTGATATCGTCCTTATCGTGAGCCGGATCGTCGAGTTCATCAAACAAAAATCCCCAGTCTGGATTCGGGTTCCGGCCATAACAATCGTAACGAATGCTGCCCCATGGCTCTGGGATTCCATCCGAATCAAGATCAGGCCGGTCCGCTCCCACGGAGCCTTCTGGGTGAGCTAGATGAAGATCCATATCTGCTCCAACAGTGTCGGTCTGGTCAAAATCACCGGGAGTGTCCCACGTTAACTCCACATGGAGCATGTGCGGTTTAGATGCGTTGTTTGGGTTATCGATTCCCGTTGTTGAATTATTGGTGCCAGCGGTCGAGTTATTCGTGGCACCATTGGTTCCGACCAACGTCGAATTATTGGTGCTGGCGGCCGAATTATTGGTTGAATTATTTGATGTCGCCGCATCGGGTGACGCGACGCTTGAGATTGACGATGTTTTTGGGTCATCACCGCAGGCAATAAGGCTCGAAACGCACACCAAGAAACACATCAATTTCATTATCGGCTCCATCCCTTTACTCAATCGGCAGCACTATGAAGGGTTGGTGGGTGTTTTTCAAAACAAAAAAGGCCAACAATGGCCTAAACATCTGATATCATTCAACTTTATCCGCCCCTAAAACTCTCATGTCGAGCTAGCGCGGAGCGATCTCAAGACGTGCCGCTCGCACGCGGGCGATTACATGCAGGCCGAGCTCAAGCAACACCACTCCAGCCGTAAGCACTAAAAGCAGCTGAATTCCTATCGCAAGCTGCGCTGCAACGCCCGTATACTCGACAACCTCAGGGGCTTCGCCAAGGACAGGCCA
>JBBKVQ010000272.1:0-4988 GCA_037968515.1 Bradymonadaceae bacterium
GCCCGTTCTGCCTCAATTCGGAACGGTACTTCTAGAATTTACAAATTGAAATCTGGCTCGTTCTCTTGCGATTTACTTAACACACGCGCAACACGGTCGACCAGTGGAATCATGCGTGCGTAGTCCATGCGCATAGGCCCTAGAACCCCCACCAATCCAATCTGATCCGAGCCATGAAAGAACGGCGAAATCACAATTCCAAGGTCCCGAACCAGGTCATCGCCCATCTCTGGTCCGATCATAGCCACCGTTCCAAGGGGCTCGCCGATCGTGTCCAGAATCTCCAAAAGGCGCTCGTGTTGCTCAATTCCCCGAATGAGCTCTCGCAGGCGATCTACGTCGGATGAAAGTTCGCTGAAGTCCAAAAAGTGCAACAAGCCTTCGACCCGAATGGATGCCACGCGTTCGCGGGTGACTTGCGTGCCGACCTCCAACGCGGCCGACTGATAGTCTGAATACCGGTGTTGTGCCTCCGAGAGTTCTTCTCGGATCTTTCGCCTCAATTGATCCAGCGTGCGCCCCGCGACCAACTCCGACAGATAATTCTGCATCCGAGTAAGGGTGATCGCGGACACCGCAAGCTCCAGCGTGCACATCCGCTCGACCACCCTTCCGTCTTCGGTCACGAGCACGGCCAACATCCGCGTATCTGTGATGCTGACCAATTTCAGATCACGCAGTCGCATTTGCGCGACATGCGGACCGACCACCAACGCTGCCATATTTGAAAGCCGACTCAGAATCACACCGGCTTGGGCGGCGACGGATTCCACATCGTCAGAATCGGTCAACCCAAGGTCGGAGGAGTCGTCGCGAAAAGGTCGAGAAGACAAGTAATCAACGTAGGTACGAATGCCATGTGCGGTAGGAATTCGGCCCGCGGACGTATGTGGCTGTGCGAGATAGCCGAGATCTTCGAGGTCGCTCATGTCATTTCGGATCGTAGCCGAGCCGACTTGAAATGCCCCACTGCGCGCCACGGCAGCGCTGGCGACCGGTTCTCCGCGAACGATATAATCGTCGATTACGAAAAACAGAATCTGCCGCTGCCGTTCTGATAGGTCCCTAACGGATGCCAAAGGAATACGACCTCCAAAAAATACCAGGGAAACCTAACAAACATAGGTGTTTGCTTCAATTCTCGACTTCAGGATCTTGGGTCGCGCTCGCAATTTTGAGCAATCCACGTGACTCGGGGTCTTTCAACATCACGTAGAAAGCCGGGGACAGGATCACAATAAACTGGAGCACATGGAGCGAAGCGGCAAACGCGCCAATCGCGCCGAGAGTTTTTTCGCCCTCCAAGGCGACAAAAAGTCCAAGACCCTGCAGCAAAAAATACTCAAAATTTCCTGCCATGGCTGGTCCAGCCGGAATCATAATCCCCACCACCAACACCGACAGTACGGTCATCGATTCCCACGGACCGATCTCTAGCCCAAAGCCAAAGCGCGCAAGCGCCCACATGGAAAGCCCATTTAACGACCAGTACACCACCGAAAACCCAAGGAAACGGACGAGGGCCTGAGCACGGGTCAAAGCGAACAACCCATCAATGAAAGCCAGCAGCAGGCCTTTCAACTTGTCAGAAAAACTGGGAAAAAACCGCCCGATGGTGGTCTGAAGCAGCCATATCGCAGATTCGCGACGCCACCAGGCCAGCAAACACATCAAGAGCGCTGGCACAAACACGGCCGCGCTGACCAAGCCTATCGCCCGCACGGACGCCGTCGCTTTTTCGCCGTCATAAGTCGCAAGGGTCAAAAACAGCAAACCGGTGATCGTTAGACCATCGACCACTCGCTCGACGACGGCTGTACCCAGCGCCGACGTCATTGATATCTGGGTTTTTCGCGCCAGCAGAATGGGGCGAACAAATTCGCCGAGACGGAGCGGCAACAGGATGATGGCGCCAAATCCGACCGCTGCAACACGCATGACAAGACCGCGCTCAACGGGCGCAATAGGGCTCACCAGCTCGTACCAACGGGCGATACGTGCCAGATGGCAGACCGCATACATCAGCATAAAAAGTGCTGAGGCCCCTGCCATTTTTATCGGATCGGTTTGCCTCCAAAACTGGAGGACCGTGTCAATTTCGATTTCGCGAATGGCCAGATAGAAGAAGCCCGCCCCGATCACCGTCGCAACGAGCGTGTAGACCACGATTCGACGCATTTACTCGCCGAGTTCGCGGCGTATGCGATCCTTGAGGTCTTTCAGATCACTGTCGGCTTCCATCTTGCGAAAACGGTTCTCGACGTCTGGAGATGCGGCTGCCTCGGGTTGGGGTTCTCCGGGTTTGCCACCATGAGCGGCAACCTTGAGGCGAACTTTCTGCTGTCGAATGCCGGCCAGATCTTTGGCTAGAACCTCGGCATCCGCAATATGGGACCGAACAAGGGCCTCGGCCTCGGAAGCCAAATCCGCTTCGTTCCATTCACGTGCCAGATTCAGTCGGCTACGCCATCGCTCTTGTTGTTTGGTCGCCTCATCCAGCCGTTTTTCGATCTCGCGCTCTTCGAGAATCAACCGAGCGAGTTGGTCTCGGGCCTCGGCCATGCCGATGCCGCTGTAGTCTTGGGTATCGCTGCCTGATTCTTTGGTTTGTGTTCCAATCTCCTCAAAAGCTCCGGACCCTGCTGGCTCTTGCTCTGGCACGTCATCACCCGAAACCACCGGCTGTTTCACAGCCCACTCATGACGGTGCTTGGTCGCCAACAACAGGGCATCAGCCACATCACGGCTGCCATTCTTTGCGCTGATCGCTGCGGCGGCTCCGCGTGCAGCTTCCAAGGTTGCCGGTGCAAGAAATCCGTCGATCTCAGTTCCGAGTCTCAAAAGGTCGCTGACATGGCGGGCGGCCTTTTCACGCAAAAGAAATTCAACCTGGTCGCTGCCTGCACCCGCGTCTCCCACAAAAAGCACAGGACGGTCGAGTGCGACGATTTCGGCGATCAAGGGTTCACGGGACGCCGCGATCACCAAATCCGACGCTGCCACATATTTCTGAAGATCGGGTACGTGACCAAACATCAGAGCGCGCAGCCCGTATTGCTGGGCGGCACGTCGAAGGGTCGCAGCGGTGGAACCATCACCATTATGATGAAACACGAATTTCACCTTCGACTCCACCAACGTGGCCTGAAACACAACCTTATCTAGCCAAGCCGCATCGATTCCGTCGGCACGAACCAAGACCACGTGCTGGTCGTCGGCAAAGCCAAATTCTTTTCGAATCGCTGCGCGGTCTTGATCCTGAGCAAATCGAGGTTGAATCGGAGGGCCAGCGACAATCACGCGAGCAGAGTCAATGCCACGTTTTGCCAGCCGCTCACGAAATGACTCGTGAGGGACAATGAACGCCTGCACCGAACTCTTGAGCCAATCCGACCCCAGATTATAGTCGGGAAGAACTCCCACTTGCAGCGCGCCGATGCCGGTCAGCGTGTCGACAAGTCCCAGAGCGCGAACAAATCGGGAGTCGGTCACGGCAAGTACGTCCGGACGAGCCCTGCGCACAGCACCAAGAAAGTCCTCGTCGCTCTTGCCTTGGATCGCAACGCGCAGGCCTCGGAGCAGACGTTCTGCACCTCCGCTAATCGCTCCACGAGCCGCAGAGCCGATGACTTCGGTGATGGTGAGGATCTCGGCGTGGGCGCCCTGCTCCTTCAAAATCTCGGCCACTGCACGGAAAGATTCCTCGCGTGCGCTGTGGTCGACAAGAATCCAGACAATGGGTTGCCCCTCATATTGAAATTCGGTCTTGACTGTCTCCAGCGCTCAACGCGTCCGGACGCGTCAAAACTCGTAAAAATTATCGAGGAAAGCGGAAATCTGGGTGACGTCCATGGACTTACAGAAATAGCCGTTGATATCGTTTTCAATGCACATTTTCTGAAGCTTTTCGGCTTCAAGATCGCTGAAAAGGACGATCACCAAGTCTTCGTATTCGGGAGATCCGCGCAAGGTTTCGAGCAAGTCCGTGATGTTTAGGCGCGGCATCGCGATGTCGAGCAACAGAATCTCGGGTCGCTCAAAATCAATCTTCGAAAGCGCGCCATTTGGCGAAGACAGCGTGACAACCTCATAGCCCCCGGCTTTGAGGTACTGTTCAGCCTCCATGACGTCCAGGATATTCTCATCCAGAATCATCACTTTACGGCTTACATCCATAGGTGCTCCTCAAATCTATCTATCAAACCCCAAAAAATGGGGTTCCAGCTCGCAACGATAAAACGCGACTTTAACGAGGTCAATTTCACTCGTCGACCATAACCGGCTCTGCGCCACGATCTGTGTCGCAAAGTTCCACTTCAATATCGGGACCGCTCGACACTGATACCATCGCTGGCCTCAGAATGTCTTCATCGTGCATCCAGCCATCACGAAAAGCCGTCACGATATGACCACACTCAACATTTTGCGATGCAGACTTCTCTATCGCTTCATGGAACTTCGGGTCAAACACATCATTTGTTTTTGGCGAAATACGACGAATACCGTGTGTGATGAGAGCCTCATTAAACTTTTTTGCCACAAGCGACAGTCCGGCGTCGCCGTGACGGGCCGCTTCGTCGAGAGCGTCAATCGCAGGCAGCATATCGCGCATCAGGCCGTGATGTGCCCGCTCAAGGTCTTTCGAGCTGGCACGCTCGATCCGGTCCACGCGCTTTTCCGCCTCGGTACGAACTTGAATAAGGCGATTTGCATGGGTGTTATTGGTTTCCTCGAGGTGCTTGGCGTGTAGAGCCTTGATCCACAAAGAGAAGCCCCCCAGGACAACCGCTAATATACCCGCAACAAGCCAGCCAATCATGGGATCTCCCCACTGAACAAGCTAATAGATGATTGACAGCGCAAACGAACCCATGTTAGCTCCACCCACCCTTGGGCGGCGTAGCCAAGTGGTAAGGCATGGGCCTGCAAAGCCTTGATCGTCGGTTCGAATCCGACCGCCGCCTTCGCCCGACTTCGGTCGGGCGTTT
>JBBKVQ010000273.1:0-59214 GCA_037968515.1 Bradymonadaceae bacterium
AAGTAATTCGGTCGACCCTGCTTGCACCTCACCGCAAAATTCGTATCGTGCGCCCGAACAGGGCATTAAGCCCGTTGGAGCCCCGGAAATCTCATGAGCGTGTCTGCAGGAATCGTTGGGTTGCCCAACGTCGGAAAATCCACAACATTCAATGCATTGACCAATGCTGGCGCGGAATCGGCTAACTATCCATTCTGCACGATCGACCCGAACAAAGGTGTCATTCCGGTTCGAGACGCTCGGCTCAAGACGATCCAGACGTTTATTCAGACGCAACGAGTGATCCCCGCAGCGGTCGATATCTGGGATATCGCTGGCTTGGTTCGTGGCGCGAGCAAGGGCGAAGGACGTGGCAACAAGTTCCTCGCCGATATCCGCGAAGTCGACGCCATTCTTCACGTGGTGCGTTGTTTCGACAACGATCTCGTGACCCACGTTGATGGAAATATCGACCCGGTTCGTGATGTCGAGACGATCGACCTTGAGCTTGCATTGGCTGACCTTCAGTCGCTCGAAAAACGCATCGACAAAACCCGTCGCGCCGCCAAAAGTGGCGACAAAACGGAGCTTGCGAAGCTTGCCGTGCAAGAGAAACTTGCGCTGGCGCTCAACGATGGGATTCCGGCACGAGCGGTCGAGTTGGATGAACAAGAGAAGGAGTCGATCCACGACGCTCATTTGTTGACGATCAAGCCTGTGCTTTTTGTGGCCAACGTGGCTGACGACGATCTTGATGGCAACTCGCCTCACGTTAAAGCCCTGCGGGACTACGCGGAGTCGACGAATGCTCGACTTGTGCTTATCTGTTCGACGATCGAGGCGGAGCTGGCGGAGCTCGAAGAAGACGAGCGAAACGAAATGCTTGAGGGATTGGGAATTGCTGAGCCTGCTCTCAACGTTCTGATTCGTGCCACCTATGATTTGCTTGGACTGCAGAGCTACTTCACCGCCGGAGAACAAGAGGTTCGGGCTTGGACGATCCACAAGGGGTTCACAGCGCCGCAGGCTGCTGGCGTGATCCACACCGATTTCGAAAAACGCTTCATCAAGGCTGAGGTTTACACATTGGCAGACCTGGTCGAATACAAGAGCGAAGCCGGCATCAAAGCTGCTGGAAAACTGAGACTCGAAGGTAAAGAGTATATCGTCAAAGACGGCGACGTAATGCACTTCCGACACAACGCTTGATATGATTGTTAACCTAGCTTTTTACAAATTTGCAGAGCTCATCGACCCCGATGCGACCACAGTAGAACTTACAAATCTTTGCGAAGAGTGTGGGTTGATGGGGTCCATCATCGTTGCGAGCGAAGGGGTTAACGGCATGTTGGCTGGTACCCTGGAAGGAGCTGACCGGTTTTGCGAAGCCTTCCTTCAGATGCCCGGATTTGCTGGGACTCACCTGAAGCGTTCGTACAGCGAAGACGTCCCGTTTAAAAAGCTGCGGGTACGCGTGAAGTCGGAAATTGTCGTCCTGCGAGCAGGTGACGTGGACGTGAATCACACGGCGACCCATCTGGCGCCTGAAGATTTTCGCGACGCCTTCCGTGCTGGCGATGCGGTCGTGATCGACACCCGTAATGACTTTGAATTCCATGTCGGGACCTTCGAAGGATCCATCAACCCCAAGACTGCGGCCTTCAGTGAGTTCATTGAATTCCTTGAAGCACAAAGAGCAGAGTTGGAGGATAAGAAGCTCCTGATGTTCTGTACCGGTGGGATTCGCTGTGAGAAAGCCACCGCATGGATGCAGTTGAACGGCTTCGAGAACGTCTTCCAACTGGAAGGCGGCGTTTTGAACTATTTTGAACGGGTGGAAGACGCCGAGAAAGACTGGAAGGGCGAACTTTTTGTGTTCGACCAACGAGTCGCGCTAAACACCAAACTTGAACAAACAGCAGCCCGCCGCTGCACGCATTGTGGCCTGCCGATTATTTCGGAAGAGTCCAGATTATGTAGCTGTGGACAGCCAGTTAACTCGGATCTGCATAACGCAGAAGCGGCAAGCTGACACCCCAAACACCAGATGGTTACTAGGAACGCATGAGGGTCAACGGAAATATACTCTTGAATATCGGACTTGGTCTGGCGGTCGCGTATTGCGCGATCTTGGCCGTTTGGCTGGGCGTCGAATCAAGAACGGACCACGCCAGGGATGCTCAACCCGAAGCGTTTTCGGCCTACGTTGCTGTCGATGCGCCGACGGTGCTGCCTTCTGAGAGCGCACAGCCGCGCGAAGAAGTGGCCAAACCTGGACAGACCAAGAAGAACTCTCAAAAGCGTCAACCTGCTTTGAAAGCGGCGGTGCTGCAAATCGTGACGAACTTTGAAAAGGCAGATGTCACCATCAATGGCATCCCCTACCCGGAATATATCGAGCCAGGTCAGGAAGACGGAATCATATTGCCCGCCGGCGGACCCTACGATGTACGCGTGACTTATTCGGGAAAAACGAAGGCCTATAATATCTACCTGCGTCCGTACGAGACGCGAATGCTCATCGTCGAGTTGACCGGATTTCAAGGGGGCGGCACACCGCCACCGCCGGCAAAAGCGGCGCAAGCCAAAGCAGCTGAGCCCGAGAAAAAAGAAGAAACGGGCAAAGAGCCCGGCAAGGTGACGGTGTACTCGAAACCGGCCGGCACGATCATCGTCGATGGCGCAAAACAGGCTGAAAAAACTCCAGGCACTGTCGAGGTCGCGAACGGACGCCACGAGCTTCAGGTGGAGTACGAGGGCGGGAAGGTCTCGGAAAAGAAAATTGTGCGTGTCCGAGACGGATCTCGAATCAAGCTGTTCTTCCGCGAACGAACGGATGCCGCCGAATAATCAGGCCATCTCACGGATCAGGCGATCCACGTGGCCTTTGGCTTTTACGTTGTCGTAATCAGCTTCGACCTTCCCAACAGCCCCTACAAAAAACGTCTAACGAACAAGACCGATGTAGGTTTTGCCGTAGTTCTGTTTTTCGCGCCAAACACCGAACGCCTCGGCCAATTTGTGCTCGGGATCCGCCAGTAGCGTGAAGCCAAGCTCGTGCTTGGCCCGAAACTTCTCGTGGGAGGTCACGCTGTCCGGCGAGACGCCCAAGATCCGGTAACCCTTGGCCTCGAACGCTTTGAGGTTTGTGTTGAAGTCGCAGGCCTGCGTGGTGCAACCCGGTGTCATGTCTTTTGGATAGAAGTAGATGATGTACTTCGACCCCAACAAGTCACGACTCGACACCGTTCCGTCGTCGTCGGACTCCGCCGAAAAACTCGGTGCACTTTCGCCTACTTTCCATTTTGGATCTGCCATGTCGTCTCCGTTAATTAAGGTTCATCTGTGACGATGCCTTTAACGCAGTGATATGTGCAACGCCTAGTCCAAACCCTCGTAGAAGGCCTCGACCACGGCCGAATAATGGTCGTTTACGACCTTTCTTTTGATTTTTTGGGTGGGTGTTAACTCACCATTTTCTACCGAAAAATCTTCTGGCAGGAGGCTGAATTTCTTGACGCTTTCGTAACGAGCCAGCGTGTCATTGATCCGTTGGGTATGCTCGGTCACATGGGCGAAAAAACGGTCATCGGCGGCAAGTTCCTTGAGGTCTTCGGGCCAGCCCCGCTCACGAGCAAGCTCCGGCGCACGAACCTCATCGAGGGTTAATAATGCCGTCAGGAACTTCCGGCGGTCTCCGATGACCACGGCCTGCGAAATTCCATCGATATTTCGAAGCAGCTTTTCGATGTTCTGGGGGGCCACGTTTTTGCCGCCCGCAGTGATGATAAGGTCTTTCTTACGGTCGGTGATGTACAGAAACCCGTCGTCATCAAAGCGTCCGATATCACCCGAGTACAACCATCCATCTTTGAGGGTCTCCGCCGTGTCTACCGGGTTCTTGAAGTACCCTAGGAAGACGTGACGTCCCTTCACAAGGATTTCTCCATCCTCAGCTATCTTGACCTCGGTCTGAGGAAATGCCAGCCCGACAGAGCCAATGCGGCGTTTACCAGGCTCTGGATAGTTGAACGTCGACGGACCAGAGCCTTCGGACTGTCCATAAACTTCGTGAATCGGGATGCCACAGGCCAAAAAGAACTCAAGCACGTCCTTCCCGATGGGTGCCGCGCCAGAGACCGCTACCCGGAGTCGGTCCAGCCCCAATGCGGAACGAAGTTTGGAGGCGAACAGCTTCTCTGCGGCAGCGTGCTGCAGCTTCAACACAAAGGGCAAACCATCTTCGCCTTTTTCGAACACGATCATGCCCGCGTCGAACCCGGTCGTTTGAGCCCAACTCGCGATCTTAGCTTTGGCGCCTGTGACTTCGCGGAAGCGGCCCTCAAGAGCGGTTTTGAACTTCTCCCAGACCCGCGGCACGGCAAGGAAAACCGTCGGCCGAGCGATGACCATGGTGTCTTTGACCTTCGACATATCGTCGCAACACCACACCGGACATCCGCCTGTAATGGGCAGATGAAGTGAGAACATCTGCTCAGCAATATGGCTCAACGGAAGGTACGAAACCACACAGTCTTCTGGCGTGACGTCGGTCAAGTCTTTGACCGCGCGAAGTGACGTGAAGGCCAGGTTGTCGTGGCTGAGCATCACGCCCTTGGGCGGCCCAGTGGTTCCGCTGGTATAAATCAAGGTCGCGAGTTGGTCCGATTTGATCCCTTCGATGCGTTTATCGACGGCTTTTTGCGCGCCACGGCCGGACTCCAAGAACTCCGAGAAGCCAATAACTTCGGGCATGTCGACCTTGTCGGCATCGTGGATCATGACCACTTTTTTCAGCGCTGGAAGCTCGTTCCAGCCTTTGTCGAGTTCCATCGCCTCGAAAGTTTTCAGGTCTTCAATGACCCAGACTACCGCCTCACAATGGCCGGCGATATAATGCGCCGAATCACGTGTGCTCGTCTGGTAGATGCCTGCGGGGCAGCCGCTCGCGACCATCGTGCCCACGTCGGCAATCAGCCATTCCGGGCTATTATTGCCCATGATTACTGTGCAGCCGCCTTCAGGGAAACCCAGCTCCAAGAGCGCACCAGCGAAGTTCCTAGCCCCATCCACGTACTCTGCCCACGTGTAGTTTTTCCACGTGCGCTGAACGTTGTACCAAATCGCTGGGCGATTCGGCTGAGTAAGGCCATGCTTTAGAAAGCGGTCGACAATTGTATCTCGAGCCACGTGGTCTCCTCGACGTAATTCGGCCCGCGAATAAACCGCTGGACCAAAATTGGGGTGTAAGAACGCCCAAGAGCATAATATGAATGTGCTTTGCACGTATAGCGGAGGAATATTTTGATTCTTCATCATGTCGCGTTAGGAGCCCAAAATGTCGAACTTGTTGCCGATTTCTATTCGGGCATGCTTGGTATTCCAGAGGACCGGCGTCATATGGACGGAGACCTTGTGCGGTCTATTTGGCTGCGCATGGGTTCGACGATGTTGATGATCGAACGTTCTGTTGAACCGCCGCGACACGTCGAGGGCATCGGTTCGGGTCCATTCCTGCTGGCGTTGGCGGTGACCGCCGAAGAACGAGCGACACTTGAAGCCCGTCTGACGGCCGGCGGATTTCCCATCGAAAGCCGCAGCGAGTTTACCTCCTACATCCGAGACCCTGAGCAAAATCGGGTCGCGTTTTCGTGTTATTCTTTCTAGGCGGGCAAGAGGTGTGGACTCAGAGTCGCCACATCGTTAATCTACGCTGCCAGCAGTAAGGAAGTCATGATGTCGAAGTTCTGGATATTGATTGTTATACTCGCGGTGGGGTGTTCCGCCTCAGACCCATCCGGGGAAAGAGACCCGATAAATAATTCGAATAATATTTCGAATAATAATCAGACAACTCAGACCAATAACCAGACAGTTGGCGAGTCGAATAACGCCACAAATAACGCGACGAATAACGACTTTTTCCAGTGGCCGACCGCACTAACCACCTCTGGTGTGCGGTTCTCGGGCCCCATTTTGAGCCGGGAAACAGCGACAATTAAACTCACCGCGACGGCGGGTGATTTTGTCACGGTGAAATTCTCGAAGGCACAGGGTTCGTTGTGGGAACCGCGAATCAAGCTGTACCAGGGCACCGACCCTCAACCGGTCACCTATTCGGATCCCGCAGGAACAGGCGACGCGGAACTCCCGCGTTCTGGCAGTGGCTCATTCGAGTTCTACGACACTGCGACTTACGATTTGGTGCTCGAAAACGGCGCGGATGCCGACGGCATCTTTTCGTTTGAGCTGGTATGTACTTCCGGGAGCTGCAAAGCAGCTGAAGGCGATATCGACAGCGACGGAAAATTGGATGAAGTCGATAATTGCCCTTACAGCCCAAATCCCGACCAAAAAGACACGAACCAAAATGGCAAGGGCGACGTCTGCGACGGCGGATCGGACCCTTGGGCTGCGCTGTCGAATAACGCGTTAGAAGAAGCTTTGCGCGAAACGCACGCGGGGCACGTTTCGCTGAACTATACCAAGGCGCGCGAGTATCTGTTTGGCTCAGTTGATAATGTGGACGGCGTGGTTTCATGTGTCTACACGGACACCAAAGTCACCACATCGGGGATTCCGGACCAAACCCTCATGAATACTGAGCATACGTGGCCACAGTCATTGGGCGGCGACAACCAAGCCAAAGGCGACCTGCACCACCTTTTTGGGGTGACGCCTTCGGCCAATACGCAGCGATCGAATCTGTATTACGGAATTGTAACCGCTCCGACCTGGCAGGAAGGCGGTTCAAAGCGCGGCAAGAATGCCGCGGACGATGCAGTGTTCGAGCCTCGTGCACCCCATCGCGGGAATGCAGCACGAGCGCTCTTTTACATCGCTGTGATGTACCGAAATAATAACTCCACCGGCGGCCGAATTGATATTCCGGACGGGGTAGAGTCGTTGCTTCGGCAATGGAATTTCGACGATCCCGTTGACGACACAGAACGGAGAAGAAATCAGGTTATTACGAATATTCAGAATAACCGGAATCCATTTGTCGACTATCCGAAACTCGTCGACCGAATCGACAATTTCTAACGATGCCGATTCATTTTGTTTTTGTGGTCATTTCGGAACTCGGAATCTCGTGGTCAACTCCCGCTGCCGCTCCGAAATAAGCCATGAAGGCAATCATTGCCCCCAATGCCAACAGACCGACCACCGCGAATACTGCCTTGCGACGACGGTCCGCTTCGAAGACACCCGCGAATTCATCTTGGATTTCGTTCGTGCTCATAGCGTACCTCCCGATGGTGTTTGCTTGATCGCAACTTCCATCACCCCTACAACACACGATAAAAGCTTTTTATTTCAAGCCACTTACTCGGAGGCCTTCGATTCTTCGATCCACGTGCAGGACTGAGCGTCGCCGTGGGCGCATCCTATGGCCGCAAACCGAGCCCCGAGCGTACTGTCCGAATGATTCGCCAGCCAGACACAGGAAACTGGATCGGAATAATTGCAGCTTACCTGCGACACCAATTCGACGATGTGTTGTGGGACATCCGAGCTTGCCGCCATCGTGACCGACAGCATAATGGCGCCCAGTAAATAAAATTTGTGGGGCGCATCGGCCAGCGCGGAAAAAAAGACCGTGCCCAGAAAAGCCGAGATAATTGCTACAGTGCCGTCGAACCAAGCGTGGCCCGACGCTTCAGTAATCACCATGAATCCCATCACGACGGCGTGACCGGACGCGAAGGCTAGGAAAAAATCCCTTCGTTGTGAGTTCATGGTTTGACCTCGTTCTCTTAAATATGCGTTAAGAATGCGATAAACTGGCGAAAAATTCAAATAGCGACCGCCACCCACCACCTACGTTTCTACGTCTGGCAGCCTATCCACCCCGCTGCTACACTCCGTACCATCTCGAAAAGGAGTTAGGAGTGGAGCACAAGTTTCAGATCAATCTGGGGGGGATCATCGACCTTCTCTCGAACCACCTCTATTCCAGTCCTGGCGTTTATTTGAGGGAGCTGTTGCAGAACGGGGTCGATGCCATCCGAGCGCGGCAACACAAAGACGCAAGCCATGTGGGCTCCATTCGACTTGAGCTCGGCATGACCGACGACGGTCAGCCCCGACTCGTTTTTCAAGACGATGGAATCGGCCTGACCGAGGAAGAGACTCATCGTTTTCTAGCGACCATCGGAGAATCGAGTAAACGCGGGGTCGAAGCGCAACGCGCGGACTTCATCGGACAGTTTGGCATTGGCCTGCTCTCGTGCTTCATCGTCTCCGAAGAAATCGTGATGGTGACCCGCTCAGCGACGTCGCCGGAATTTGCGGTCGAATGGAAAGGACGCGCAGACGGAACTTACACTGTCGTGACCAAACCCGGAGACTCGGTGCCCATCGGCACCACGGTATTTCTGCGCTGTAAAAAGGGCTCGGAGGAATGGTTTGAGGCTAGCCGCGTCGAAGAGTTGGTCCGAAAGTTTGGTGGACTTTTACCGTATCAAATTGACCTAGTGACCATTGAGGGGACTCGGCAGGTCAACGATCAGGATGTTCCGTGGCGCAAATCCTACGAGTCACGCTCGCAAGAGTGGAGCGCGTTGATGGACTTTGGTCGACGCATGTTCAACCAAGATTTCTTCGACTGCATCCCGCTGCATAGCGAAATTGGCCAGGTCACGGGCGCCGCATATATTTTGTCGTATTCGCCCAACCCCACGGCCAAACGCGCCCATCGGGTCTACCTGAAAAACATGCTGCTTTCGGAAGAGTCCGATAACTTGCTTCCGTCGTGGGCATTTTTTGTGACCTGTGTCGTGAACACCAACACGCTTCGACCCGTGGCGTCGCGTGAATCGTTTTACGAAGACGAGACTCTTCAGCAGACCCGAGAAGCGCTCGGTGGAGCGTTGCGCGACTATTTGATTCGGCTGCGCAAACACGACCCTGAACGACTTCAAGCCCTGATTGCGTTGCACTATCGGGCAATCAAGGCTTTGGCCATTCACGACGACGATTTTTACCAAATCATCATCGATGTCCTGCCCTTTGAAACATCACTTGGCCGGATGTCGATGGGCGATTTCCGAGCCCGATATTCACCGATCCGCTATGTCACATCCGTCGACACCTTCCGGCAGATTGCTCAGGTGGCCTCGAGTCAGGGCCTCGGGATCATCAACGCCGGCTATAGTTTTGACGTCGATTTGATCGAAAAACTTCCGCTCGTAATGGACGTCGAGATCGAACGAATTGACTCGGTAGACTTGGCCGAAAACTTCGAAGAATTGATGCCCGACGAAAGGTCCGACGTCTTCGAATTGATCGCGGTTGCCGACGTCGCCCTGCAGCCCAGTAAATGCGCCGCCGACGTGAAAAAGTTTAAACCCGTTGAGTTACCGGCTCTTTTTTTGGTGAACGAAGAGACCAAATTCATGCGGAATTTGGAAAACACTCGCGAGGTCTCGAATGACCACTGGGCCACTATTTTGGGGAGCCTTGCAGAGACGGGCAGTCCAAAACACTATGCCCGGCTGTGTTTTAATTTTGAAAACCCGCTGATTCGCAAACTTTCGAGGGTCGAAGACCGAAAGGTCCTGCGCACGGCGATTCAGATGCTCTATGTTCAGGCGCTTTTGATGGGGCACCACCCGCTGAATGCGAACGAAATGGCGTTATTGAACACCGGCCTCCTCGACCTGATCGACCTCGCTATCACAGGGCCCGACGAAGGTGGATGGGTGCAATGACGCAAGAGCGAATCGCCGAATTGCTGGAGTCCCTTCATGGACTTGAGTATCCGAACCAGATTGCTCCAGCCGAAGAAGCTGTGCACTTGGCCGACCGATTGGGAGACGAGGAGCTGGCTTGGAAAGCCCGGTTCGAACTCTTGACCGCGGCGGTGTTTGGCGGAGAGCCCGAAAAAGCGCTCATGACCTTTGCTTGGCTTGAAAGTAAATCCACCCACGATCCTGAGCGATTCCCGGCTTCAAAAGCTGTCTTGGGCCTTTTTCTTTCCCAGACCGACCTGCTCTGGGGCTACAAATGGATCGGACTCAATTTGCCGGATTTTGTCGAAATCTCGCGCCAGGATATCGAGTCGGTTCTGGACAGAATGCGGGTTCAGTACGAACGCCATCAGGTGAGCCTTCGGCCTTATTGGGCGGTCCAAGCGCGCACCCATCGCTCGCTGGGTGACCCTGCGTCTGATATCCGCGAGGCGGTCACGGCGTTCAATACGAGTACCCGTGATGTTTACGCTGATTGTGTCGCCTGTGAATGGAATTTCAGGGTAGAGATGGCGCTGCTAGAGGGGGATGTGGATCGCGCGCTGGGGCTTGCGGACAAGATGGTAGATGGCGGTCATAGCTGCGCCGAGGTTCCCCACATCACCTTCAGCAGCCTTGTCGTTCCCGCGTGGCAAGCAGGTTTTCAAGATCGAGCACGTGGCCTGCATCAGCGCGGCTACGAAATGTGCAGGGGTAACAAAGACTTTCTGGTGCCCATTTGTGACCATATCGATTTTCGATTGATCGATGGCGATTGGCCGGGGGCTCACCTGCTGCTGCAGCGCCACGCCGTGTGGGCGCGTGATACCCGAGCAAGTTGGCGACGTCTTCGATTCCTTCAAACGGCGCTGGCAGTGGCGCACCACGCACCTGACAACGTGGATCTGGGACTGCCTTCACAGTTTCAACCCGTGGGTTTGGCGGCATCAAACCCGACGATCGTCGAATGGCGAGCATGGCTTCGTGCGGAAGTGATGCGACTTGCTGGACGATTCGACGAACGCAATGGAAACCCAAGTATTTCCAACGAAGTTCGTAAGCACCAAGAGTCTTTAAATGTCACAGCATGAAGAGCTTGTCGGCCTGCTTAGGGCCGCAAATCGCGGTTCATATACCGAACGAATTGGCGCGGCCGAGATGGCTTGTGTACTTGCCGACCAAATTGGCGACCTAGATAGCGCTTGGGAGGCCCGCGAAGCCCTTGTCCAAGCGAGTGCCTTCGGAGGAGCCCCAGAAAAGTGTCTGATGGGCTTTGCTTGGTTGGAGAGCCACGTCGAATCGGACCCAGAGCGGTTTCCCATGCAAGATATTCTTTGGTCGTATAAATGGGTGTGCGAAAAAGTGCCTGAGTTTTCGCAGATTTCGCGAGCAAGTGTAGAGTCAACGATCGAGCGCATGCGGGTGGCCTACGAGACGTGTGGCGTGAGCCTGCGGCCATATTATGCGGCGCGAGCCCGGGCTGCATCCATGATGGACGGCAACACCGATGCTCTGCGAAATCACATGGAAAATTACGCCATGGCGCCACGCGATCGATACGCAGACTGCCGCGCCTGTGAAACACATTTTGCCACGGGCATCGCCCTCCTTGTGGATGATTACGACCGCGCTCACCAACTGGCGCTGCCGATCGTAAACGGCAAAGAAAAATGCAGCGAGATCCCTCACCTTACGTACGGTTTGTTAACGGTTCCATCTTGGCAGGCGGGTTTCCAAGATCGGGCGCGGCTTTACCATCAACGGGGATATGACCTTTGCCGAACCACCGTCGACTTCCTCGAGGCGATCAGCGCCCACCTTCATTTCACGCTGGTCTCCGATAACGAAGAACAGGCGGTTGAAATCTTTGAGCGCCATATATCTTGGGCTCTTGATTCACACGCAGGCTGGCGACGACTACACTTTTTGGAATCAGCCTTGGCCTTGCTGAAACGTCTGGAATCACGCGATTCGCAACGCAAATTTGCGGTGCCGCAGGCTTGGAAAAACGAGGCTAAAGCAAGCGTCGAAGTCAGCGAAATGAAGAACTTAGTGGACCAAGAACTCACACGCTTGGTTGCCGCGATGGATGCTCGAAATCAAAACGAGTGGGTTTCGGGACAAGTGGCTCGTCATCTTGAGAGTCTGGCGTAGCTGTTGGCTTAACTTCACTCAGCCGAGACAAACTTGCTTGGAGCAGGCTTTAGCCAAATAAAGGCAAGAATAAAAAAGAACGATAATGACGCCGCGGCCATCGGGTAAAGTTGATAGGTCGGGTACAACGCGCCCACAAAACCTGCGAGATAAAGCAACGTAGACGCTAGGGTAATGCGCAGGTCTGAAACAATCCCAACCATACTTGCCGAAAACGCCCACAAGAACGTCTCGGCGGCCTGCGCGGCGACGATGTCGGCGTTCAACAAATATGCAGTCACTCGACCGCACGAGATCGCGCAAAGCACACCAATAAGGATGAACATCAGTCGACGGTTCGCCAGATTAGAAAACAAAGATTTCCGGAAAATAATCATCAATACTAAGGCAGCTCCCACTGTTTTCGGGGTCGCCAGCATATGATTCAAAATCGGATTTTCGATTTCTCCGGCGTTCATTTTTTGTTGTGCATAAATATTGGACCATGCCCAAAACAGCGCGAGGACGACGGCGACGATGCTTCTGGTTTTGGACGCCAAACCCAGGTCATTTGCGGCACTGAATCGCTTTAGTCGAGCGACCTCGCGTTTTTCGACAGCGCGTTGCTCTGATAATTGTGCGACTTCACGTTGCAAGGCAGGGTCGGGCGTGGGCATTTGAGCCACAGCGGCCGCCGCCCCCACGTCGTTGCGAATCGAAATATAGTATTTTGTGAGGTCAGCCAAACAGGCTTGAAAGCCGTCCGCGGCGATCGTGTTTCCGGGCCAAAGTAGCAAGGCCTGCCGGTATCCAAATCGGCATTCACCAAACAGGTCGTGGAGTTCCAATTCCTCGGCTTCATTTCGGTCGGAGGAACCCAGCAGGGCCTGCAACCGTGTCCAGACTTGGTTTGCGCTGTCGCTCAGTTCAACCGACGCGCGATGTTCCAGATAGTCGACAATCGCCTGTCGAAGTTCTTCGACGTTCTGGAACCGGTCGACTTTTTCCTTCGCGGTTGCTTTGTTAGCTATGGCAGCAAGTTCCCGAGGCTGTTCGGCCGAGTATTCGACCGGGTTGGATTGCAGCGCCGAGAAAAACACCTTCATCAGGCTCTCGCCTTCGTGCCTTGTGAAACCGGTCATAATTTCGTGCAGCACCGCTCCCAGCAAATAAACGTCGGTTCGTTCATCGATATTGTCGGCGTTATCATCAGTCATTTCGGGCGCCATGTAGGACGGCGTTCCCGCCACACCCAACGCGTCCGATATATGTCTCAACATCGGATTTTCTGTGCGGTTTAGGCTGACCGCGATTCCCCAATCCAGCAGGTAGACCTCACCGTACTGACCGATCATCACGTTTTCAGGCTTGATATCCCGATGAATGATGCCGCGATGATGCGCGTATCGAATGGCGTCACACACTTCGATCAAGATTCGGAGATGCCAGTTCAGGTCGACGCCTTCAGACGGAGCGCAGGTTGGGTCTTTGAGCACAGCCTGCCACGAGACCCCTTCAATGCGTTTCATCACAATCATCGGCTCGCCAGTCCCCGACTGTCCGAGCGTGTAAATGGGGACGACGTTTGGATGTTCGACGATTCCCGTGATGTAGGCCTCTTGCAAAATCGAATTGATCGCCCCCTCATCGGTGCCGAGAAGCGGAGTTTTGACGGCCACCAATCGATCCAGCGGAGACTGTTCCGCCAGATGGATCATGCCCATGCCACCTTCGCCCAACTTCCCCTTCACCCGCAGGTCGCCGGCAAGGCCAGAATCGGGGCCCAGCGTCATCCGCGGCAAGGCATTCATGACCTCGCGAGTGGAGCGATACGCGCGACTCTGCGGCGTGATCGTTTTCCCTGGGGGCATATCTAGCGTCTTGGAGTCCAGCTCCAAATCGGCAAAACGGGCTTCAAAAATGGCAAACGTGTCTTTCATTTGACCTCACGAAATATGAACCGCGGGCTCGAGCTCCGCAAAGGTCTGTTCGAATACTTCCAGCTCGTCGTCGAGCTCTTTCAGCACGTCTTCCATGCGGACCTCGATGCCTTCACGCATCGCATTCACGTGGATCATCCGGCTTCGCATGGCTTCAAGACTGCCGGCCATCGCGTGCATCCGGGCCGCAAATTGGTCGCGGGCGAGTTGCACTTTTTCGACTTGACGATTCTGGGCGTGAACGTGGTTCTTTTCCTGTTCCAAAAACTGCAAAGTACCAGGATCCATGGTCGCGCCGATTCTCATTTCGATCTCGGCCAGGCGGGCACGGCCTGACGCAGGATCCACCCCTTCAAGAGCATTATGAAGCGACGAAAAACGGTTCATTGTTTCGACAATTTTTGTCATCAAATCGCGCAGTGCGGCGTCCGAGACCGACAGCACGCCTTCGTAGTGGTCGGTCTGCTGCCGCATCAATTGATGAAGAGCGTAATACTCCATCAGACAATTGGTGAACGACTTGCGAATTTCGGTGTCTCGTGTGCGTTTTAGAAGCCCAGCGGCTTCACGCGCAACATCATTATCAAAACCGGCCAATTGGTTCAGCAGCTGAACATCATCAAGGCGATACCGTGAGTCGTACCATTCTCGGCGACTGTGAAAGAGCCAAGCCATGAAGCCAAAACCGATCAACGCTAGCGGCCAATAAACAAAAAAGCCCAGTACAAAGCTCCCCAGGAAAACACCCAGGAACGTCAGCAACTGCGGCCTGTCACGAGCGATCGTCTCGAGTGTCTCTTTGATCATCAGCGACGATATGTCTTCGCTGGCAAACGAACGAGACCCGACCCCAAACTCCGACAACCGCGCCACAATCGCGGCGACGCGATCTTTTCGGGCATCAACGTTAAAAACCGCTGGCAAAGCGTCGAGCATGACCGTGACCTCACCCAGCTTCAGGTCGTAGCCGGACGAAGCGATGATTTCAGCAGCCCGGTCACGGGCGTCGTTATCGCGCAGCTCTTTGATCACAATCGAGTAACGTCTCACCGATTGGGGCGAAGCTGGCTGCCCGCCACATTGAACGCAGAAGGTGAGATCTGGCGGTGCTGGCTGACCGCAATCTCGGCAACGATTGAAAAACCCGAACCCAATCGCCGTACGACGCTGAGTCGCCCGCAGGGACGTCCAATCGAGCATGTCGGAGGTCACCCGCTGAACGGTGGGAAGGTTGACTTTGACCTCGTAAGTGTCGGGATCAAGAAACTCCCACCATTTGCGGTCATCTGTAAGGAGCTTGTCGCCCAATTCGTCGCTTGAATCATCATTCATAATGGGCACATGCTAACCCCAAAACGGGGCATTGTCGCGCTTGCGTGAGCGCGACCTGCCTGCTAGAGATTGCCGCGGATTCACTGTTTTCAAAAAAATTTGAAATTTGCGCGCCCCCCACGTGTTAAAGTGCCAGTGAGTAAATCGCTCCGGCGCCTTCCGAGAGTACCCCGATGGCCAACATCAAGCCCGTAACATGGACCGAAACTCCTTCATCAGAGTATCCCCTTGTGGATCGTTCACTTCACCCTGCTGGGTCTACGGTCATGGTTGGCGACGTTGCCTTTGGCGGCGATGCGTTTGTAGTGATCGCGGGGCCGTGCGCGGTTGAGTCACGAGAACAAATGGACGCTTCGGCCGGTCTAGTTACTCGGTACGGGGCTCGAGTGCTTCGTGGCGGCGCGTTTAAGCCACGGACGTCGCCGTACAGCTTTCAGGGCATGGGATTTGAGGGCATCGAATTGCTTCAGGCGGTCTCGCGCAAGCATGGCATGCCGTTTGTGACCGAGGTGATGTCGATCTCTCAGGTCAAGGAGCTTGAGCCCCATATTGATGCCTTTCAGGTCGGCACCCGAAACATGCATAATTTTGATTTGTTGCGGGCGTTGGGGGAAACCGGCAAGCCCGTGCTTTTGAAGCGAGGCTTCGGCGCGACATTGCGTGAATGGCTGCTCGCCTGTGAATACGTAGCCCAGGGTGGAAACTCACAGATTATTCTTTGTGAGCGGGGCATCCGGTCGTTTAGCCCAGAAACGCGATTCACGCTCGATTTGGCTGGCGCGATCTGGGCCAAACAAGAGACGCACCTCCCAGTGGTTGTCGACCCGTCCCATGCGACTGGGCTTCCGCAGCTGGTTGGGCCGCTTGTTGCCGCCGCAGCTGCAGCAGGGCTAGACGGTGCGATGGTCGAACTCCACCCGACGCCAAGCGAGGCCCTCTCGGATGGTGATCAGGCGCTCACACCGGAACAATTCAAAGTCATGATGTCCAAGCTCCGACCCATCGTCGAGGCTGTCGGTCGTACCCTCTGAGGTCTATATGAGTGAGCAAGTTCGAGACATGTTTGCGGAAATCGCAGACACCTACGACTCCACCAACACAGTTTTATCGCTTGGAATTCACCACTTTTGGCGCAAGAAAACCGTCAAAGAAAGTGGCGCTAAACAAGGCCACCACGTGTTGGATTGCGCGACGGGAACTGGCGACCTCGCCATCGAATTCCGCAAGACTGTGGGCGCCGAGGGGCGAGTAGTCGGCACTGATTTCTGCAAAGAAATGGTCGATCTGGCTCCGCCAAAGGCTAAGGCAGCGGGATTCCCTGACATGGAATGGGATGTTCAGGATGCGATGCACCTGACCTACGACGATGACACCTTTGATATCGCTTCGATCTCGTTTGGCATCCGAAACGTCGATGACCCCGTTCAGGGAGTTCGCTCGATGGCTCGCGTCGTGAAACCCGGCGGCAAGCTGATGATTCTGGAATTCGGGCAACCGACCGGAATCATGAAGCCGCTCTTCACGGTGTACTCGAAGGTCGTGATCCCCGCGGTCGGTGGGTTGATCAGCAAAAACAAGGATGCCTACAACTACTTGAACTCAACTTCTGCGGCGTTCCCATGCCGCGAAGAATTCGCGGACTTAATGCGTGAAGCCGCAGAGTTCTCGGACATCAAGTACTTCAGTCTGTCGGGTGGCATCGCGTACCTGTACGTCGGCACGGTGGCCTAAAGATGGCTCCCATCCTACCTGTCGCCGATGCTGCGCCCCGTTTTGTGCATGCTTTCGCGGTGCCGTTTGACGATGCAGACGCAGCGGGAATCGTGTTTTTCGCCCGCACCTACACTTACGCTCATCGCGCCTACGAGGCGTATCTGCGGCATATCGGCCTGGACGAGTTCTTTTCGTCGGCTCGTTTTGTGTGTCCCTTCGTTCATACCGAAGCGGACCACAAAAACCCGATGCGACCGGGAGAAAACCTTGAGGTCGAAGTCTGGTTGGAGAAGCTTGGCACATCTTCGATGACCTTCAGGTACAGGATTCTTGTGGGTAAAAGCGAAAAAGCCGAAGTGCGGATGGTCAGTGTCTTTGTGGACCCCACGACCTTCACGACAATCCCAATTCCCGACGATATCCGGGCGGCGTTGCAGCCTTGACGCACTGCGTCTAAACTCCAGCCGTGTCGGCAAGGAGCCAACGGATATGGCAGTTACGAAATTTGTAGACGAAAACTTCATCGAAAGAGCCGAAGATGCCGAGGGTTTGGTTGCCGCGATTGAGCGTCAAGAGCTGACTTTGGCGAACCTTCGTCGGCGTTTTGAGGAAAACCCCACAGACGCGCTCAACGCCGATATCGGTCGAGCGATCCAACGCCTGAGCGAATGGAAGCGACTCGCCGGGGACTATCAGGAGGCGTTGGTTCTTAAAGACGAAGCGATCGCCGTATGGGCTGCTCTAGGGCGCGAGAAAGCCCGGACGCTGACGCAGCTGCAGAAGGCTGAAACCCAACATCTGGCAGGGGACCACGAAAGTGCTTACAAGCGTTTTGCGCTGCTGATTCCTCGACTCACGAGCATCGAAGAGTTCTCAATTTATCTGGATTTCGCTTACGAATGGCTGGCCCGCTGTCAGATTCGTGATGGGCTCGTTTTGGAAGCGCTCGACTCGATGAGTGAGTGTTTAGTGCTGCGCGAGACACGCGGAAATGCCACGCAGCTTGCCTACACCCGTGAACTTGTGGAAAGAATGGCCGCACTCGTGCCTAGCACCTGAGTTCTATTCACACTGCGGGAGGCGGTTTGTGGGCATAAAAAATAGTTGGGTCCTCGTGTTATTCGTTGCAGGTATTGCATCGTGTGCCACTTCGTCAAAATCTACCCCGATCCGGGAAACCACTGCAGAAACCAAGGCCGAAGTACCCGTTGATTCAACGAGCACTGAAGACGCGACGCAGCCGCCCGCCGACGGAGAAATTACGTTGGATGGGGCTAAAACCACTGAGGTGGACATCGGCGTAACAGGCACCAGCACCGGGCCGGTGGTGGTGGACAGCGCGATTCAAAACCCCGAGCCGAAACCAGAAAAGTCGGAAGAGGAAATGCAACGAGCGATGATCGACGCCATCACTGGGAAGGATGAAACCGCGACAGGCACGATGGAGCAGTCGGCCGTGGTCGAAGAGCCGGTCAAAACTGCTGATGAGAAGGCCAAGAAAAAAGACGCAAAGAAAGTCGTTGAGAAGCCAAAAGTACCGGGTCAGCTGATCATCGATTCAGGCGATGCGGCACCAGCGGCGCCTGCCGAACCGTGACCGCCGACGGGGCCGTATTCCGAACACTACAAATATCCCTCATTAATCAAACCACTTATTGAATTGGTTTTTAACATCTAATTGAGTGTACGGTGGATTTGACACCATCACTCATGAGGGATTCCATAATGAAATCAACTGTATTTGAAGCGCAAAAGCCACTCAGAGAACGCTATGTGACCGAGCCAAATTTGGCGATGGTCACCGATCACGCAAGAACATCGAGTGAAGACGCTGCGGATCCATTTCATTCAATGGTCGAGCCGATGGATGGTTGTGGTGTCTCGGTTCCTGTGGGTGTTCATGCAGCCCTCGGAGGCAAGCATGATGCTCCAACACCTGGTGATTTGCTGTGTGCGGCCTTGGCGGCTTGCCAAGACTCGTCCATTCGGCTGGTCGCTAATTTGTTAGGCGTAGAGCTGCTTGAGTTAGAAGTTAAAGTCACAGCCACAGCAGATGTTCGAGGTGCACTCATGATGGACCGAAGCGTGCCGGTTGGCTTTCAAAGCATGAGCTGCGAAGTAATAATGAAAGTAAAAGAAGGGACTGAACAGAGACAGATTGAACGTCTGCAATCAGCATCAAAGGCATGTTGCGTTGTCCAGCAGACACTTAAGTCGCCGCCACCAGTAGAGACGACATTTATCTCGTAGGCCCTCGCATGAGGCCGTGCCTTAATAGCGGCTGGCCCACGCCGCCAAAATCCCGCCGACCCACTCCGAATCTGAACGACGTCGAATCAAGTGGTCCGCGCCGTCAAGCGCAATAAAACTCTTCGGATGCCGAGCCGCATCGTAAATGTGTTTGGCCTGTTCGATGCCCACGATTTCGTCGACCGGCGAATGAATCACCAACAGCGCGCGCCCAAGCTTAGCTAGGCGTTTCATCTGTGCCTGTTCGGCAAGGTCCATGAGCAGTTGCCCCTTGATCACAAAAGGCCTTCCCCCGAGTTGCACGGTCGCTTTGTCGTCGGCCTTCAAGTCAGGAGCCTGTTTTTCGATCAGGTGCGCCACGTGAAACGGATCACACGGCGCGCCGATCGTCGCCACAGCAGTCGATTCGGGAATGCGTGCAGCTGCCGCGATGACAGCCGCACCGCCAAGACTATGGCCAAACAACAAGCGGGGAGCTTCATGATTCTGGCGTAGATAATCTGCCGCTGCCTTCAAGTCCTCGACGTTGGAAGAAAAGTTAGTTTCCGCAAAATCACCTGCGCTTTCTCCGAGGCCAGTGAAATCAAAGCTCAAAACTGCCCATCCGTGATCAGCCAATGTGGAAGCAATTCGCACGGCCCCCAAGAGATCTTTAGAACAAGTAAAACAATGAGCAAAAAGCGCAAAACCAGAAGGTTTGCGGTCGGCAGGCCAATGAATACGCCCGGCCAATCGATGCCCGTTTGCACCGTCAAACTCGACCTTTTCTGAATCGTTGGAACCCACGGAAACCTTGATGCTAAGGCGCTAAACGCGCGCTAAATTGGATCAATCAAGTGAGCACCTTCGTGACCCGCTGAATTGACGGCCTGAGAGACCGCCCAGGCCTCAAAGATGTCTTCGGGCGCGGGCCGTATCAATGGACGGATGTCCTCCATAGATGTCGCCGGGTCCAGCCAGGTTGCGTAATCCTTGGCAGGCACGACCACTGGCATCCGGTCGTGCAGGTTTTCAACCAGCTTGTTCGGAGTCGTGGTCAGAATCGAACACGAGACTGTAGGCGGCCCATCTGGCCCTTTCCACAGGTCCCAGACGCCCGCAAAGGCCCCTAGATTGTCCACAAAATGAATATAGGTGGGCTGGCGAGCCTTACCGACTTTCGTCCACTCAAAGAAGCCTGAGGCAGGGATCAAACATCGACGACGGGTCATGGGTTCACGAAACGAGGGTTTTGTCTCTGCGGTCTCACTCCGAGCATTGAAACAGCGATTTCCTATCGATTCGTCGTTGGCCCAGAATGGAATCAAACCCCAGCGCAACATGGTCGCGCGGTTTTCGCCGAACTTATCCCGGCGAATCGCCATCACAGCCTGTGTCGGCGCGATATTATATCGAGGGTCGAGTTCCTCACGAAACACGACTTTAAACAGGGATTCGATCTGTTTTGCTGGAGCTGTCAGGGTAAATCGTCCACACATCTCGATCCCGCGGCTGTTTCCATGCACAATCAACGTGGGTATTCGAACACGGACAAACATTGGTGTCGACGAGAGCCAAATTTTTGGGAGCGGTCTTTTTGCTGATTATGTTGGCGGGGTGCAACTTGCCAGGGATCGGCTTTTACGGAACCACAAAACCTGAGCCCCCCTCTGGACCGCAGGTGTGTGAGCCAAGCAGTCGTCGTTGCACGTCGGGCAATACCCTGCAGGTCTGCGCCGTGGACGGCAGTGATTTTGACGTACGCGCCTGCCTGAACAGCGAAACCTGCAGCAACGGGACATGTGGCGCGATCGAAAATACCTGTGCAGCAGGACAACCCTTCAGCTTTTCAGCAACGCGGATCGAGTTCGAGGTTCGCGCCGACTATAAATCACAAGTAGCCGCGATTTTGGTCGAAAATTGCAGCGACCGAGAAATCGTCATTGAACAAGCGATTGTGCGCAGTCCCAAACGTCCTGACGGAGCCTCGGTTTTTATTCTGACCTCGGAATTTGGGCAGCGCATCAAGGTTGCGCCTCAGTCCAAGATCGCTGTTGGCGTGACCTACCGACCAAGTCCAGGACTTAGCCGAGTGGTCGGGTCGCTTGATCTGGGCATTACCTCTAATTCCTACGGCCGCTACTCGATCCCACTCACGACCCGCGCCGTGTGCGCGTCCTCGACGCCGATCTTGCGTCTGGGGGTGGTTCAGGACCCCATCGCCGAAACGATTTATTTTCAAAACTGTGGCACAGAATCGGTCGAAATTACCGAAATCACGTCCGGTCAAACGATCGCTGTGCCACTTCGAAAATTGCCCATCACCGTCAAGCCTTTGCAGCACCTTGAAGTGGAAATCCTTCCCCCGACCGAGCTCGGGTTAGTTGACGACCGCATCGAATTTAAGAGCGGTGAAGCGACGCTGGCCACCACGCAAGTGAAGGGTTTTGTCGCTGAACCTGAGTGCGCGACGCTCAGTCTTGGAGAGTTCGCATCGACTTTGCCCCTTAGGGTGCGGAGCACTGTCGCCATCGTTCCGGACTCGGTCGAGGCCGGCACAGTTCCGTTTTTCGAGATGATCGAGCGGCCCATCGCTAGCCAATCCAACGCGATATCAAGAGGTGAGTACGCCACCCTCAAGCCCGATATCGTGGGCCCTTACGTCGTGCAGGCGCGGGCAATCAACGACACAGCGGTGGGTTGTGGACTTGTCCAATCGGTGTTTGAAGCCCTGCCCGATAAACCCTATCTGGTTGAAGTAACTTGGGAAAATGTCGGGGATCTGATTCCTGACGATGCCGGGCCGGGCCGGGGCGTCAATTTGGACCTACACGTCGTTTTAAGGGATTCGGAATCGGGCTGGCTTGGTCCAGCGGACTGCCACGTCGATCAACAATCATGCGCCGAGGGCCGAGCCATCATGGTGTCGTCGAGTTTTGCAGGAGAACGGCCCGAGGTGGTCGTGGTCAAAGACGAACTCACGGACTTCGATGTCGGTGTCCATCTGGCGAACCCTTTTGGGTTTCCAGGAGCTCGCGCCACCGTGCGAGTGTTTGCCGACGGCTTATTGGTTGAAGAGACCACCCGGCTGTTGGTCACGGCGAATGAGTTTTGGTGGGTTGGGCGGTGGCAAGCGAGCAACCAGGCATGGACCGGGGTCGACTCGGTCTTTGATGGCGTGCCTCGCTAGGTGTTAGACGGCGAGCGACTCGTCGGCGACCAGCATCATATCGAGTGCGAAGCGCACCAAATCAGCAGCCTTGCTGCGAATGAACTGTTCGGGCATCGACGTGTCGCATCTAACCTTCGAAATCACTGATCCCCCGGTTGGAAAATCAAATCTCGCTTTGGCATAAAACGTATTCCCACGGGTCGTCACCGCCACTCGCGTTTGCCAGCCCAGCGGGCTTGAGAGGTTAGCGACATAACCGCCAAGCATTCGTTCAAAAAGTTCCTGATCCATAGTCCCTACACTGCCTAGTTTTCTGAACCGTAAGCAGTGTCTAGCACTTCAAAGCCGACGACAAAAAAACACACCTAGATTCTTGGTTCAGGGAAGCTTTAACCCAAGCATACTGGCCAGAAACGCGTATGTATCCGCGTCATTAGCTACGTGTTGTTTGATCAAATCGGCGCCCCCATGGCCCGAGTTTCTCTCGACCCGCATCAAAACGGGTGATCGGCTTGAAGTGGCCTCTTGAACCGCCCCCACAAATTTTCGGGCATGCATCGGGTCGACACGGTCGTCGCTATCAGCGGTGTTCATCAACAATGCGGGGTAAGCCGTACCGGGCTCTACGTGATGGTAAGGCGAATACGAATATAACGTCTTGAACTGCTCGGCGTCGGTCGGGTCGCCGTACTCGGAGATCCATGTTTTTCCACTGCCGAACTCGGTGTAACGAACCATATCCAAGAGCGGCACTTCACAGACGACCGCCCCAAAGAGTTCAGGGCGCTGCACCATGGCGGCGCCAACCAAAAGGCCTCCGTTTGAGCCCCCGCGGATGCCGAGTTTTTCGGAACTTGTATAACCGTTCGAAATCAACCATTCGGCGCCCGCAATGAAGTCGTCAAAAACGTTCTGCTTTTTGTCGAGCATTCCGGCCTGATGCCACGCTTCGCCGTACTCAGCACCACCACGAAGATTCGCCACAGCGTAGCCACCGCCCGCTTCGAGCCAAGGGTAGATGCTCGCCCTAAAATACGGCGATAGGGTCACGGAAAAACCGCCGTAGCCGTACAAAATAAACGGTGTTGTTTTATCCAAAGGCATGTCTTTTCGGTGGACAATAAACATCGGGATTTTTGTCCCGTCTTTACTCGGATAAAAAACCTGCTCGACGATGTAGGGCTCGGGATCAATGGGAACCTTCACTTCGTTCCAAAGGTCGGTCGTCCCCGATTTAATGCTGGTTTTGTAAATTCTAAGTGGAGTCGTAAACGATTGAAAACTGAAATAGGCATCATCGTCTTCAGGCGTACCCGTCATGCCAAAACTGGCGCCGACACCAGGCAATTCGATATCACGCAGCAGCTTGCCGGCAAGATCGTAAATGCGCATGTCGCTAGCTACGTCTTTGAGCAGTGTGAGGACCAATCGTCCGCCAATAATCTGAACGTTTTCGATCACCGATCCGTCGTCGAGTTCCGGGATGATTTCCTTCCAGTTCTTGCGGTCTAGGCTCTTCGACGGAGTTTTAAAAACTCGCCAGCGCGACGCGCCTTCGTTGGTGAAAATCAAGAAGTCGTCTTTCCACGGAAGGATAGAATAGAGGTTTTCCTGGCTCTGGATGAAGGGTTCGAATTTGGCTTCTTTTTTGGACAGGTCTTTGACCCAAACCGAAGTGGCATTCCACCCTTTCCATTCGTAGTAGAGCAGCCAGCGGCCGTCCCAGCTGAGGTCAACGCCTACAAATCTTGTGGGGTCGCCAGTCTTTTCGTGGATCAGTTCGTCAGTTTTGGGGTCGGTTCCCAAGACATGATAGCGGATCTCAGCGTAACCAGGCCGCTCTTGAACCGTGATACTGGGGTCGTTGGGAAGGAAGGTGTAGTAGAACCCTTTGTTATCGCGGGTCCACGTGGCATCCGAATATTTGATGCCAGGGATCACGTCGATGTCGGTGGTCTTGCCAGTCGTCACGTCCATGACATGCATGATGGCTTCATCAGCGTTGTTGGCCTTCAGGGAATAGGCCACTTTTTTGCCGTCCCAAGACGCCACGACAAACCCCACGGAGACACTGCCGTCCTCACTCAACGTGTTGGGGTCCAGCAGTACCTTTTCGGCACCTTCTGCACCGTCACGATAATAGTAGACTGACTTCTCACGGTCCGCGTGGCGACGTGTGTAGAAGTAGCGGTCCCCCTTGTGGCTTGGCGCCGAAATCGAGTCCACGTAGTAGAGCTCTGCGAACCGTTTTGCCAGCCCGTCTCGGCCAGGAAACGCCCCCAACTGAGCGCGGGCGCCTTTGTCCTGCTCGTCCATCCAAGCCTGCACTTCAGGAGACTTAACGTCTTCGAGCCAGCGGAACGGATCGGCGACTTCAACGCCATGAATTGTATCGACGATCGTGTCGCGTCGTGTTTCCACAGTGGTCTCCGCCGCAGGGCCGTTGGTTTCTGATTGAGTGGTCGGGCTGGCGCTGCATGAAGCCAGAAGCGCCAACGTGGCTAAGAGTGATGCTCGCATGTCTAACCTTGATTCAAGCCAAGTGTTTTCAACGCGCGACCCTACCATGATGTCCGGTTCTTGCGAACGAAGCGAAGCCTAGGGAGTTGTCAAAAAACCGCGCTGGCTGGATAGCGCACGGCAGTGCGGAATCTAGGGATTTAGTTCTTGCGAGCGGGTTTCGGCAAGTTCCCACATCCGGATATAACCTTCAGCGGAGCGAAACAGAATATCCATGTCTTCGTCTGTGACGCCGGTGCGCTGCGCGTCCTGAATCAGCTCGGCAACCATTCCAATATGAATCATGCCTTCGGTGTTAAAATCGACCACCCGCTCGCCCATCTGTGGCTGCTGAAAAGTGACTTTTCCGTCGAACGAATCAAACGGGTATTCGATTGGGTTTTCCTGAATGTTTGGACAGTTTGCATCGTCGCCAAACCGCGGTCCTTGAACGCCCGCGAGGCCGTTTAGATCGAAACCAAATCCCTCAGCGGGATAACCGCCGGCCGCAACGATCGCGTCGCGGTGAGTGCGAAAGCGGTCTGCCATCGCACCGGGATCGGCGGGGTCTGCGCATCTAGAAAACCCTGCTTTTGAAACACCGCCAAGGTCGTAAAGCTTGCCACTGTTGGTATTTCCGTGGGTTCCAGCGGCGGGGTAGTTTGCAGCTTCGAGCTGCGCAAAAACTTCCAAGTAGGAGCGGCGCGGCAAATGGTCGATTTCGGGAATCATCCCGCGCGCCATCATGCCATTGATCAACGTCACCCCCGCGGCAGTTAGACTTCCCTTCTGGCACCACTCGCCTTCCAGTGGTGGCGCGCGTATCGCTGCAAGATAAGGAAGGACATCCTTGAGCGGGTTGGTCGAAAAAATAATCAGTTCGTTTTCTGCAGGAGATAAATAATTGTCGCGCGGTTGATTCAGGCCGCCGAATTGCACCCCGCCTTTATCAAAAACGGTGTCCACAACCGGGCAGTCTTCAGTGAAATTGGAGTAGTGGCCGGTGCTAACAAAATTGCCCAACTCAATGATGCCGCGGTGGCCATCTCCGGGAGTGAACGCGTTGTCATATTTGTGGTTAGGAAAAAGCGCGCGAATGCCCTTCGCGTAATATTCGTCGAGCTTCTGGTTGATGTACTCGTCCGTACATTCGGGGCTGCCATCATGTGGAGTCAGATAACAATCAAATAAATTCGGAGCCTCGATTCCAAGAATAATGGCGAGCTTGCCCTCGGCGATAACTTCGCGCGCTTGGGCAGGTGACTCGACCACTCGGAACCAGCCTTCACCCGGTCCACCGGATTGCGCATCGATGTAGCGCTCCATGTTTCGGACCTCAAGAAGCTGGCGATCGACGTTAAACATGTCTTTGCACGAATATCGAGTGGGTTGAAAACCGGGATTGCCCATCAATTCACAAAAGACCTCGTTGGTGACGGCGTGTTGCACCATCAGGCGCAGGCCGCTCATCCAGGCGCGCTCTAACCACTTATAATATTGAGTTTGATGAGTTGCGCTGCGTTCGCTCGGCCAATCCGAATAGGTAGGCCAACCGTCCGTCGCATGGGCTGGATTAGGCAGCCGACCGTTGCCCAAAAGACCAATCAGCGCGGCTTCATCCAGTGATTCTGAGCCATTTCCAAAGCCCGAACCCAACAAATCGGCGCGGCCTTCTTCGGCGTGGAACGGTTCGCACGAACCCATCGCGACCGACACTCCCAGGCGATGAAACGGGGCGCCATGAAAGATACCGCCGCCACCAAACCCGAAATTGGCCAAGATATGAGAATGCGTATCGACGTAACCAAAGAGCGAGCCATCTTCGTAAGTTTTAGGCTCAATATTCCCGGTAGCGTCCAGCGACATTTCGGGGTGTTCGGTACACCCTTCTGCGGGCTCTAGCGTAATGATGCCGGCCTTAGTCGCCGAATCGACCAGACCATCAGCCCCCAGATATTGACCCGTTTTTCTATTTTGAAGTTGGTATTTATTCGAGGCACGCTCGGAAAACTGCAGATGCCATTCAGCACCAGATACATACGTGTCATCGATCTCGTAGATATCGGACTTCAGCTCCGTCTGCCGCAGCATCGGACCATCATCGGAGACCAGATAGCCGCCGTCCACGTCGTAAAAAAGGTAGGTGCCAAGGTCGGAAGCCTTCATGAAAAACTTCGATGCCTTCGACGCGTCATCGACAAGTAGGAACGAGGTCGCGTTGTCGGCCGCTGATACCACCAACGGCGCGTCTGAAATCGAATCTGCAAGCGACAAGGCAACACAGTTGTTTACGAAGTCGAAGATGACTGATTCGGCAGGGTGTTCTAGCGGAATCGCGGCGGCGTCACTGCCCGCATCGGCGGTGTTGGATGGAGCGTCGTCTGCGCAACCGGCGGACCACAAAAGGGCAACGCCCATAAAAAACGGAAGGATCTTCATTCAACAACACCGGCAAGGGATTGGTCGGATCTTACCGTTTTTTCGGGCGTGAGCAAAACCTAGTTCATCGTCCTTGGCCGCTGTATGACCAGCATCAGTAGACTGGTGCACCCTCGGCAAGGATGCGCGCGTTCAGGGCTCCTATTCCGTACGCCTGATAGCCGAAAAAAATTGTGTTTCGACGGGCGGGGTCCAGGTAATACAACTCGATCCTCCGCTGAATCTCGGGGTCATGACTGCCTAGGTGGAGCCATTCGTGAAGACGGCCTCCCAAGCTGCCGGGTAGGCCATAGGGCCCAGTAAACGAGCCGGCGGTAGGGTCGGTTCCGTCGACATTTTGATGGTAGGCGCCGTCGAGCGCACGGTCCCAAATGACATCTAGCAGGGTTTTAATAAGGGCGGTGACGTCGTCATCAGTCCAGTAAAGTTGTTGGTCCGCCGCTGCGTTGATGAACGAAACGATGGCCCCTGCGTGCGAGGTGTCTTGAATGGACTCCGAGGGCGATGCACCCCAAACCTGAGACCACGTATATGCGCCCGGATGGTCTGGATTATCGGCAAACTGGTCGCGAAGGTTTGAGGGATAACCAACCATCGTGCCGTGCGAAATATTATCGAACACCTCGCGGTACTTTGCGTCGCCCGTAATCAAAAACAGATCCATGCCGATTCGGGCCCAATGACTCGCCATATGGGTGCGTGAACGATAGAGGTTTCCAGCGCCCTTATTCAGCCATTTTTCCCAGATATCTTTGGTCGAAAACTCAAGCAGCGCATCGAAGCGCGCTTGATAATCAGCGGTCGCGAGCAGCGCTGGCGAGTCGTTCATCACGCGAAGCAGATGAGTGACCATTCGCCAATAGTAGGAGTCCCAAAGTGGATAGGTCGATCCCGCATTTGGCCCGGGCCAATAGCGGAAGCCGTCTGGCTGTAGCTTGGCGTCGGCCACAGTATTTTCGATCAGACGTAAAGTGGTGTCTAGGTACGTATTATCGCCGGTGGCTCTCCACATCGAGACCAGCCCATCGATGCAGTAGGCAAAGAAGTAGTGCTCTTGGTTGGCGCCGGTCGAAGTCGACAAAGCCTCGCAATCTTCCGCAGGACGTCGCGGATTACTGAACTCCTGGTCAAAGAGCACCTTCCACTCGGGGACCGTCATGGGGCAATCAGGGCCCTCGCAGGGGAGTTCCGCATCGGCTACGTCGCTCGTGGCGTCGGGCGATGCGGCGTCGCTTGCGTCTGGGGTTGCGTCGGGTGATGAGTCGGGTGATGCGTCAGTTAGGTCGTCTGCGTCGGTTGTGCTTGCATCAACCTGTCCAGCATCCGCAACCAATGGAAGGTCGTTGCTGCAGGAAAAACAAAACGTAAGGGCAACGCCCAGAAACAACGGCAGGATTTTCATTCTAAAACCAAGGCGATGCGATTTTTCGGTTCGGATAACCTGCGTACCTTAGGAGCTTCGACGCCGACGGCGCAAGATCCCCATCCCAAACAAGACCAAAAGAATCATCGATTCCGCGGCGTGCCCCTCTCCTACCGAGCAGCCACCGCTTGAAGTCTGAACGCCGTTGTTCACGCTTTGTTGCTCGGGATCTGTTTCATCGTCCGTAAAGTCCGTGCCCATATCCAGAGCGACTGGTTCGTTAAGCTGCGGATCACCCGGGTCAACCGTATCGCCTTCGTCTCCTGGGTTGGTCATCACCAAGGCGGGCGGAGGTTGTAGAGCCGCGTTATGCGTCCAAACCCCGAGCACATCGACAATTAGGTGAGCGCGAGAGCTTGCAAAAATACACAGGTTTCCGTTCATGCCGACGCTCGAAACCGTCAACGTACCGACCGGGCTGTTTGGCGGAAAATTCAACGATGAAGTGTTGGGCACCGAACCGCCACAGGGGAAAGCGCTCAAAAATCCGTTCTGCGTTGCCCCAACGACGGTCAGGTTTGCGGTGACAGCCCAAACCCCAGCCGGCATCCCGGGCAGGTCCTGAATCGGCAGTTCGATAACTTGGCGATCTCCGAGTCGATTGGTGAACAAGCTGGTGGCCGAGCGCGTATCCAAGAGGCGTTTTGGAGCCAAGGGTTGATAGGATAGCGGGCCATCGGCCGAGAAATAACCAGCGACATCGACGATCACATGAGCCTCTTCCAAGGACCACAGGCAGAGCTTGCCGTTCGTAATCTTCGAGACCACGGAATTGGCGACCACACTGTTTGGGGCATAGTTGAGGTTGCTAGTGACCGGAACGTTTGAACCACATGCGAACGCCGTAATGAACCCTGCGTTGGCCCCGCTTAAGGCAGCGATCGTTGCGACGACTCCAGTTGCACCAGCCGGGGCCCTCACGTCGACCTCAAGAATGGTGCCCGGTGCAATCGGAATTCCTGCAGACCGAGTGTCCAGAACACGGGCTGGAGGCGTCGAGGTCAAGCCGTCTCCTGTTGGAGCAAATGCACCGGTCAAATCGCCGATTACATTCACATCCCGAAGGGCGTCGATGGCGATTCGATTGCCTGTTCCCAAAATCACGGGGACCGCGTTGCCACGGACTTCGCCGGCGGTAAAGTTCACGCTCGACGTCTCAGGTGCCGGAGTGTCGGCCGGAAATACGGTCAAAAAGCCGGCCTCAACTGGTTGAATGGCTGTGATGTTCATCCAGACAGAGCTTGCCGCGCCCAACAAACCCGGAATCGCAACGATATTGGTTCCCGCGGCAGTCAGCGGTCCGGACGTGCTGCCGTCTCCCCGAATCACCTGTGTGCTGGCTCCCCGGGTGTCAAAAACGCGGGTCGGCTCGACGAAGTTAAGTCGACCCGGTGAGCCGCCAACGGTCATTGAGGGCAGGACGGCGTTAGCCACGGCGACTGCTGCTGGAGGCTCTGGGGGTGGAGGCTGTCCACACATCGGTGGGTTGCCCGGAAGACAAGCAGCACCGTAAAATGCGCAATCACCCGACGTGCAATCTTGATTGATAATGCGTGTCCCCTCACAGCGGGCTGTGCATGATCCAACTGAGGCGCCCGAGGTGAAAAACGGCGTCAAACGTGCGGCACCAGCCGCGCTTAATTCCACATGGATATGGTTGGTATGGGACAGGGAATTGGAGCTTAACAGCCCAAAACCTCGCTCGCCATTCCAGAAAGCTCGGTCCCAAATCACGCGTTGGATGCCAATAAATTCGGCGTTTTCGACCAGCCAGTTGGCAACAGGGTCGCCCAAACCATTATTGGCATCGCCACCCTCCAAGGGCACCATCAGGTCGATTGCGCGCCCTACGGCGTGGACCGAGAGCTTGGGCACGCTGGTTGTCGCGCTGTTCTGACGGCAGCAATAAAGACCACCTGAGGTGAGCGACGCAAACCTACCACGAATGTAGCTATCGAGTTCCCTGGTGCCGGCATGAGCGGGTGAACACGACGGATGACGACAGGAACAAGCAAACGCGTTGCTCGAAGTGCAGGAACCCAACGGAGAAACCGCGGGCGGATCAACCACGGGCACATATTGCGTTGCGGCAATTGCCTTTGTGCTTGCGGGGGCCACCCAAGGGCCGTTCACCCGTAACTCGTCCACTCTTGTGGTGGCTTTACTGGTTTTTGGTTCGATGTCGTTTGTGTCGGCTACGCCGCAAGCAACGAGACTAAACGAGATCATAACAAACAGGAATGAACGAAACATGATGGATCCTCGTGTTTAACAACGAGATCTCAGTATCGACGCAGCGGACCAAAAACGCCACTGACCAAGACTGACATCAATCATGTACCGCAAAACAACCCATCGTTAGTTCTTCGTGATCTGCCCCGTACCACTCGCGTCCGGGGCTTCTCCGCCACCAGTGAGCA
This sequence comes from Bradymonadaceae bacterium, assembly GCA_037968515.1. Lineage (GTDB taxonomy): Bacteria > Myxococcota_A > Bradymonadia > Bradymonadales > Bradymonadaceae > JBFFMO01. The sequence goes on from JBBKVQ010000273.1 coordinate 31,011, forward strand.
TCGAGCACTTCAGATCCGCAAACGTGTACGTCGCCACGAATTTTGTTCCGGAATTTTCGGTGATCACGATTTCTAGAGGCGGCGTTTCGCCGTTGCCAAGCGAGGTGAATCCGCAATTCGGCGCACCAGGAAACCCGGTGAACTGAGTAGAAACGGTCTCGGCAAAAGTGCCCACGTCGCCTTCAGCCAAACCTTCAATCGTGAGCTGGCCTGTGCCCGCTGTCGACGAAAACTGAACGGTCAGACTGCCTGGAGTCGTCCGGATCAACTTCGTGGTTGCTCCGGAAAGCTCTGCTTGGCCGTCGACCTTCAAAACCCAAGTTGGATCAGCGTCAACGGCGGTGTTGTTTGCCGTCGTATTATTATTGGTCGTGTTATTCGTGCTGTCTTTCGTGTCGTCGCCACAAGCGTTCAACAGAAGCAATGCTACGACCGAAACTCCAAAGATTCTTTTCATGCCAGTTCTCCAAATCAAGTTGCGGGCACTTTACCGGCAGAACATCAAACCTCAAGTTTTGGCTGTCGTCTGAAGCAGCCAAAATTTTCGGGCGTCACAAATAACGGGCTTTGAAACTGCGCTTCTTGATTTTCCCGTTATTGATCTTCTTCAATGCTTCCGGAGCGACAGCGCGTTCGATGGCGATATGTGTGACCCGGTCGCCCACCGAGATTCGTCCGATGGAATCGACATCAAGGCCCAAATCACCCGTCAGCGCCCCGACGATATCGCCTGGGCGAATTTTGTCCTTTTTCCCGCCCATCAACATAATGGTGCGCATTCGTGCGGAATCGGGCGCATCGACGTCCTGCGGAAGTTTCGAAACCGGTCGAGGATCCACATCCTTGAGCAGGTCAATTGCTTCGACTTTCCGGTCTTCTCGCGGTCCCATCAGGCTAATCGCAAGCCCTGATTCGCCCGCGCGCCCAGTACGACCTACTCGATGCACAAATTCGGAAATATCGCGCGGCAGCTCGTAATTGATCACAGCATCAAGTTCATCGATATCGATGCCGCGAGCCGCAACATTGGTCGCGACCAGCACCCGCACGCTGCCATTCGAAAACAACAAGAGCACATCTTCGCGATCTCGCTGTTCCATGCCGCCGTGTAGGCCCATCACAGAAAACCCAGCGTCGCTTAGCTTCCCCCTGACCTCGTCCACGGTGTCTCGCTGGCTGCAAAACACCACTGCGGAATTTGGGCGATGGTAGTTCAGCACCCGCGTGAGCGCCTCGAAGCGGTCAACGGAGCCTAACTCGTAAAGAATCTGGGTAATATCGGGCGCGGCGGACTCGTCAGCCACCGAAACATACGCCGCGTCTTTTTGCAGTGTTTGGCTGAGTTCCATCACGTCGTCGTGGGTCGTCGCCGAAAACAAGAGCGTTTGACGGCCTTTGGCGGTCGCATCGACCACCGTCGACACGTCTTCGACAAAGCCCATATCCAGCATGCGGTCGGCCTCATCCAAAACCAGAGTTCTGACCATCGCCAGATTCAATGATTCCTTTCGCAAATGGTCCAGGACCCTGCCCGGAGTCCCAACCACGACGTCCACGCCATTTTCCAGCTGAGCGCGTTGCCGCCCAAAGGCTGTGCCTCCGGTCAACACCACCACATTGGTGTTCGCCAGCGGACGTGCAAGCCGCCGTATCTCCTCGGCGACCTGCGAGGCGAGCTCGCGGGTGGGGCACAAAACCAACGCGCCCGGCAATTGGCTTGCTGGAGTGATGCGTGAAAGCAAAGCCAGACCAAACGCAGCGGTCTTGCCCGTGCCAGTGCTGGCCAAGCCAATCACATCTTGGCCTTTCAGCATCAGAGGAAGCGCTGACGCTTGAATGGGCGTCATTTTGACGTAACCAAGTTGGTCGAGGTTTTGCAGCCAAGACTCTTGAAGTCCAAGGTCGGCGAAGGATGTAGTGCTCATGGTCTAATCTGGGGTCGGGCTGGCCAATGATCTGACCAGATACTGGTGCCCGATTATCAGATCACGCACAAACACGCCACCAGACGGCCAACGAACAACGCTACAATAATTGCATGAATGCCGTGCGGAAGTTACAACCAAGGCTCAGACATCATCCACGGATTTCACATGCGTTTGGCCGTTCTCATCTTTAGCCTCCTTGTCCTACTCTTGCCTGGAACCGCCATGGCTCAGTATGTCGACAGAGACGACGAAGCCCGCTTTGAAAGCGAACTCAACCAAGACGAGTTCATGATGGTCGCTCGATTTCGAGCCGTGGCCATCCCGGGATTCATGCTCGGGCTGTTTTTCGACGAACACGCCACGAACTGGCAAGACCAAACAAATTTTGCCTACGGGGCTGAGTTTTCGTGGCGACGCGACGAAGATTTTGAAATCGGTTTTGCTCTTGATTACGCAGACCTGACCATGCCGTCGCAATTCTGGCTTTCTTCGGGTGATGCCCCCGAGGACGGAGACTGGACCACGGTCGACGCCAAGCTCATGAGCCTTGTCATCACCTCATACTGGTTCTGGAATCCTAAACCTTGGCTATCGCCCTACGTTGGCGGCGGAATCGGTGCCGGCTTGATGCTAGGCGATGTCCTCAAATACAACCCTAAGCCTGGCTCCCCCTGCCGACAGCCCGGCGTACTCGGACCACCCGGTTGTTACTCACAAAACGGTGAGCCCGACCTTGAGAACAACTTCGACGCACCGGTCAAAGAGGACATTCCTCCTGTGATCCCGGTGATCAACATCGTGGGCGGCGTGCGCTTCAATATTAAGAAACATGGGGTCATCAAACTGGAGCTCGGGTTTCAGAACTACGCATTTGCAGGAATCGCCGCAGGCGGACAGTGGTAAGTCCACTTTATTCGTTTGCCAAACGAACCTCCGAAATCCCTGTGTAGTCGTAGAGCGACGAATCCACCGCAAACCTATCGCCGGTGGTCTTGTTGGTGAAAACCACAAAATCATGGTTCTTGAAGAACGGATGGTGAACGTATTCGTGCACATTCATTCCAAGAACCCGAATGTACCCAACAGTCGTTTCGGCGGTCCATTCGTCATTCAGCCCCGCAAAAATCTCGGCGGTGAGGTTGGCATAACCCACACAATGCGCCCTCCCGGTTTTCCTTGTGACGCTCGGTTTCGACGACGTCTTCTCGAAGGTAAAATCCAGTATCGATGCGGTTTCCCTCAGACTCCGCGCCAGGGCCACGTCAAAAGGCACAAAAACCGTTGGTCGCGCGTACGAAACACGGTTCCGTGTACGAATCGGTTCGTAGGACACCACACCGTAGAAGAGTGGTTTTCGAAACGCGATCACGGATAATATTGCAATTAACAGCAAAACTAAGATGAGTTGCAGTCGGCGTTTCAAGTTTGCTCTTCCGTTTGATTGGTTGAACGTTAACCCGTCGAAAGCAAACGCTATTCCCATCCTTCTGGTGCACGTCCATGATAAAATCGACCACAAAGTCTGATCTTGGCCTAATCGGCAAATCATCCATTTCCGTGGCGCTTGGCGCTGTCATGAGCATGACATTGATTTCACAAGCCAAGGCTCAATCCGTAGAGGCGATGGTGGGCGGCGAGTTCTGGAAGAACGATGAAACAAAAGGGCATGCGGTTTTTCTTGTTCATGGCCAGACCCAGGTGGGAGCCACCAACGTGAGCGTCGAGCTTAACACCGACACCCTCACGCTTCGGGTCGAAAAACCAGTCGATCAGTGGACGTATGGCTTTCAAACACGCGGTGAACTCATGTTTGCTGGCCTGCTAACCGACTATTATGTCGGTGCCAAGAACGTTCCCGAACGGACGTTTTCTGCCAGCTATGTCGAATTGCAAGCCGACGCCAAACGAGGGGTCGGCGACCATTGGTTTAATACCAGCGCTGGCCTGCAACGGTGGTTTTTTCGAGAAGTGGACGCCACCGGTGCGAACTTCGTTTTGCCGGCCGAAGCCTACGTGTTCAAACAACGACTGGGATGGACGTATTGGAAGCTCGCGAATGACCCATCTTGGTCCGAGGCCCATCGAAGAGGTCGACGACGAATTTCTGGCCTCGCCGTTGGCGTCGAGGCAGGAGTCGATCATCGCAGCCAAGTTCAAAATTGGGGTGTTCCGTCTGACCCACGCAATCACCCTAATCGGTCGGTCCTGACGTTGAGACAATGGGCGGCAGCGGGCGTCGAATGGACCCCTGGATGGCGCCTGCAAGTTCGGGAGTGGGTCGGGCTGGGGGATGGTGAAGACGACCTGACTCGCGCTCGAGTGGGCGGCATGAATCCGTATGTCGTTGTGATGCCGGGGCTGCCGTGGGCGTCATTTTTGGCATCACGTTACGCCGTCGGAGAGGTTTCTCAGTCGATGAAAGTAGGCAAGGACGGAGAAATCGGCGTCACAGCAAATGCGGGCGTGGTTGAAGACGGCGATCGCGTCGGCGATTTCGACCAATTCTCTGCCTTGGTCGGCGCCTCAACATTCATCGACTGGCGCTCCGGCGACTGGCAAATCAACGCTGCCTTCGGGGTTTCTCCCGACGTCGGCTCGCTGTCGATGAAGCTGTCGTTGAGCACGTATGTGGATGTAGGTTTTTCTTTCTAATGAATTCACGGGAGGGACCATAATGCGGACGAGGCGGGCCGCGCTAACCCGTTCATACGGGCTGGGTTTCGAACCTATGTCCCCGAAATGTGTCAGTTTTTTGACGCCAGGTCAGTCTATTTTTACCCTTTCTAAGGGTCGTCTTAGTTGCTATACCGTGCACCATATCGGTCAGAAATAAACCTCATTTAGGAGTGGAAATGAATCGACAGTCTCAGCTTCGCGCTGCGCTGATCGCTGCTTCCTGTTCCGTCATGCTCAGTGCATGTGCGGAATCGGACGGCGACCTTGCAAGCCAGGAAAACTCAACACGCCAGAACGCGCTCGTCACGTTCTTCTCGGTCGAACCGAGCACGCAGACGATCAACGAGGGCCAAACGGCTTCGGTCTCTGTGTCCCAACTTTGCGTCGACGGCACCACAGATGTCACCATCACAGCGACCTGGGGCGACGGAACTGCGAACACCTCTCGCGTGATCCCTGCAGCCCTTTTTGGCGCACAGGGCTCCTGCGCGGCTGGCTTTCGTGAAGTTTGCGGAGCCACGGCACCGGTCGCAGCAGCATTACTCTGTAATTCATGGACACATCAGTACGCGGATAACCCTGCCACCAACCCCTATGCTGTCGGATTCTCGGCCGTTCAGGGCACCGACACCTCGACGCAGGGCGTCACTGTAGCGGTGAACAATCTTCCGCCTAACGCGACTTTGCTTCGCACCGGTGCCAAATTTGAAGGCGTGAACGCGACATTCGACCTTACGGTCGAAGATCCAGGCCTCAAGGCAACCGAGATTGCTGGCGTGACCTGGACCTGGACGCCTACGGCTGGGGTCAATGACCCGACCGTGGTGACCTGTACTTGCGCCAATCCAACCGATTGTGATGACGGGACGAATCTCGACATTTGCAACGAATCAAATAGTCCAAAAACCGACACCAAGTCGCGAATCTACCTCGACGACGGCACCTACACCTTGACCGTGCTTGTCACGGACAAGGATGGCGGCCAAACGACGACGTCGACGACGACCGTGATCGCCAACCTTCCTCCGGGAAATCTTGCGATCAAATTGAACGGTACGGAAATCAGCACAAACTCGGCGACTCCAACCGCATTGATCGAAGGTACAACCTACGCAATCGCGGGCACGCTCGACGAGCAGGGCATCGACGAGCTGACCTTCAACTGGAATTTGGGAGACCTCACGACACGAACCGGTACCGGTAACGTGATCAAAGGAATCACCTACCCGACCATCCAAAACATCGCTCCTGCCGACGCGCTGGCCTTCAACAAGAAGTACGACAACGTTCTTCCTGCGCTGACGAACGACTACACCGTCACATTCGGTGCAGCCGACGATAACGGCGGAACAGGCACACGACTTGGTTATGTGCGTGTCACCGACGTAAACCCGGTGATCAACAGCTTCACAGCTAACGGCGCACAGGCCAACGCAACCGTCGCTGAAGGCTCCACTGTGAACTTCGCAGTCGCAGCCGTCTCGGGTGCAGCCGACCCAACGTTCGACGCACTTACCACGTACAACTGGAACATCGACGGCAACGGCAACGGCAACCGCGTCAATGAATACACCGTTGTTGGCTGTGGAACGAGCGACACCACATGTGCCGTGACCTTCCTCGACGACGATCTTGACGGGTCGTACAACGTCCTGGTCAAGGTGAACGACGAAGACTCGTCCACCACAAGCGTTGCGCGTACGATCACTGTCACAAACCAAGCACCGGTCTTGGCCGCGATTCCGGCACTTGCTGGCATCAACGAAGCCAGCGCAAGCACGCTGACCTACTCGTTCACCGACCCTGCAGGTACGCTCGACGGCACCTACTCGGTCGTGGTCAATTGGGACGACGGCACACCAAACTCGACCGCGACTCATACCGCACCCGGCACGTTCAGCATCGGACCACACGTCTATGCAGACAACTCGCTGTGCACCAATCCATCGGCAGGCGTCTGCACGGTTTCCGTGCAGGTCTGCGAAGTGGGCGGCACGATCTGCGACACCAAGACGACCACGATCGTTGTAACCAACGTCGTACCAACGCCTTCGATCGTCCCCTTCCCAGCCCTTGAAGAAGGTTACACCTTCAATCTTGATGGCGGATTTTCGGACCCGGCAGGCGCACTCGACAACGCTTATTCTGGCGAATGGAGCGGACTCGATTTCGGTAACCAAACATTGGCTGCCACCTACGCAGCACGCCTTACAGCTTTGGACGTCACCAATGGCGGACGATTCGACAGCCAAGGCCCCAAAGTCATTCAATTGACTGTGACCGACGGAGACGGCGGCGTAAGCTTGCCTGTCTCGGCCAACGTTACTGTGGCTGACAACACTCCAATCATCACAAGCGTGACTCAGACATTTGTGCCAGCGTTGGATAATCTTGAGCCTGCTCAAGCCAAGCTCGACATCAATGTGAAAGCCGAAACCGCTGCCGACCTTCTCACGAAAGTCGTTGTGAACTGGGGCGATCCAAACCTCGCCAATTCAGAAATCACGGTCGGGGTTGCTGGTGTCGGTACTGCAGGAAACACGATTTCAGTGACCGCTCCTGGCGATTACATCGAAAGCGGTGATTACACTGCAACCATCACTGTGTTCGACGAAGACTCGAGCGCTAGCACGACAAGGATCATCACCGTCGTCAACGTCGCTCCAACGATCACTCTTGTTGAAGCAACCCCTCCGGCACCTGTGATTGTGACCGAAGGTCAGTCGTTCTCGGCACGTATTACAGCAACCGACCCCTCAACCGTTGACGCTCAGACGCTCTCGTTCCAAATCAACTGGGGCGACACTTCAAGCGACTTCGCAACTGGCTCGGTGACAGCGCCAGGCACAGCTCGTGCGCAGTTCTCGCACGTGTACACCAATCCGGGCACCTACACGGTTCTCATCACCGTGACGGACCCGGACGGCGGAAGTGACACCTCAACCCTCACGGTTGAAGTTCTTAACCGCGCACCAACCATCACGGACGTGTTCAACACCGGACCTGTCAACGAGAACTCCTCGGTGACCGCGGTCATGTTGGTCAACAATCCTGGCGCCGACACACTTCGTTATTCGTTCAACTTCGCTTGCACAAAGACGGACAGCGCCAACGTCAACAACAGTGACTTCGCTGAAGCTGTCCCTGGAACGGGAACTTCTGCAGTTCGTTCGAACACCTACCAAGACCAGGGCTCAAACCCTGTCTGTGTGCGAGTTTGTGACGATGACGGTCCTGCTTTCGGTTGTGACTATGGTTTGACCACAGTCACCGTGAAAAACGTGGCTCCTCAAATCACGTCATTCCCGACCCCTGCTCCTGTGACTGAAAACGCCGCCGGCGCAACCGTGGTGCTTTCGGTGACAGCAACCGATGTGGGCCCTCTTGATGTTCTGACTTACTCGTTCGATTGCGACAGCAATGGCAGCGAAGACTTCAGCAACACCTCGGGCGTCGCTTCTTGCGTGTACACCACAAGTGGCACGTTCACCGCGACCGTTAAGGTCAGCGATGCAGATGGCGGCAGCACACTTGGTTCGACTCAGGTTCGTGTCACTAACGTGGCTCCAACCATCTCGAATGTTGCTGGTCTTAATGTCAACGAAGGCAACGCAACCACTGTGACGGTAACCGCCGCAGATATTGGTGGAGATGCCCTCAGCTATCGTTTCGACTTCAATAATGACGGACAATACGACGTCACGAAGTCGACCAACGCAGCGACATGGACCTACCCACAAGACGGCCTCAAAACCGTCGGTGTCGAAGTGTGTGATACCAAGAACGCATGCGTTCAAGGCTCCACAACACTCACTGTCGCCAACGTCGCGCCGACCATCTTGTCGGTCTCGACACCCTCATCTGTGTCTCGTGGCACAGCGGTAACAGCGATTGTTGATGCACTCGACGCTGGAAACGACAAGTTGAGCTACACGTTCAACTTCAAAGATTCGAGCGGCGCGACTGTATTTGCGATTGGACCACAGGCTTCAAACGTCGCAGCTGCAACCATCGCAGATTCGGGTGCCTACTCGGTCGAAGTCACTGTCACCGACACTGTCGGCGCACCCAACACTGCGGCTTCGGCAACGGGCAGCAGCACCTTCACTGTGACCGATATCAGCGTGGCCGTGAACGTCATCGCCAACCCTTCCACCATCTCGGAAGGCGGAACGACAACGATCACTGTGACTCCTTCAGGAACAGGTCCTTACCTGGTTCGTTACGACATCAATGGCGATGGCGACTTCAACGACCCAGAGGACATCGTCCCAGCAAGCCCGACAGACACCTGCACGACTTGCGCAGCAGCTGGCATCGTCTATGCCAACAACCGTTCGGGTAACCTTCCTTACCGCGTTCTCGTTGAAGTCACCGACACCGGTGAAGGCAACGCAGTGGCCACAGCACTTGTGTCGGTCACGGTGAACAACGTCGCTCCAACCATCGCAGCAATCGGCGATATCTTGTCAGCTCCTGAGCAGACAGCATTATCCGTAGGCATCGTGGGAACCGACGTCGGTACGCAAGACACCATCACGTACTCGCTGGTCTCTGGCCCGGCAGCCATCGTTGTGAACGCCGCTACTGGCAATCTCAGCTGGACGCCAAACTGGACCGACGAAGGCGCGACTTCGGTCACGGTTCGTGCAACCGATAACGACGGTGGCAAGTCTGAAGAGACCTTCACTGTTACGGTGACGATCATCGACACCAACAACAACAACATCTCGGATACCCGCGAGCGTGAGCTCAACAACGGCGCGCTTTTGCCGCCTGATGCTGGGACAACCGATACCGACAACGACGGCGTCACCGACCTTCAAGAAGTGCTCGACGGCACCGACCCGAACGTCAGCGATGCTCCTTCGGCACCTCTTATCTTGAGCCCGAACAAAGAGTCGGTGGACACTCTTCGTCCGACACTCACAGTCGTGAATGCAGAGAGCCCACGTGGCCTCGAACTGCAGTACACGTTTGTGGTCGAAGACTCGACGGGAACAGAAATCACTCGCATCTCGGGTGTGGCTGAAGGCGTGAACACCACTTCGGTGGAAGTCGACGTCGACCTGACTGAAGACGCTGTCTACACATGGTTCGCCAATGCAGACGACGGATTTGCTCAGGGCGAAGACAGCCAGACTGGCTCGTTCCGCGTGAACACTGCCAACTCGGCTCCTCCGGTTCCTGCGAACCTGACACCTGTCGACATGGCTATTCTGCCAGGTTCCGTGCTCGCAGCTCTCGAGTTGCGTGCGGTTGTTGACCCTGACGGCGATGCTGTTTCGTACGAATTCGAAGTCGCTTCGGATGCTGCGTTCGCAACGATCGTGACACGCTCGGAGCTTCGTTCGGTACCGTTCTTCTCGCTGTCACAAGTGTTGGCCCCTGGCACATACTTCTGGCACGGCCGAGCCACCGACGGCGTTGATGCAAGCGTCTACGGCGCAGCGACATCGTTCACGATCCAAGCTTCGAACACGAACACGGCGCCTCCTGCTCCGACCATCGTCAAGCCTAACGGCGTTGTGCTGGCAACAGCATCGACAACGCTTGAAATCGAAGGCGTCGTTGATGTTGATGGAGACGACGTCCAGTACGTCCTCGAAATCGCCAACAACGCTGCATTCGCAGGCGCAGACAACTCGGGACTTCAGACTGAGTTGACCTACGACGTTGCTGGACTTCAGGAAGACACCACGTACTTCTGGCGCGCACGTTCGTTCGACGGAACCACCACATCTGAGTGGGTTTCGGCGAGCTTCGTGGTCAACGCAGAAAACGCAGCTCCAACCGGACTTGCAATCGTGTCACCTGCACCCGGCGCACTTCTTGAGCGTGCACCTGACGGACTTGTTTGGGCAGAAGCAACGGATGCCGACGGCGATACCTTGATCTACACGGTCGACCTCGCCACGACCGCAGATTTTGCTGAAATCCTTTACACCGAAGACTTCGTAGCGGGCGATTCGGTTGCAGTGCCTACAGGTGTGACGTTCGACGCTGAGCTCACATACTACTGGCGCGTGACCGTTTCGGACGGCACCGACAGCGACGTAGTCACTGGAAGCTTCGACCTCTACTCGGCTCCTATCGTGTCTTCGGGCGGCGGTGGAGACGACGGATGTGGTTGTAGCTCGGTGGCCAAGCCCGCTGATCGTCAGCCAATGGCACTCATCTTCGGCCTCATGATGGCTGGATTGCTTGTCATGCGTCGTCGCAAGCGCGACTAATTTTTCAGGCATTTAGCCTTAAAACCCGCCCGATTCTTCGGGCGGGTTTTTTTGTTTCTTGGCATCGAAGAAACTTGAAATGAAGTTGCCCGGCATTATGTTAACGTACGGATCTGGGCCCGAATCATGATGGAGAAGACAAATGGAAGCCATGCACTCAGTTTCAAGCAGCAGTATCGACGCGCGGGTGTCGTTCATTCGCAAGACCTACGCCCACTTGATGGGGGCGATCCTTGCGTTTGTCGGACTTGAGGTCATGCTGTTCCAAACCGGCGCGGCGAGAGTCGTCGCAGAAGCGATGCTCAGCGTCAGCTGGCTTCTCGTGTTGGGTCTCTTCATGGGCGTTGCGTGGGCCGCCGACTGGCTGGCACACCGAGAAACCTCCAAAGCTATCCAATACGTTGGTTTGGGCCTCTATATCGTCGCCGAAGCCTTCCTAATGACTCCGCTGCTTTACATGGCTGTCGCCTACAGCGACCCAAGCGTATTGCCGTCCGCAGTGGTCACGACCCTTGTCGTGTTTGCTGGACTAACCGTCGCGGTCTTCGTCACCAAAAAGGACTTCTCCTTTTTGCGCATGGCGCTTGTTGTGGCGTCGTTTGGAGCCTTTGGCCTCATCATCGCCGCCACGCTATTTGGCTTCGAACTCGGCATGTTGTTCTCGGTAGCCATGGCCGTGGTCGCCGCTGGTTTTGTGCTCTACAGCACCTCGAACGTGCTGCTCCACTACAACACCAACCAGTACGTGGCTGCCTCGCTGGCGCTGTTCTCGTCGGTGGCCCTGATGTTCTGGTACATCCTGCGAATCTTCATGGGACGCGACTAAGTTTTGGGTTGCCAGGCTAGTGCCTGGCGGAACCAGGTCAACAGGCGTTGCGGATGCAATGACCTGTCAGCAGCCATTGGCCCCACTTCCTGACCTCCTCTCCCTCCAAATCACCAACTCGGGCTTGCTGAAGCACGTCTGAGCGAATCGCAATCCGGCCGTTCGCCATGTTCTGCGCCAGATTGGCGGGAACCAAGACGGCGTCGAACATGTCCGCATGCAGAAAATCGGTCAGGTTTTTTCCGATCGAAATGTCTGCTCCCAGGAACACCGGCAAGGTATTTTTGGGCTGGGTGAACGTCTCCTGAATCGCGGTTCGGGCCGAACGAGCACACTCGTAAAAAAGGCCCGCCATCGGGTCGGTCGGATACGAATGTTCGGGGTCTAACTGCCACAGAACGCTCAAAAACGTGGCGATCGTTCCAAACACCATACGCTCGACCGTGGCCAAAGTTTCGCGCGGAAACAGTGAGTGATCGCGAACCTCGGGCGACGATTTCCCCCGTGATCGCACCTCGTGGGCGACCCGCAACCCCCACATCGGATGAAGGTCCAGCGCCACTAACATCCCCGCCATCGACTGCGGTGGACACAACTGGCGCGTAAACGACTCGACCAGCCGAAGCTGAACGTCCTGCGGATCCATCCCGCCCACCACGTCGCTTTCCACGCGAGGCGCAAACATGTCTTCGGTCGCACAAAACCAACCCAAACCCGCAGCCAGGGCCAAGAGCCTGCCCCACCCCCCCGATGGCGCATACCCAAGCGCATTTTCGAGTTCACGCGCCGACCGTGAGGCCAACGCCCAGGGCTGCGACGCCCGCAACCCACCATGTCTGTGCGCAACGTCCAACGCGTCACACAGCGCCATCTGCGGCAACCCTGAGTCCCACGTCATGTCGACCGCTTGCCCGTGTTCCGTGACCTCCAAAACCGATTTGAATCCCATCATCGAGTCCTCCTAATTGGGCCACTATCGACCGTTCAAGGGGGTTATCGGTCAAAGGCATTCAAAAGTTGCGAAATGCTCTGAGAACTCACGCCAAAACCTGCTAAGGTGCGCGCCATGAAAGACTTTCCGCGAATTGCAAGTTTGAGCGTCGATCTGGACAGTGTGGTCTGTTACCGCGATATCCACGGACTCGAAAAATCTCCGTTATCGCCAGATCCTGCTTATTCAGTGGGGTTAAACCGCCTGCTGGGTTTCTTGGCCGAGGTCGACATCCCGTCCACGTTATTCGTGATCGGTAGGGACACCAAAAACCCGGAACACCGCGCACTACTTCGCGCTGCGGCTAAAGACGGCCATGAACTCGCCAGCCATTCGTGGTCCCATGACTACGCGCTGCGAACCAAAAAGCCGGCCGAAATTCGTGACGACCTATTCCGCGTCCACGATGTTCTTGGAGAGCTTCAAGATACAGACCCAGTTGGATTCAGAGCGCCGGGCTATAATATCGACAACAGATTGCTCGATGTATGCCTTGAGCTTGGCTACAAGTACGATTCAAGTGTTTTCCCTTGCCCTGCCTACTACACAGCCAAAGGAGCCGTCATGGGGGCTCTGAAGCTCGCTGGGCGCCCAAGCAGGTCGTCGATGACCCGCGCTGAAGCTCTGATTGCCCCGATCACGCCCTATACCCCCTCCACAAAGTCATTTTGGAGGCGCGGCAACGCCGATATTCTGGAAATTCCGATGGCTGTCGTGCCAGGGATTCGTTTTCCGGTGATCGGAACGAGCCTACATATCCTTGGGAACACCGGCTTCGACGCTGTGTATCCCCTGTTGAAATCGACGCACCGCCTGCTCAACCTCGAATTCCACGCGATCGATTTCATGGATGCGGATGACGTTGGCATGGCGCCGCTGGTGAGATATCAGCCAGATTTGCGGGTTCCTTGGGAGACCAAAAAACAGCGATACAGCCACGTGATCTGGAAAGCCAAACAGGACTACCGCTTCGCCACGCTAAGAGACGCGGCTGCCAGTTATTCGCAATCGCTGTGATTCTGCGCTTGGTGCGCAGACCCTATGGCCTGCATGCGATTCCTGCGATTATTCAAACACATGCGAGCCAAAAAGCTCGCGGACCAATCGCAGGCGCGGCTGGAGCCACGCGGACCAATCACAAAAACAACTGCTCACCACTCACTGCTCACTGCTCGCCGTCAGATCCGTTTCCAATCGGCTTTGGGGATCTGTGGTGACGTCGGTGGCGAGGTGTTTCCAAGCATATAAATGGCCCGTCGATTTCGTGGTTCGTCTACACTTTCTGCGGTCTTGACGGCCAGAACACTTTCGCCAAACCCCTGAATATAGACGTCGACTTTCACGATGGTTTTTTGGAACCATTCGCCGATAGCCCGGGCACGTTCAGCACTCAGCTTCATGTTTGCTTCCGCATCGCCGACGGTGTCGGTGTATCCAGCCACGTACATCGACACATTCAGACCGTTGCCTTTGTGTTTTCTGAGCGCCTCTTTCACCAGCTTTATCGTCTTCTGCAATTTGGCTTCTTCGCTCACGTGCCAGGTTGATTTCCCAGTATCAAAGACAACGTCTTCATGCGGAATCTCGACATAATACGGCTCCAAAACCACACCCGCCCAAAAGCCGGCGATATCGTGGGCGGTGATTTGGATCGTGCCGACGTCCTTAGACGATGCCGACCACGTGAGCTTCACGCTCCCATCAGTTCCGCCGATGGCCTGAGTGCGTTCAGCGAGCTTATGGCCTGATGAATCCAACACCACAATATCAACCTTTTCCAACGGGACATTGGTTCCAAGGACCAACTCGCCCTCGGCCAATCGAACTAAATCCTTGTCGATCGTGAGCGCAATGGGATCGAGGTAATGGACTTCGGTGCTGAAGGTGGCATCAATGGATTGGTTTTCTCGAGCAAAACCCGTGATTTCGACGTCGTACGAATAGGACCCTTTTCCCTGTTTAAAAACGACTGTTTTCTCTTGACCTGCTTTCATGTTGCCGAGCTTCGTGCGCGTTTCTTCGCCATCATTTCGGCGCATCACGACCGCGGCATCCTTGATGCTTTCGTTGGCTTTCAGGATCAGCGACGGCGCACCGGTATCGGTCTGCGCGACATTTTTTAATTTATAGTTAAAAACCGATTTCCCTGACTGCGCGAAAGCAAGCGGGGTCGCAAGGGTGGCAGCCAAACCAAAAGAATGGGTCAAAAATTGTCGTCTATCCATTGGAGCTCTCCATTCAAACGTGTGTCTTGTCGACAACCGAGGGAATAAAAAGTTCCATCGCGGTGAGCGGTTGGCTGTGAGCAGTTGCGACCGGTGCGCAGGCCCTACGATTCGACGATTGAAGTCTCGTTTACGATTGGTCCTCGAGCATTATGGGAGGCTGTCGCATAAAAATCGATAACGAGGTTGTTTTTGCGATTGGTCCGCGAGCCTTAGGGAGGCTGTCGCATAAGGGGTCGATGACGAGGCTGATGTTGTGATTGGTCCGCGAGCCCTATGGCTCGCATGTGTTTGGTCCGCGAGCCTTATGGCTCGCATGTGTCTGAATAATAGCAGGAATCGCATGCAGGCCATAGGGCCTGCGCACCAAGCGCAGAATCACAGAAATTGCAAATAGGCCGAAAACAGTTCTCAACATTTCTAACGTCAAGTCAGATAGACAGCCTCCTTAAGGCTCGCATGTAGCTGACTAATCGCAGGAATCGCATGCAGGCCATAGGGCCTGCGCACCAAGCGCAGGCGCGGCTGGAGCCACGCGCACCGAGTCACAACGCCTGCGACCCACTAACCGAAAACCGAAAACCGAAAACCGCCAAAGGCCTACAGCCTTTTCCAGTTGGCTTTGGGGATTTGCGACGAGGTCGGAGGCGGCGAATTGCCAAGAATATAAACAGCGCGGCGATTACGCGGCTCGTCGACGTTGTCGGCGGTTTGCACGGCCAACACGGATTCGCCAAAACCTTGGGTATGAATATCAATTTTAAGGTTCTGTTTACGGAACCACTGACCGATGGCGCGGGCGCGCTCACCGCTCAGCTTGATATTCTCGCTCGGGTTCCCGACAGTATCGGTATAGCCAGCGACGTACATCGAAACATTCAGGCCTTTGTCTTTATGTTTCTGCAACGCTTCCTTCACGAGCTTCATCGTGGAAGTCAGCTTAGGCTCCTCGCTGGCTTGCCAGGTAGCTTTGCCGGTATCAAACACAATGTCTTCGTGGGGGATTTCCACAAAAAATGGCTCCAGAATCACGCCCGCCCAGAATCCAGCGACGTCGTGCGCAGTCATCCGAATCCCAGCCACGTCTTTGGCAGCAGGCCAAGTGATTTTAATCGTTCCGCCAAGCCCGCCGATCGTCTGAGTACGCTCGGAAATCTTATTGCCAGAATCGTCAAAAACCTCGATTTCGACGCGGTCGAGTGGCACATTTGTGCCCAACATCAACTCGCCTTCAGCCAACCGCACTAGGTCCTTGTCGACCGTTAGTTTGATGGGATCGACGTAGTGCACATCGGTGGTGAACTTCGTGTCCATCGACTGATCGAACTGAGTCGTTCCGCTGATGGTTACTTCGTAGCTGTACGAACCCTTGCCTTGTTTGAACGGGACTCGTTTCTCCTGACCTGGCTTCATCGAACCCAATTTGGTGCGACTTTCCTGACCGTCGCCTCGACGCATCACCACTTCGCCTTTGGCGATGAATTCTTTGGCCCGCAATATCAACATCGGCGCGTCGGTATCGGTCTGAGCGACGTTTTTGAGCTGATAATCAAAGAGGGCCTGACCAGCCTGAGCAAACGCAAAGGGAGCGCTCGCAACGATGGCCAGGCCGATCGAATGGGTCAAAAATTGGCGACGATCCATGAAGAACTCCATCAACAGGTTCTGCCGTTTGGACGCGGCAGAAAATCAAAGATTCAACCCAGCGCTTCTTCAAGGAGCGTCGGTGATAGCTGAATCGCCTCGGGCTTGGTGATCGCCACAAGCGAATGGTCCTTCTTGAGGTAACGCGCCACAAAAGCGTTCACGTCTTCAAGAGTAACCTTTGCGATATGGTCCGAGTACGCCAACGAGCGACGAAACCCAAATCCGTAGAGCTCATCCAGCGCGAAGGACATGGCACGCGCACCGTATTTTTGCAGGCCAATATCGTGATTGCCCATCAAGTAGACCTTGGCGCGGTCGACTTCTTCCTGAGTCACGCCGTCCGCATGAAGCTTGGCGATTTCGATGTAGATGCCCTTAAGTGCCTGCTCGATTTTCTCGGGGCTCGTGCCGATATGAATGCTGAACATCGAGGTGTCCAAACCGAGCAAGCTTGACGCGTAAACGCTGTAAGCAAGGCTCTGTTTATCGCGCAATTCGTAGAACAAACGGCCGCCCTGACCCGACAGCACCGCGTAGAGCACTTCCATGGCGTAGCGAGAATCGTCGGCCATCAAAGGCGCGTCGAATCCAACCGAAACGTAAGCTTGTTCTTTTTCGAGGTTATTGAAGACCAGTTTCGGCTCCAAATGCCGATGAGGAGCAGCAACAACGGGGTCCCAAGACTCGCCAGAATGGCCCGTCACAAACGCTTCTTCGACCATCGCAGCGACTTCTCGCGCGTCGATATCGCCCACGGCAGTGATCACAAGACCACTGGGGTTCAGCAATTTCTTCAGGTAATCCCGGGCCCCTTCTGGAGTCAGGCTCTGGACACTTTTTTCGGTGCCATCACCCGTCATGGCATATGGGTAATCGCCAAAAAACTCGCTCGTGAAAAGGTCGTGATTCACAGCGGCCAGCGAGTCGCGACGGCTCTTGATGCCCTGAAGCTGAAGCGCCCGTTCGCGTTCGAATTCGTCGGCCGGAATGGTCGAGTTGGTCAACACGTCGGCAAACACATCGAAGGCGCGCTCAAAATATCGAGACAGCCCGGTCAGCGCAGCACCAAACGAGTTGCGGCCAGCGATGCCCGAAATGCTAGCCGCCATCGACTCGACTTCGTGGGCGATCTCGACCGCGTCTCGACGTTCGGTGCCCAGAAGCAACATTTCGCTCAGAATCTGGTTGATTCCGTTGTTTTCTTTGGTTTCGTAACGAATGCCGCCCAGGGTCATCACACGCAGCGAAAAGGTCGCCACGGTATGGTCTTCCTGCACGATCAGCACTGGCCCTTCGGGGAAGCGAATCACCGAAAACCCATCCTTGTCGATGGTCACACCCTTGTCGTCCGGGCGGACTTCGACGGCATCATAAGCGCGTGCAGCGGCTTTGTGCAGCGATTCTACAGAGGCGGTCTCGGCCGACGATGCGCGAAGCAGCGTGATCGTTAGATTGTCGAGCGTCAGGTATTTCCGCGCGACATCAATGATATCTGCGGGAGTAAGCTGCCCGATGGCACGATAATAACGCTCATCAAAAGTAGGATCGGCGGTTGTAATCCAGTTGCGCCCAAGCTTCATGGCCAGACCCTCAGCCGTTTGCTGGCTATAGATTTCCTGGCTTTCGATCAAGGTACGAGCCCGCAAGATATCGCCCTCGGCGATTCGAATCTCACGGAAACGAAACACCTCTTTGAGGATCGCTTCGGTGACTGACTCGTGGGTTTTAGCGTTTTCTTCAAGCTGATAATCAGCGCCCACCAGCATGATGCCGGGATCTTTGGGCGTGTAAGCCATCGCATAAACGGCATTCACCAGCTCTTGTTCTCGCTGAATTTTCTGGTGCAGATGCGACGCGTCTCCAAATCCCATCACCGCGCTCAACACGTCGAGTGCTGGGATATCTTCGTGAGACACGTTCGGCACGTGGAAGGCCATGCGCAGCAGGTTCTCCTGAATATCCCGGTGATCCACTTTGCCACGAAACGCTTGCTGCGCTGGCTCTTCAACACGCACCACTTTTTGGTGAGCCTCGGCCTGCCAATCGCCAAAATACTTCTCGATCAGGGCCTTGCCGTCCTCGAGTTCAAAATCCCCGACCAGCACCACAGTCGAATTTGTAGGGCGGTAGTGTTTTTCAAAGAAGTTCACCACGTGTTCGCGACGGAATGAATCCACAGACTCTTTGGACCCGATCACCGGCAATTTATAAGGATGTTCGCCAAACGACGTATCAAAAAGCATCTGGCTGGCCACGCGGCCCGGACTGTCGTTGCCACGCTTGATTTCTTCCTGAATCACTTCCAATTCTTTGGATAATTCTTCGGCGTCAAAATTCGAGTTACGAATGGCGTCCGAAAGAATATCCACGCCGCGCTCGGTGAACCGGCTAGACATCACGACGTAATAACAAGTCTGATCAAACGACGTGAATGCGTTGATATGACCGCCAGCGGACTCGACTTCCCTGGCCAACTCGCCCACGCCACGTTTTTTGGTGCCCTTAAAAAGCATGTGTTCGTGAACGTGTGCCAAGCCGGCTTCATGCGGCTCTTCGTCGGCGCTTCCCACGCCAACCCAAACGTTGCAGGCCACGACTGGCGCTGACTTACGTGATTGAAGGATGACCTGAAGGCCATTGGAGAGCTGATATTGTGTGACGTCCATTGAGATCCAAGGAGTGCGGTTAAAGTTCGAAGTTAAACTACTGACGGATGCGTTTCATTCACAAGCCAAATCGCTTTGGATCGATTCTGGAACGGACACCCTCGGCGACCACCCGCAATGTCGCGCGGCGTCTGCCCAAGAACCAGGCTGATTCCAGCGCCGGATCGGTTGAGGTCCGAGCGCTGATGATATCGTCGTGGCTGATGTTGAGCCCTGAGCCATCGCGGAAAACCAAATCGAATCCTGTGCTTCTTGCCTGCTGCAACACCAGCCTATCCAAGGATGTGACCCGCATGCATTTGGGTTCATAACCCAGCAGGCGATGCAGGCGCTTCATTTCAGAATCCATCACGCTACGAAGCAAGCTTGCTGGCATCGAACCTGTATCTAGACTCGACCCCACGATCACTCCCAACCCCGAAAGCACCACAGCATCTTCTGCGGAAAGCTCAGAATCAGGCCCGACCCATAATAAAGTCGGCACACCCAACATCGACGCCGTTTCGGCAAAAGCGACCATCCATTCCTGACTTTTTTCACTAAAAGTAACCAGATTACCGCTCAGAGGTGCGCCAAGACGCAACGAAAGCGATGACACAGGCGCGGCACTTGCGGATTCGAGCAGGTGAGTCCACTCCGATTGAGACGTAGAGCCTACCCCGACGAGTTTAGCGATTCGAAGGACGCGCAGTATTTTTGACGGGTTTGGCACTGTCGAGTTTCGCTCGCTGACGGGCCTGTTGTTTTCGGTTTTCGACCTCTCATTGTCAACGTTGGTGTGATCGGTGTGCTCGGCCTGTAACCCGCCAAATTGGCTTAACGGACTCGCCGGTTCAATTTATGAACAGACTAAGCTAGAGATCGGAGTCAATGAACCGTCCTCTTGTCTCGTCGATCCTACAGGAACTCCATGAACCACATACTCTTGGCACTCGTCGCGACAGGCGTCGTCTCACTTTCAGCCTGCGATAAATCCCCCACGCCCCCAGCCTCGACCACCACAGCCATCGAGACAGCCGCCGCCAAACAAGAGGTCAAAAAGGTTTGGGAGGTCATCAATATTACGACGCTGTCGGAATCACAAAAGCTCCAGCTAGAGCGGGCACAAGAGGCCCAAAAAGGCTTGGGCACTGAGCTTGTCCAAAAACTGGTCGCCGTATCGACCGAAAAAGGCTTCCCCGCGGCAGTCGAAGTCTGCCACACCGACGCCCCCGCTATCGCGGCACGGATCGCGACAGAAAAGAACGTCAAGATTGGCCGCACGTCGGACAAGTTGCGCAATCCATCGAACACGCAGCCCAAGTGGTTCGGGCTGGTGGACAACAAGACTGCGGCCCCAGCGGTGTTCACTGGACCCAATGGCGAACTTGGATGGGCCGCCCCAATCAAGCTCGGAGAAATGTGCGTGAATTGCCACGGCGCACCCGAAAGCCTCACCCCCGAAGTCGCGACCGCTTTGAAGCAGAAATACCCCGACGACCAGGCCACAGGCTACGCAGTGGGCGATCTGCGAGGATGGTTTTGGGTCGAGGTTCCAGCGTCGTGAACTAAAGCGCCCTAAGTCGCTCAAGCCACTCTTCGGTTTCGGTCAAAGATTTGGGTTTATTTACCTTCCAAGGCGAACCCACCCAAATACAAAAAGCACCCATGACAACCATTACAGCGCCAACACCCATGGCAAATGAGTTGTCGTTGTCCGCAAAATGGGAGGCCGCAAAATAGAGGCCCCATAACGCAGACGCCGCGCCAATCGCGGTAAAGCCCCAAGCCAAGACATCGGTACCCGTAGAGGTGACCTTCAGGTCGGGGTTTTGCGCTTTTAGAACCCGAAAGATCGCCAGCGCGAGGCTCAAAAATATGTCGCGATCACCCGCTCCTACTTCACCAACGCACATCAATTCCGTGACGCTCCCATTGGCGGTCAGTTGAAGTTCACATGCGCTCATTCTGCGTTTTAGCGGTGTGTAATTAAAGTTGCAGCTCGATACCTCGCCCAGCTCCAATGAACGACTCGGGCCCGTCAGTTTAGTCCCCTCCAGCGTCCAAGTAACAGCCGGCGGGGCCATAGCTCGTCTGAAAGTAAATTCCACAAAATATCTCACGACACGAGAGCTTAAAGGTTACTTTTTTACCCGATAGAATAGGTTTCACAACCCGAAAACAAGCTCATCTTCGGCCTGAACATGCGCCCACATTCGTCGGACGGCATCAGGAACGGCATAGATGCCGGCGCCCGTATCACGAACGATTACTGGGCGAAAAGCCGTCTTTTCAAGGTCTTGAGGATAGAGTTCAAAGGCTGGCACGCCGTCGAATTCCCCGCGTTCGGCCTGCGCATGCCACTCGCACATGATTTCCATGAACGCCATCTTAGCGGCTCGTTCCGGGTCGGTATCCCAAAGGGTTTGGTCGATCATGGCTGCCTCCTATGCAACCAGATTCCCACCCGGTCATGAACGCTGCAGCCACTCGATGTGAAACGTCTGTGAAAAACTCCTATCGACTCGCCGACCAACCCAAGGTCAGTAAAAACACGCTGTCTTCCTTGGCGCTCACATCGTGGTTCAAGCCCGTCGCAAGCACCAGGATTTGTCCCGCGAGCAGATCCACGTCCTGATCGCCCACCTTCAAATTTATATGGCCAGACAACGTTTGAATCGATGCAGTGGCGTTGGCGTGGTGCTCCGAAATCACCTTGCCCGCCTGTAATGCGATGACGACGATGCGGAGATCGGCCTTATGCACAATCGCACGTGCCGACTGCCCTTTGCGCAAATAGGGTTCCTCGGCGCGCAACTCTTGGGCGACGACGGTAAGATCAAAAGTAGCGATGGGGTCTGATATTAAGGATGATTTCATGTTGCGCCTTCGAGTGCTCGTGGAAATAGAATCTGGTTTTCCAAATAAATGTGTTCCAGCAAATCGCCTTCCATTTGGGCCAGCTGCTCATAAAGCGTTAACCAAGTTGTGCATGCGTCTGGTGGGCCTACAAAGTCCCTTGTGAGTTTCCGGTTGGTCCTCAAAATGGCGCCGTGGTCGTCATGCTGCTCCATCATGAACCTCACTGGCCCACTCAACATCGATCCGCGCCCGCCAATAACCACAGCCGGGAACAGCAATTGTTCCTCCTTGGCCATGTGGTTGTTCAGCTCTGCGCGCATTCCTCGAAGGTGTTCGGCCAGGCCATCAGGACACGACAATTTGCTACCGTGAACACGCTCGACGCGCTCCGCTGCGGCAACCACGACGTTTAGTTGAGCTGAAAGCCGACGATGATAGTGCCCGATGATATGCTCGATAATTTCTTCCAGCGGCGCTTCTGACCAATCTCGCATTTTGGAGGGCACCTGCATTGCATCTTGCAACTCAAGAACAAGCGCGGCGGTGTCCAACCCAGCTTTTACGCATGCGGCGTCAAGAGTTCGTCGGCCACCGCAGCAAAAGTCCAGTTTGTTGCGAAGCAAGACGCCACGCGTGCTCGGTCCCTGAGCCGCAATCTCACCGAGAGTCATATTCGCTTCATTCATTTGCGACACTCCGTTTGAATAAAAACTACTTGCATAGACTATAACCACCCTGCTACGGTTGGCAAGTAGCCAGATCCCGGCGAGTGTCGGGGAAGCCGACCTCATTGGCCCCAGTTTTCGGCGGTAGAATCGCGGCCTGTCCTGTTGTTCGGGAAAGTCGTGGACGATATCTTCGAGACCGAAGAAGCCCTCGAGCTAGTTGCGGGACCCGGATCACGTCGCCGCTTTTTTTGACCCATCGATATGAGCCTTACCGGTGCAAAACATGACTGAGACGAAAAACGACTCGAGAGCCATAGTTCTAGCGGAGCTACGCCGACGTACTGATATGACGATCGATGAAGTAGTGGAATCGACTGGCCTATCAAAAACAGCCGCCCGGGCCCATCTGATACGCATGGAGCGCGACAACATCATCGTGCGTGTAGAGCCCGAGATCGACGGTCCGGGACGACCACCGGCCTCGTTCCAACTGACTGAACACGGCGCATCGTTGTTCCCGACTGCCGACGCCACGCTGCTGGCTCGCCTACTGGTCTACCTGAGCGAACACGAGGCGGAGGCGCTGATAACCGGTTTTTTTGAAGAGCTTTGGGCGGATAGGATGACCGCGTTGCAAGCGGCGCTGGGTGGAGATTTGCAGGCCGCAACGCTCCAGGACCGAATTGCCGCCGTCGAACGATCGTTGGAAGGCGATGATTTTATGCCGGTCATCGAGCTATCCAGGCGCGACAACGGTACCGATGTTGTGAACGTGCGTGAATGCAATTGCCCCTTTCGAACCGCTGCAGATGCGAACCGAGCACCTTGTCGGCTTGAAGTGGAATTCTTGTCCAAGGCTTTGGGCGCCACCCCCAAAAGAATCGCGATTGCTCGGAATCGCAGAGAACGCTGCGACTTCGAATTTGTCATCAATCAATGAAGTTCGTGTCCCTCTGACGTTGGGAAATACCAAAAAACCATCTTTGGCACGGTCCGCGCCGGAGCATCAGCTAAATTAGAGTCCAACGGTCGCACGTAGCGATTGGCCACGACCACGGACCAGACATGAAGCTTGAGTTGGGGGAGATCAAAATGGACTCCGAGAGCGGCGTTCAAATCGGCACCACCGAGTGTTCCGGTCGACGCATAATTGTGCAGGTGGTCGATCCTCAACCCGTGCCGCAAACCATGTCCCATCCGAATCAGATCTGGCCGGCGGCGATGATCGTTCCGGTTCTGGCGACGGCCGTTTTTGCCGTGCTAGCTGTGCTTCTATTCTTGAGCGGACAACCCATTTGGTTGGTAGCTTTTTTATATTTCACACTGCAAATCCCAGCGACCGCGTTTTTCCTGTCGGCCCGTTCAAGGGCCGCGGCCGTCCAACAAGCCCACACGGCCCTTGAGTCGTTTACGAAAGACCAGATGCGACTGCGTGAATTCTTGGCCAAACCCCAAGGTAGCCAAACCATTTCGCAAATCTGCAGGCAGCTGGCCTTGCCGGAAAACAGAGCTGTGGAGCTCGTTCATTCGCTGCTGACGTCGCAGCAGGTGGAAGAAGATGTCGACTTAGAGACCGGTCATTTTGTCTATCGCACGGCCGAAAAAATCCAAATCGACCCCGATCATAAATCGGCGGCCGAACGAATTGAAAAAACCCAAAAGCAACAAAAAGTGACAAAGGAATTAAGATGAGAAACAAAACCACTGCCTTCATCCTCGCCTGGTTCTTGGGCGGCTTCGGCGCCCACAAGTTCTATTTGGGCGAAAACGGGGCAGGGATGCTCTACTTTTTGTTCTGTTGGACCCTCATACCCGGGCTTTTGGCCTTTTTCGAGGGCATCGTCTACCTGTCGATGAACGAAGCGAATTTTAATATCAAATATAATAATGTGGCTGGCTACTTCCCAGGTCACGCGCCGCCGCAGCAGCAACATCAAATCGCGCAGAGCGTTACTGTTCATGTTCCTCAGCAAGGTGGCGACGTGGTGGCACAACTGGAGAAACTCGCCGCACTAAGGCAAACGGGGGCGTTGACCGACGAGGAGTTTTCGGCCCACAAAGCGAAATTACTTTCGTAAGCTCGAGGGCGACTAAATCATCCGAACCTATCGAATTTGCCTCATAATTTGTGTGCGGTATAACCCCACAAATGGTTACGCAATCGTTCCGACGGGAACAAACACGAGGTTATTATGAATCGAGTATTCGGATCGGTGTCACTCCTTACAGCAATATTTTTTTGCGGCTGCGGCGCACAACAGGCTTCGGCGCGAGACGAACTACCCATGGAAAACGTCACGCAATGCCAGAGCCTTTGTAGCTCGGTCAACATGACACTGGGTGCCGTTGTGGTGGTCGCAAATCAAACAGGCTGCGTCTGTGAGGTCTCTGGACGCTCGGACGCCGGAGGAAGCTCTTCAGTCACTGGTGGAGCCGTCGTGCAAGTGCTCAAACAAAGATCGGAGCAACAAAGGCAGCAGCAACAAATTACGAAATGAACGCTGGCTGCTCTCAATCCTGAGCAAGTTGCACCGCACCCTTGGCGCAAGATGAACATCTTAAGGTGAATCGTCACGCCAGGAGGTCATCGATGGCTGAGTCAATGTTTGGTGAGGTCCGTACCGACGTTTCGTGGAAACGACGTTCCTTGAACGAAAACGAGCTGCAAGGGAAACGTGTTGCTGTGGTGGGAGGCACGGGCGGCATCGGTCAAGCGATGGCTCAGGCCATGCTCGCCAAAGGCGCCGACGTCACCATCATAGGCCGGACCTTCCGGGACAAAAAACATCCACGCCTGAAGTTCTTGCAAGCCGACCTCTCGAACCTCGCCGCCGCTAGGGAAGTCGCCAAACAGCTTGAGCCCGAGACCCTCGATTTCTTGCTGATGACTCAGGGTATTTTTGCCGGGAAAAAGCGACAAACCAACGCCGCGGGCATCGAGCTGGACATGGCGGTGAGCCACCTAAGCCGTTCGGTGATTCTTCATGAGATAGCCCAAAGCCTTGGCGCTGACCGTAAAGATCAAACTCTCAAGCCACGCGTCTTTATCTGGGGCCTGCCGGGACCCAAAAAATCCGCGACTGTCGAAGACCTCAACTCCGAGAACTACGTCTGGCATGTCGCCCACGCCAACACGGTGGTCGCCAATGAGGCCCTTGTCTTGGACGCCGCTCAATCCTATCCGCACCTCAATATCTACGGGATGAATCCGGGGATTATCAGCTCAGAAATCATGTCGGGTTACCTTGGAAACGGCATCCTTCTGAAGCTCCAGCAGACGATTATGGGCGTAATCTTCCAGAGTGCGGACCAATACGCCGCCAAACACCTACCGCTTTTGGTCTCACCGGACCTAGAGGCATATTCTGGGGCAATGTTCGGTCGTTATGCCGACTTCATAAACAGCAACTCAATGCTAGCCGACCCGGCGTATCTCGCGAGAGTCACCGCCGAGTCCGAGGCCCTCATAAAACAGGGCCTGGCTAAGGCTTGAGTTTCGAATCATCCGGTAAGCTGCCGTTGTACTGGGTCGGTTTTCAGATCGATGGCTGTGATTGGTTTGTGTGGTTTTAGGAGGCTGTCGTACAAGGATCG
This sequence comes from Bradymonadaceae bacterium, assembly GCA_037968515.1. GTDB lineage: Bacteria > Myxococcota_A > Bradymonadia > Bradymonadales > Bradymonadaceae > JBFFMO01. The sequence continues at coordinate 57,306 of JBBKVQ010000273.1, forward strand.
ATGACGAGGTTGTTTTTGTGATTGGTCCGCGAGCCTTATGGCTCGCATTTGATGGGTCCGCGAGACTTATGGCTCGCATGTGTCTGAATAATCGCGGGAATCGCATGCAGGCCATAGGGCCTGCGCACCAAGCGCAGAATCACAGAAAAAGGACGACTTAAGTCATCATCTGTTTCAGACAAAGGAAGTTTGAATGAAGATACACACAACAAATTACCAAAACACGTTTATTGAGGCGGCAGAGGATTGTCCCGTCGAAGCAGCGGAAGTCCCGCCGACAAAGGGAGACAAAAAATCCGTCGCCAACCTGCAGTTTGAGCTTCTCGAGAAGAGTCCTTATAAATTCACTTCCGATGAGGTTATTTTTCAAGTTTTTGCGCTCAGAAAAAACTTAGAAAAAGACGATTACGAATCCGAACGCGCAAGCTTTTTCTCGAAAGGACAGCCCTGTTTCCGGGCGTCGCCGCTGACTAAGAGGTATGGGTTTGGACTTCATGCGGATGAGCATGGAAAGATTGCGTTATTCGGCATGGAAACAGAGGATTACGCGAGATTTCTAGCTGATAAGTCGATCAAAAAAGTCAAAGCCATGCGGTCTTCAAAGGCTTAGAAATGTTGAGTAGAAATGCTCGGTCGATTCACCAACCGAGAGAAATAGGGTTGGCATATCAACTCACCAATTATTATCGTCCGTATCGTCGTCCATCGCGTGATCTAAATCGATGGATCCGACCGCGTCATCCGACAAACCAGAGGCAATCGTTGTTAAGTCTCGGATATACGTCTCAAGAGTGGCAGCATCTGCAATTACGGTCGGACATTCAAAAGTAAGCTTGTTATCTGCGATTAAAAACGAGCCGTTTTTAATTTCGACGAGCAGCCCCAAACCCTCTTGGATTCTTATCCGGCGAGCCCAATCGTAAACTTCGGCTTCGTTGTGCGCCCTGACCAATAGTTTGGAATCTAGGCGATGCAGACCCAGCTGCACATCTTGGGATCCCGCCAATTTTGCCATTTTATTAAAAACGCCCTCGGCTGTGATCGATAGACCGGCAGGCAGGTCTCCCTTGATCTCCATCACAAAATGCGTGTGCTGGGAGCGGTTTTTTTCCGGTCCTCGCACGATGATGCTAACCACCAGCGGAATACCCGTGAGGGTTCCACTAATCTGGTCCTCTTGAGATCTCAAACCAAGACGTTCCGCGACCGATCGCCAGGCTGCTTTGCGCTTCTTGGTAAAATGGTGGGAAGCCGCCATTAAAATGGCTACGAGGCCGGCAAACACGGCGAACATGATCGGAACTTCCATGAGCCTGACCCTTCACTTTGCGATTAACTGAAGAAAGAACGAGTGTCGCCCGCTTCAAGGCGGTGAACGCCAAAAGTCTTTCTATCACAGGGCCAGCGCCCGTCACAGAATCAGCGCCGAGGCCCGAGCCTGGCCTGCGCTACCAGTTTTGAGTCAAATCGAAGGTCCGTAAGGAAAAAATACCGACGGCCTGTCGCACATTATCGCACATTATGGTACACACCGACCTTCGAATGGAGGACTAAATGTTGAAACACCTACTGTTAATTACTGTTGTTTTCTCGGTAGCTTGCGCCGAGCCTGATTCCACGCCGTCCGCGAAGACGAGCGCCGATCCTGACTCCGAGTTTGTCGGCGATAAAGCCGATGGCCTGAGCAATCGATGGACGACGATTGTTGGCGAATTGACGCCCAACGAAATGTTGGCCGGAGAGATCGATTACCCAGAGTGGTTCCATGGATACACGATCGAGCTCGCGGCCAGCACAACAGTCGACCTCGAGTTCCTCGCAACTCAAGACAGCTTGGTTCGTGTATACGGCCCGTCCTACCGCAAAGCGCGTGACGGTCGACCTCTGTTTCGCTCATCGATCCTCAAGG
>JBBKVQ010000274.1:0-2943 GCA_037968515.1 Bradymonadaceae bacterium
TGTTGAGGAATGGACACGATGTCCCTATACTCAACCTAGAAAAATCTAATCGACAGCAGAATACGAGGAGTGGTTGTGAGCAAAAAGCAACAACGTTGGGCTAGTGATGACGACGCCAAGGCCGAAGAGCAGCGCATTCAGGCGCAGATTCAAGCCCGAGATGCTGAAGAACGCCGTCTTCGCGACGCTGAGAACGAACGCAAACGTCGCGAATCCGAGGCACGCATTTCGGCTGAGACCGAACGGCAAGGCCACGTTCAGGAACGACGAACTGCCCGAATGGAAGCACTCAAAATCGAAGATTTGAAGGCTCGTGGCGAGTGGATCGATCCGGCAATTTTGGCCAAAGAACAGGCTGATGCGGCCGCGAAGTTCCGTGATGAGGAAGACGCTCGGATTCGGCGTGAGGCGATTGCAGCGGCAGCGGTGCAGTCAGCTGCAGCGGTTGGTGGTCCAATTTCCGCGAATACAAACACCTCGAATACCAAGCTGTATGCGGGTCTTGGCGTTTTGGTCGCGGCCGTGGTGGCCTTCAGTGTTGCACTTTTTGCGATGTCGCAGGGTTACGTGGCTGACCAAACCGCGTACACCAAGACCGTTTTCAAGCCCAAAGATGTGGCGATCGCTTTGGTTGAACAAGGCTTCACTCCTTTGCCCAAGGCTGAGGTCGTCGTTGAAGAGGAGCCGGAAACGAAGAGCCGTCGCCCACGCCGTGGTTCGTCGTCGTCGAGGTCCTCCAAGACGTCGAGCAAGCCGGCCGCGAAAACGGCCAAGACAGATACTGTTGGGAAAGCGGGGGCAAAGGCTGCCAGAGACTTGGAGAGTATCCTTGGCTCTTCATCCGATCCCTTTGGCGGAATGTAGTCGTCGACTCTCCTGCTCTCTTTCAACAAGCCTCGCCTCGCGGGGCTTTTTTTTTAGAGTCGGACAACCTAAGGTTGGCTATCGGAAAGAGGCCATGACTACTTCAGCATTTTCTCCAGACCGGCCAGACGTCCCAGTCATGCTTAGTCCTAAGCATCTCGACGAAGTCTTGGCCTTCTTGTCGCACGACGTCGTGCGCAACATGTTTATGCTGTCTTGGGCGGATAATTACGGAATTGCGGCTCCTGGCCAGCCCGACCTGTTCCATTTCAGTGGACTGCGAAAGGGGTCGCGGCTGACAGCGGTGGCGCTGGTGATCACGGGTCGCCTCTTGCTGATCGATTCCGATGACGATGACTCCACCCGACAAATCGCCCAATGGTATCGGCGAGCACACTTCCAATTCGAACATATCGTGAGCGCCCGCGAAGTCGTCACCCCGTTTTGGCAGACGTACGGTGACTCCGCTAGTTTTGCGACCGCGCGGCTTGATCGTTTCCAGCAACTTTTTGCGGTGGAGCGCCGTGCCTGGCTTGGTTTGTTGCCCACACGTGTTGATCACATGCCCAGCCCACTCAAGCTAGCAACCCAAGCCGATATCGAATCCGTCTTCCTTGCCTCGGCTCGGATGCATGAAGAAGAAACGCTTGAGGACCCCCTGCAGCGCGACCCAGGGCATTTTCGGCGGCACGTCATGCATCGAATCGAAACCGACCGAACGTGGGTATGGTTCGACGAACATCGTCGATTGCTTTTCAAGGCGGATGTATCGGCCCAAAGCCGATATGGGGTGCAAGTATCCGGAGTCTACACGTTACCAATCATGCGCGGCCAAGGGATCGCCACCCGGGCGATGGTCGACATGTGCGACGCGCTTTTTAAGCGAGGATTCCCAAGGATCGTGCTCTACGTGAACGAGGACAACTTGGCGGCTCGTCGCGTCTATCAAAAAGTGGGTTTCTCGTTTCATTGCCTTTACGAAACGGTCTTCATCTCAGAGGACCCATGAAAGAGCGGTTTGACCTACACAAAGCCGGTATCCAGCGTTTCTTGCGCTTTGCGATCGTGGGCGGCTCAGGGGTGGTGATTAATCTGGTGATATTCCAGTTGATCTTGTTGGCACTTGAACCTTCAGGGCTGCAGACCTCCACAGCAATTCCGTTCGCCAATGCAGGCGGCATTATCGTGAGCATCTTCACGAACTTTTTGCTCAATGATTCTTGGACCTGGGGCGATCGCGTCAAAGGCGGGCGACAGGAATGGCTGAACCGGCTGGGGCGCTACTACGTATCGGCCAGTTTGGCTGCCGTGATGCAGCTGGTCGTCACGTCGGTTTCTTTCACAAGCATTTGGGAACCCTTGATTTCAGAGTGGCACGGGATTGCACTCGCACCAAACGCGGCTTTGCTCACAGGCATTGCATGTGGCATGGGAATTAACTTCATTATTTCTCATAAGTGGGCATTCAAGGATGCAGAGAACGCCTAAATGGATCGGTTTGATTTTCCTGTTGTGGACAGGGTGTTCGCAGCCAGCCAACACCCGCACCGACAAGCTCGAGGGCACTCCGCCTCCACCAAGTGAGGACCCATTCTTCTTTGTGGCAATCCCAGCGAACGCTGTTGCAGCTGACACAAAGGGCATGATTGGCGTGGCGGACAAGCCCGCAGACATCGTGAAACCGCCGGTCGTAACGAAGGATCCCGATCCGAAAGATGACTCGAAGGCGGTCGAGTCCAAAGCCCTGCCGCTTCCCGATCGAACACCACCGCGCTACGCATGTTTCTCTTGCGTGCAGATTTGCCTTGTTGACGACGACCAGACGAAGTGTGGCGATCGCGAAGACACCATCTGTGGCTGGGGAGCTCATCCTTCCCGAGATGTGGCGTCAAATCTCGCTCAGGTCGAGTGTGACGGGGCCCTCGACATCGCTCGCGAGTCGATCCGATTCGCTCGCATCGAAGGAAGTTGCCCGATTGCCACGTGTGAAGCGCAGTAAACGTTGTTTTGCCCAAACAATTGGGTTATGCGTCTAGCACGAACTGGATCCTCGCAATTCGAGGATCTCACCGTCTGGAG
>JBBKVQ010000275.1:0-5710 GCA_037968515.1 Bradymonadaceae bacterium
CGTCCACATTTGGACGCGACATCGGGGTTAAATTGTTCTTCCATGAAACCAATGGTGAAAACCTGAGCGGCAATTTCGGGCTCGATTTCAAGGACTTGTTTGATCCAATATTGGACGATCGGCGCGTCGGATTGTGGGGCAATTTCGACCAGCAATCGCGCGGTGGCTTCGCGTTCGTACGCGTTCCACAACTTAGTGCAAGTCTGGTCTATTTTATCGGCCTGAGTGTTCTCGGGCGCGGCGGCCAGCATCGCGGCGAGCGGCGTCAAGTCGCCGGACCGCTTCGCGTCACGCATCAAGGAGTCGATGCCCCGTGGTCGCAAAATTGGAACCACGATTCCCACCAAAATTACCAAGCCTGCGATTGTTGCGAGTGCTGCTGTCATGAAGTCTCACCTGGTTAAGTTCGTGGGAATTCTAGCAGGCTTTCTGAACGATGTCCGCAGCGCGAGCCATTCGGTGGCTTGATCTCGAAACCTACATTTTTCTTCGGCTCGAAGAGGTAAAAGGTCTGTTCGTGGTGGTCAAAAGTTGGCTCTGGACCGAAGTCATCGTGAACCAGCGTTTCGGCCATCAGCTCTTCAATGGACTCTTGAGGGGCAACAGCCTCTTGACGTTGATTATGCTGCGTAACAACATATTCAGGGCCGACTTCCAAAGTATCCAAGGGTTCGGATTCGGTCACACACCCGGCCAAGCCAAGAGCAACTGCTAAAAGAATCCACCTATGCATCAAGTACCTCCGCTGCGACGGCGTTGTCGTTGTTGAACCCACTTAGAATGTAGGGCGAGGTCATGACAAAGCCTACTTACACAACCTCACAAGTTGTATAAGTCACAGGTTGGCGACAAATTCAGGACGCTTCGGAAATACGATGACACAACTTCAACTTGGCTTGCCGCCCATACTCACTCAGCCTCAGCAGCTCGCGCCAGGAGTGACGTTACTGCGTGGATTCGCAGTCGCCGACGATTCCGAAATTCTGGAAGCGATATCCTCCATCACTGACGTCGCTGATTTTCGGCACATGTCTACACCAGGCGGTCATGAAATGAGCGTCGCGATGAGCAACTGCGGTGAATGGGGTTGGGTCACAGACGCTTCCGGGTATCGGTACTCAAACACTGACCCCATCACGGGGTTGCCTTGGCCCACGATGCCAGGGGTGTTTCTGAGCCTCGTTCAAAAAGCCGCGGAAGCAGGCGGGTTTCCCAACTTTGTCCCGGACGCGTGTTTGATTAATCGATACGAGTGCGGCGCCAGAATGACGCTGCATCAAGACCGAAATGAACGTGATTTTGGCGCTCCCATCGTTTCGGTTTCACTCGGGCTTTCGGCGACGTTTCAATTGGGCGGGTTTGACCGGTCAGACAAGGTCGAAAAGGTCGGATTGGCTCATGGTGATGTTCTGGTGTGGGGCGGCCCAGCCAGGCTGCGATTTCATGGGGTTTTGGCCATCAAAGACGGGCATCATGCGGCCACGGGCCCGTATCGAATCAATCTGACCTTCCGCCAGGCGAAGTAACCCGTTCGCTCGCTGTCCTTGTTGGCTTGGCGTCACTGGTTTACAACTACGACACGTCATTACATTGGAGCAAAAATGACCCCCGAAGCACTTGGCAAATGGCTCAGCGATAACGTCGACAGCATCTACTCGTTCATGGACTACGAGCCCACATTGGAGACAGAAGCCGAGCTGGCCGAGACGCTCGGTCAATGGCTCGGGAACAAGCGTTGGGCCAAAGGTGGCGACCGTTTTGTTCACTTGGGCATCGACGGCGCAGGCAGTCAGTTTGCCGCATGGATTCGGCCCAATTCGACACAGATTCCGGTCGTGTTTTTGGCTCCGAAGGCGGCGCAGGCGTCGTGGCCCCCAGCTGCAAAAATTGGGCAAAAACCATCGCGTACGCGCCGGGCATCGAGGAATACTCGAAGTCTTGGCAAACTCGATTAAATCCCGAGAGCAACTGGATGATCGACGGCGAGGAGGTCGGCGATGACCAAGCATCAAAGGCGCTCGAGGCGCTCGCCGTTTATCGTAGCGCCACCGAGGCCAAGGTCGGAAAAATACCGTCCCTTAAACAATTGACGGCGGATATCGGCGACATCGACTCCGAGTTCCTGAAATGGGTCGCGAGCACGTCCGGCCACTAGGTCTAGTTGCGTTTTTTCATTGTCTGGGGGCTCTATGTCTTCGATTGCCACATCTTATAAACGCGCTGGCTCCAACGACGGCTACGACGCCATCGTGATTGGCTCCGGAATCGGAGGGCTGACAACCGCAGCGCTGTTGTCGCGTCTTGCCGGCCTGCGTGTGTTGGTGTTGGAGCGGCACTACGAGCCAGTCGGGTTCACTCACACGTTTAAGCGGCCTCGCTTTGAATGGGACGTCGGTGTTCATTATATCGGCTCCACGCACCCTAAAACTTTGCTCGGCAAGATGCTCGGCCTGATTACCGATGGCACCCTGGAATGGGAGGATATGGGCGAGGTCTACGACCGGCTCATTTTCGGCGAAGATTCGTACGATTTGCCCAAGGGTAAGAAGGCCCTAAAAGCCAGCCTTGTTGCGAGCTTCCCCGACGATGAAGACGCGATCGATGAGTATTTTGAGCTTTTAAAAAAAGCGATTCAATCTTCCGGTCTGCATTTTCTAGAAAAGGCGCTCCCACCATCGCTTGCCGATTTAGTCGGTCCAAAAATCACGGCCCAATTTGATGTTTTGGCCAGCAAAACGACTCGCGAGGTTCTGGAAGGAATCACGCAGAACGAGCGTCTAATCGCAGTGTTGACGGGGCAATGGGGCGATTACGGCTTGCCGCCGTCCAAGAGCAGTTTTGCGATTCATGCCATGGTTGCCAGTCACTATTTTCATGGCGCCTATTATCCAGTTGGTGGCTCAGCTCGAATTGCTGAGTCCATTATTCCAGTGATCGAAGCAGGCGGCGGACGCGTGTTGATTCGTGCCGAGGTCGAAGAAATTCTAGTCGAAGATGGCCGCGCCGTTGGCGTACGTATGGCTGATGACTCCGAGATCCTTGCGCCTATCATCATCAGTGGCGCTGGGGTGTTCAACACCTATCATCGGATGTTGGCACCCGATGTTGCGCGTAAATACGGCGTGGATAGGGTCCTGCAAAAGGTCGAACCGTCTGCTGCGCATTTGTGTCTTTATATGGGGCTAGAACAAACCGCTGAAGAGCTCGGACTGAGCAAACCAAACCTGTGGGTTTATCCTGACGATAAGCTCGAGGCCAACTTGGCAGCGGCCAACGCCGATCCTGCCAATAAATTGCCAGTGGTTTATTTATCGTTTCCTTCCGCTAAAGACCCGGATTTCGAAAACCGTTTTCCCGGCAGGTCCACCATCGAGGCCATCACCATTATGCCCTATTCATGGGTGAAAAAATGGGAAAACACCGAGTGGAAAAAACGTGGAAAGGATTACGAGGCTTTCAAAGAAGAAATGGCGCAGCGTTTGATGGAAGTGCTGTTTGAACAGCATCCACAGTTACGCGGAAAGATCTCGTTTTATGAGCTCTCGACGCCGCTGACCACTCAACATTTTGCCGGTTATCAACACGGCGAAATCTATGGGATCGACCACACTCCCGCGCGTTTTACAATGCGTGAACTGCGGCCGCAGACGCCCATCGCGGGGCTCTACCTAACGGGTCAGGACGTCGCCACCTGCGGAGTTGCTGGTGGGTTGTTTGGTGGGGTTTTGAGCGCCGTTTCGGTGCTTCGGAAGCCGAATCTACTCATGCGAGTCGCTGCGTATTTTCTGCAGCGCTGAGTTCGATTGGGCGCCTTATTGGGAGGCGAGCTGTGCTTTCAAATATGCTGCGACCCGCTCAAATGGGTCAAATCCCATCGCTAAACCAATGGGTCGACGCAGGTTAGAGTTAGCGTTCATATCGTAAAACACGCGTCGTCCATCCTGAGTATCCATGTATTCGAGTCCGCCGACATCAAAGCCGGTTGCACGGAACAGCCGAGTGCCTTCGGCAACTGCTTCCGCCGAGATTTCCGGGTAAGGGAAGAACTCCGGTGGTTTCGACACGGGTAGGGCGCAGGCGCCTTCTCCGCTAGTAGGGTTGCAGTCTTCCGAAGGGCACAGATTAAATCCGTCAGTATTTGTGACGCGCATCGCGTAGAGCAATTCGCCGCCCACAAACTCCATACGTACGATGCCTTCGGTCGCTGGGACCAGCTTTTCTTGAAGCAATAAAACCGGGTCGGGGTGCCAGTAGGTCGCGTCATTTTCGACGATTCCTTTGAGGTGGTCGAGACTCTCGATCTCGGCCATTCGTGCACCGCTGCCGCCCTGATTGGGTTTCAAAATCGCTGGAAACTGAAGGCTGCCTTTCGGCAGGTTTGAAAGGGCGTCGACATTATTAAACGCGACCGTCCACGGGGTGTGCATCCCGAGACTTTTAAGGACTCGAATCTGGGCCGTTTTGCTCAGTTCAAAACGGAATGCCGCGGCGCCATTCAACACCCGCGCGCCGTTTGCCTCGAAATGGTCCATCAGGCTCAGCGCATACGAAACCGCGTTGCCGTTGCCCCGCACGTAAGCGCTTGGGCTGGCTTGATTGAACACCAGCTTCGGCACATCTGCGGACGTGACGTCGAACGCGCCTTGCTTGAGGTCGATCGCCTGAAATGGGACTCCAGCGGCCTCAAGGGCGTCAAAGAGCGGTTGTTGCCAGGTTGGATGTTCGAATAGGACGGCAAGTTCAGCCATGAGCGCTCCCGGGTGACGCGTTTTGACTGCGTTTAGCCGACAGGCGCACGATTCGCAACGCCCATTCGATCACTTGATGAACTCAACGAGTTCCTCGCCCAGCATCTTGGCCGATGCGGGGTTTTGGCCGGTGATTATGCGTTGGTCTACAACCACGTGAGGCTCAAAATTTGGGGCTGGCACATGGATAGCACCACGTTCGGTGAGTTTTGTTGCGAGCAAAAACGGCATGGTGTCTGTCAGCTTGACGGCTTCCTCTTCCGCGTTAGTGAACGCCGCGACCTTTTTACCCGCTACCAGATAGGACCCGTCGCTAAGCTTGACGTCGACAAGACCAGCTGGGCCGTGACAAACAGCGGCAACGACGCCGTCATTCTCGTAGATATCAGCCGTGATCTTTGCCAGCTTTTTGTTGCCCGGGAAATCCCACATTGCACCATGGCCACCAGCAAAAAAGATCGCTGAAAACTGAGTTGGATCGACGTCTTCGGGCTTCATCGTCGAGCTCAGTAATTTAAAATCGTCGGATGCTAAAAACTCGACATTTATCGGGTCAGTGAGGTCGTTACTTTTGGGGTCCATTTCGACCGGACCGCCCGCTGGGCTTACAAACGCGACCTTGATATCGGCATTTTTAAGCACATGCCAAGGGTGAGCAACTTCGCTCAAGAAGTAGCCCGTTTTTTTGCCGGTGTTCCCAAGCTCGGTGTGCCCAGAAACAACAACCAATACCGGAAGCACACCACCTAAAGTGGTGTGGCTATCGGGGACGATTTCCGCTTCAGGCTGGCACTCGACTTGGCCTGGATAGGTCTCCAGAATCAAGCAGCTGTCAGGGCAGCCAGCCGCGGCACATGCGGTTTCCTGAGTCCGATAACACTCCCCATCGACGCGGATTTCGCAGTTTTCAGGAGGGTTCGAAGTCGAGGCACAACCGACGATAAAAATGGCCAGTCCGGCCA
>JBBKVQ010000276.1:0-21149 GCA_037968515.1 Bradymonadaceae bacterium
GAGCCACGCGGACGGAATCACAGCGCGGCTGGAGCCACGCGGACAGAATCGCAGCGCGGCTGGAGCCACGCGGACAGAATCGCAGCGCGGCTGGAGCCACGCGGACAGAATCGCAGCGCGGCTGGAGCCACGTGTACCAACAATCGCAATGTGGGCAGGACAGTACGAGAGACCGGAAGTTGAAGCGTTGCCGAAACGCGGTTAGAGTTTCCCCGAAGAACATCAGAAATACGTATTTCGAGGACCAAATGACGCGAATCGTTTGTCAGTCACTCGCCCTGCTGGTTGGATTTGTCCTTCCAGTGAGCGCGTTTGCGCAGCAGATCACAGTAGTAGACCGGACAGTTGCCCACACGGCAGCGACAGGGGCTTTTATCACTCAGGCATTGCCAGGAGCGTTCCCGGCTAACCTGATGACCCCGACCGACTACGCGGGCGGCACGCTGCATCATCGTGTTCAGGTGACTGCGGTCCCAGGCACGAAGATGACTTCGTACCAAATCTGTCTGGTGCAAGGCGCGAACAAGGCCTGCAGCGATTACAGCGCGCTGCAGTTTAACGCGGCTGGCACGGTCATGACGACTCAAGCCATCAGCGCTCTGGATTCCATCGGAACGCTCGACCTTACGATGCCGTTGGACAACGTCGAATTGGTGGCGCGTGATGCCAATGGTTACGCCGTTGATGCCACCGACACGATGTGGGACGGCAGCCCAGACTTCACGCTCTATTACCCGTTGAACCTGACCTATCAAGCCGTGTTTGTGGCGCAAGGCGGGGTTTTTGCCGGCTATCCAGGGGCTGTGACGAAGGTCGCAAATCCCACGTTTGGTCCAGCACCCGGGGCGTATCCAAACTCGGTAAATGTAACGCTAGCGTCGACCACGGCTGATGCGGAAATCCACTACACAACCGATGGAAGCACGCCCGACATGACGTCGACGCTTTATGCCCAGGCCATTCAGCTGACGTCGAATACGACGATCAAAGCGATTGGCATCAAAGGTGGGTTGACCGCCAGCGATGTGGTCACCGGCGCCTACACCATCACCCAGCCAACATCGGGATTGACCGGTCGTTATTATAACGGCGTGGATTTCTCGGACCTCAAGCACACGCGTGTCGATCCGACGATTAACTTGCAGATTACTGGCGGTGAAAACCCAGCGCCTAATACCAACTCGACTTGTTCGATTATTTGGACGGGTACGGTCACTCCGATTTACAGCGAGCAGTACACCTTCACGACGGTCAATGACGACGGCGTGCGCGTGTGGATCAACGACCAGCTGATTATCGACGATGCCAACTATCACGGCCCGGAAACCCATACTGGCAACATTACCTTGCAAGCGGGCCAGGCCTATCCAGTGTGGATCGAGTACTTCAACGGCGGTGGAGGCGGCGAGATTTCGTTCTCTTGGGTCAGCGCGACTCAACCTGAAGAAATCATCCCTGATGCTGCCTACAGCCCGATCGCACCAGCCGGTGGAACAACCGTCAGCTTGCTCATGAATGAAGACTTCTCGACATGGGCTGAAACGGCAACGGAGCCGATCATCATGGAAGTTCGTCGTCGCGGAAATCTGGACGCTGTACTTCGAGTCGAGCTCGAGTACTCAGGCGATGCCGTGAACGGCACCGACTACGAGCAGCTTCCGGCTTACGTAGATATCCCCGCCGGATCGCTCTCAGCACAGCTTACGATTCAGCCCATTATAGATGGCGAAGTGGAAGGCGAAGAAGACTTGATCGTAACGATCAAGGATGGCGCCTACACGTTGAACCCACCATCGACACAGACTGTGACGTTGTTGGACTTCGACGAAAACTCCTACACTCTTGCGGGCGAGGTGATTTACACCGGAACGACTTCCGGCAAAATCTACGTTCAGGCGTTCACAGCCGAAGACCAAGAATTCGAAAAACGCTCGGTGATCCTTACCGATCCCGGCGCGTTCGCCATCACGGAAATCAAAGAAGGTGTCTACAACGTGATTGCCTTCATCGACACCAACGACAACGAGCGTTTAGATACAGGTGAAGTCTGGACTCAATACGGCGGCGCTGACGAAACCAAGGTGACGATTCCGCCCACTGCGACCAACATCACGCTGACCCTCAGTGATGATATTGTTAAAGAGCCGGATACCGGTGGAAGTGGCGACGATGACGGCTGTAACACCGTCGGTGGTCAGCAAGGCTGGCTCGCCCTTGGACTCATCGGCCTTGTGGGGCTCATTCGCCGTCGACGACGTTAAGACGTCTGTGCGGGGCTTTGAGCCTCGTCAGTTTTTAAGCCTCGCGGAAACGCGGGGCTTTTTTGTTCACAGCAGTGAGCAGCCGGATGACAGAATCAGAGGGTCAACTTGGCCCACGCGTTTTCGAAGTTTCCGGCACGGCTATCGGTGAGCGCCTGTTCAAGCGTCACCCGAGCTACATCGGGTTCATCCAGCCCGCCATGAACCACCACTTCGGCAGCGTGAATCAAACGCCGGCCAACCACCCAGTCCTGTCCCTTCAAGCTGGTGCAAAAGCGCACTAGTTCGAGCTCAGCGGCAAACAACGCTTCGAGAGAGACCGCTGTTTCAGGTGTTGCTGCATCGATCGATTTTTGGCGGAAGGTCCGGGCATGACGGCGGTCGATCATCGACCGGTAGATTGCCCAGAGGGTCACGCCACCGCCAAGAGCGGCGGTGGCAATGGCCAAAGGAAGGAACATTATTTCTTGTTCTGACGTGCTTTAAGCAAGTCGCCAAGCGTCCCAAATCCGGTTGCAGATTCGGAGTACTCGCGAGGAGCTGTCGCTTCGGCCTGTTGTTCAGCAACGGCCTCGGCTGAGCGCTTGGTCAGCGCGATTCGACGACGTTCTTTGTCGATCGAAAGGACGCGAGCTGTCACTTGGTCACCACGTTTGAAACTGCGGTGAGCGGTGGCGTCTTTTGGAAGGTCCAATTCGCTTCGTGGAATCAGAGCGGTGATCCCACTGAGGTCGACAAATACACCGAAATCTTCGACGTTTTCGACGGTTCCAGTGACTTCAGAACCCAGCGCGAATCGATCTTGGATGGTGTCCCAAGGATCTTCGGCCGAGGCCTTCATGCTCAGCGAGATTCGGCGGCGTTCTTTGTCGATTGACTGGATTTCGACTTGGACTTTATCGCCAACGCTTGCGAAATCAGCAGGACGCTTGACGTGCTCCCATGCCATTTCTGACACGTGAACAAGGCCCTCAAGACCAGGTGTGAGCTCGACAAAAGCACCGAAGGATTCGACTCGAACCACGGTTCCGCGGATCTTCTGGCCCTCGAAATACGCGTTCAGACCTGTTTCCCAAGGGTCAGCCATAGCGTCTTTGACCGAGAGGCTGATGCGCAGGCCCTTGTCGGTCTGATCCATGCTCTTGATCTTGACGGTGAGCTCGTCGCCCACTGCCACGACTTCCGAGGGGTGTTCGACACGACGGAATCCGAGTTCCGAGATGTGAACAAGACCATCGATTCCGCCCAGATCCACAAAGGCACCGAAATCGGCGAGCCGTGTGACTTTGCCTTGCATTAAGGCGCCCGGCTTGAGGGTATCGACGATTTCCTTGGCACGAGCGGCCTTGGCTTCTTCCATCAACGCAGCGCGGCTGACGATGATGTTTCGGCCGTTCTCTCGGATATCGGTGACCTTGAATTCGTAGGTCTTTTCCAGATGAACATCGAGATCTTCAACAAATCCCGCGTCGATCTGAGAAACCGGGCAAAACGCCTTCGCACCGTTAAGGTCGATTTCGTATCCGCCCTTGTTTTTGCCCGTCACACGGCCTGAAACAGGCGCGCCACTCGACAGGGCCTGCTCAAGCAGCTCAATCGAGCCGCCGCCCATCGACAACGAGGTTCCAAGGCTGATGCCTTTGTTGGTGTCGATCACAAAAAGGTCGACCGTGTCGCCCAATTTGACGTCGCCAAGGTCATCAGCATTCGCCACGCCCGAAACCTGGCCCGGAAGTTCAATATGAACGCCACGCGGTCCGATCGTTACGACCAAGCCAGAAACTTTGTCGCCCACTGCATAACGAACACGCACGGGCATATTGCCCGAGGCTTCCAGCATCGCAGCGAAGTCGTCGGTCGAGCCCGAGGTGTCGAAAGCCATTGTGGCCACCGGCGCGGCCGGTTGAGCCGGCGTCGGTGAGGACAAAGTTGTGGGCACTGGTGCCGCTCCGCGAAAACTGACCTCTGGAGCTTTTGGAGCTGCTTTGATCTGAGCTTTGGGGGCAGAGGCTGGTGCCTCTTCGGCCGTCTTGCGACGAAGAATGGGGCCGTCAGGCCCCAGGTCATTATCTTGATTCATGAAATGTGCTCGAATCGATCAGATTACTAGTTACGCACGCGTCCGAGGCGCAGAAGCGGGCGGTTTTCGATGGATGTATTATTGGGCGGTCCGGTCAATGTCGCCGAGAGGTCTCGGCCTCCTAGCAATCCCAAAACGACCGACGAGAATTGGTAAAATCCTGGTGGAACGTCCGGGTCGGAAAGGAGCGAGAAGTCTGCTTCGACAGACCATTGTCCGTCAATCTGTGACGGAAGAATTCGCCAGTAAGAACGCATTTGTTCAGGGTCAGTCACGTAGATGTAGTTGCCGCCTGTTCGACAGGCGAGGTCGGCAAACTGGTCGATCGGTCCGATGCGGCCATCGACGTAGGTTGGCATACAATACTGCTCAGCGGTCATCGTGGTCGGATCTGCGGCCGTCGCGCCATAAACGCTTGCCTGACGACAG
This sequence comes from Bradymonadaceae bacterium, assembly GCA_037968515.1. Taxonomy (GTDB): domain Bacteria; phylum Myxococcota_A; class Bradymonadia; order Bradymonadales; family Bradymonadaceae; genus JBFFMO01. The sequence continues at coordinate 4,771 of JBBKVQ010000276.1, forward strand.
GTCTCGTAGTTTTGGCAATCGGAATTGGTGGCACAACTCCGGGCGCCACATGCTGGATCGGCCTGACACGCTGTGTTTCCGCCATAAATTGTTGGCAGGTCACGAATCAACGTCGGGTCGACCTGAACATCTAAATGCACGATCACAAGGTGAATTCCCTTGGCCTGAAGCTCATCGACAACCTTCGAATAGGTCGCGTCAGCGTCATAAACTTCGTTCGGTCCGTCAGTAAAGACGTACAGAAATTTTTCGTGTTCAGCATATTTGGCGAGCCCAAAATCGGTCGAGACCACGCGCATCAGCGCTTGGTAAAGATTCGACGGTTTTGGAGACGGGTCAGGCATCGTGTCGATCAGGGATTCGCCGATCGAGAGGTCGTTCACAAAATGATCTTGCAGCTCGATGGGCGAGATCAAAGGCCGAGTCTCTGCGGGCACCTTTCCGGCGAACCACCAGACACCCACTTGGGTGTTTTGGGGCGACGCAACGCTGGCAAGTCCTACCATGAACGATTTAATCGCCTCACGATGAACACGTGCAGCATCTGACGCCCTAGCTGTATTGATCAGGATGTCCTTGGCGCCATCGTCAAACAACGCGCCAGAATCCAAAGGCAATCGGCCTTCGAGCATGGCGGTGTTTTCGATCATGACACCCACAATCTGTTTGCGGTCGCCAAGCCCTGAATCAAAATCATTCCGAACCGTGTTTGGAATCAGCTCGACCCCGGTCTGGAGCGTGCACTGTTGTGGTGCACCAAAAAGACCACCGGATGCGCAATGGAATCCATTATCGCAATCGGCATCCACAACACATGAGGTTCCTGGCACCGACACTCGTGGACGTCGGAACGCGATGGAACCCGTGTCGACGGACGAATTCGGCAGCATCTCGCGGCCAAAAACGAGGTCGCCCGCCACGATGGGCACAACGTCGTTGCTGGTAAAGATGAACGGAACACGTTGCAACGAATTCGGGTCATCACAGGATGAAGGGATCGGAGGCAGCACCGAAAACCCTACGGGCAGTCGCTCGACGCCTGTCGGCACCACAACCGTGGGAAGGTCAGGAGCAGCGTCAACTCCTGTGTCCTCGGCGGCCATATCGGGTTGCCCGACGTCCTCGGTTGTTCCCGAGTCAGGCATATTATTCGTGTTATTGCTGGGACTTTCGTCGCTTCCGCAAGCTGCGAGAAGGCCGGCAGCCAGAAGCGCCAACCACGTTTTCTTGTGCATCATATCGAACCCATAAACGTTTACCGCGCGAGGATAGCGTTCTCGGACCCGCAGTACAAGAAGCGGTCTCATCGTGTCTGCCACCTTTGACGCGCTAGGTGTGAACGAGTAGGAAATCTGCGAGTACGTAGATGGAGTAAAGATGTTCCTTGAAATAGCGATGTTCTTGGTTGGCCTCGTTATCTTGTATTTCGCCGCCGAAACACTCGTGCAAGGCGCAAGTGCGATGGCGTTGCGTCTAGGGGTCACGCCTCTCATAGTCGGCCTTACCGTTGTGGCGTTCGGCACCAGCGCCCCTGAGCTCGTGGTGTCCCTGGCGGCCGTTCAGTCGGGCAGCGATGCGATTTCTGTGGGCAATATTCTAGGGTCCAACATCGCGAACCTGGCGTTAATTCTAGGGATCTCTGCGATTATTCGCCCAATCACGGTCTCAAACGACGTGATTCGTCGCGAGTATCCCGTGATGCTCGCCGCATCCTTGTTGATGGTGGGCTTATGTTTTGATGGCGAGATTTCGCGCATCGACGGTGCGATGCTGGTCGGCTGCATGGTCGCATACCTAGGCTATATGGGTGTGATGGCGCGCAACGTCATCCGCTCTGGCAAAGAACAGGCGGCGACGCTCGGCATGTTGCAGGACCTAGATGACCTGGGAGCGTTGGAGAGCGACGAGCCAGCATCCAAATCCAATACCAAGGACATGGCCCGTGTGGTGATCGGGATTATCGGGCTTACTGCCGGGGCCAAACTCATGGTCGACTCTGCGGTCGTGATCGCGTCGAGCGTGGGCATTTCGCAACTGGTGATCGGCATCACAATCGTCGCCATCGGAACCAGTCTTCCCGAGCTCGCGACCAGCATCGTTGCGGCCCTGCGTGGTGAGTCCGATATCGCCGTGGGCAACGTAGTCGGCTCAAACGTCTTCAACATCTTGAGCGTCATCGGCATCGTTTCGTGCATCAAACCCATTCAGGTCAGCCCCGATGCGGTGACCTACGACCTTTGGGTGATGCTCGGTGTCACGCTAATCGTGTGGCCAGTCATGTGGTCGGGCAAACGCATCGCACGTAGCGAAGGCGTGCTCTTTGTTCTTTTGTATATCACTTACTCGGTCTGGCTTTTCATCCGCTGAGCGTAATGTGGTAGTTTGCTCATCATGAAAGCTCTCCTTCTCTTAAGCGTTTTGGTCTCAGGATGTTCTTTGTTCGACGATGTCGAACAAATCACCTTCCGCACCGGTGTGGACGCCGGGATCGACGCCTCGATGGATGTCGCTCAAGACTCAGAAGTCGTGGATCTCGATGCCGATATTTTGATACCGGATACCGACCTCAGCGACGTGCAGTCCGATATTTCCGCGGACGTTGTTGAAGATGTAGTCGATGACGTCGTCGTGGTTACAGGCTGTGCACTCGAGGGATGTTTGGCCAACGAATACTGCGAACCGACCACGAATGAATGCGAGATTTCCGGGCTCTGTGCCACGGAAGGTTGTTCCCGTGGCCAAGTCTGTGATTATCGCGGGCAGTGCGGCGCCTGTGTGAACGACAACGATTGCGGAGCTGGAGCCACGTGCAATGCCGGCGTTTGTCGATGTGCTGGTGTCCAAAACTACTGCTCGAATCCAAGCCTTCGCGACGACGCTTGTGTGGAAGCCACTTCGATCGAGGCCTGTGGTGACGACTGCGCGGCTTGTCCTACGCCCCCCGAATTCAGCATGTCCATTTGCACTGCGACCGGATGCGGTTTCGAGTGCAGAAGTGGCTACGTGAAGCGTGCCGGGGCCTGTATACAGGCGGGAATCTACTGCGCCAATCCAGGCGGATCGATCGGTGGGTCGTGTGACCCCGTGGCGCAAACTGGATGCGCCCCCGGACTGAACTGCACGGTGCGCGCAATCTCGATGAGTTCCTTCGAACGCGTGTGCTCACAGCCCTCCCAACTCCCCGTGGCCACCGAAGGTGAAAGCTGTATCGGCACTTCGGGTAAGGTCTGCGAACCCGCGTACGCATGTGTCCAAGGGGTGTGCAGACGCTATTGCGACATGGCTAACGCCGCAGGTTGCCGCGACACCCAATATTGCGCTCCCGCCCTGGCTCCGACGCCTGGCCTTGGTTTTTGCAACGACGACTGTTCACTCACGGACTGAGCAGATTTTTCTGATGAGTTACTCAAGGTGCTCCAAGTAGTTGAACGGAGTCGAGCAATGAGAACGTTTTTAATCTGGGTGGTTTTACTTCTGGCAGCCTGCGACGACAGCACGTCTGAAGTCTTTGTTGATGCCGGCATGGATTCGGATGTCGCGACCGACGTTGAATCCTCCGACACGGCACCCGACGCCGAATCTATAACCGACCGCCTGCCCGGCGAGAGAAGTCCACGTCACCTAAAATGCGACCCGATGGACGCATATTTATGCGTTTCTCCGTGGCCCAACAACTCGTTTGCCGTCGCCGATTCGACCGACACAGGTATTCGCGTCGCAGTGCAGGTCGACACACAGGCTCCCGGCGACACTGTTGATGCGCTTAACTATTCAGACGGTTTTTCAACCCTGAGCACGATGACCGTCGCATTCGAAGGCGACCTTGATTTGGCCACGTTGGGCGGCCCATACGGTGGAGCGATCCAGCTACGCCTGTCGCAAGCCGGCCCCAATTATGGCGAAGAAGTGCCGCTGCGAATTCTCGTCGAAAAACGCGTTGTGGATGGCGTCACCCAATCGTTGTTGGTGGCGCATCCGTTACGCCCGTTGCGACACGGCACAGATTATGTCGTCGTCGTAAACGACACCCTCAAAAGTACTCTGCCTCTGACGCCAGATCCTTTTACCAAAGCAGCGTTAGGCTTGAGTGACCCAACAACCAGCGAGGAAATCTCGATACGGGCCTACCACGCTCCGACGCGGGCATTCTTGGCCGATCAAAATCTGGATCCTTCAAAAATACTGAAGGTCTGGGACTTCACCACTCGCTCGGCCACAAATCTTCAGGCCTTTCTACCGGCGATGATGCAAACCTCGGTTCAGGCCGTAAAAGCCGGCACGGTGAGCGTGGTCGTCGACAAGGTGTTTGTCCCCACCAACGGGGATATCGCACTGATCGTTGAAGGGCGATTAGAAGGTCTTCCGGACTTCCTCATCGAAGAATCGTTGAACCCTACTGGGCCGACTGTTCAAGGCACCACGAGCTCGCCGTTTCGAGTCTTGGTCCCAACCGGGACAGGTGATTACCACGCCGTGATGTATGGGCACGGAACGGGCGGGCAGCTAAACGATCCAGCTTTCGACACCACATTGGCCGGCCTCGGCGTTGGAAAAGTGAGCCTTGAGTGGACCGGCTGGACTGACGCCGAACTGCCCCTGACCGCGATCGGCGTCAATGTGTTGCTCAAAGGTAGCTGGAAATCCACATCACGATTGCTTGTGGCCCTGGCTCACGGCGCCGCGATTCAAGAAGCGCTCGACGGAGTCATCGGAGACCTGGTGTCGACCAACGAAATCAACGGCACGGTGAACCCGGCCGCGGGTCGACGACCTGATATGAACATCCCAATATGGACCGGCGGATCGATGGGCGGCACATTGGGTTTTGTATACACACTCACAAATCCCGTAATAAATCATGCGGTGCTGAATGTTCCTGGCGCCGCTTGGACCCACTGGATCCCGGATTCTGAGACCTACAAGTTCTTTGAACTGATCCTCAAGCGAAACTATCCGACACGTTTTGAAGTCATCCACGGCATCGCGATTGCCCAACTGCTTTGGGACCCAATCGACGGCGGCGCCTACCCCATTCCCGACGGGTATATTGCGCTGATTCAAGAAAGCATTGGCGACCCCATCCTGCCCAACGCCGGAACAAATATGGTCGCCAGCGCGCTCAACGCGGTGCACATCGGCGAGGTGTTGCTACCGATCGTTGACCTGCAAAGCGCGGACGAAGCGATTGGGGTCACCGGCATCACCCAGTACAAAGTCTCGAGCGACGACGCGTTGGATATTCACGGATTCGGGGCCAAGGACGCCCCCGCTGGCGTCGCAGCCCGCAGCCAGATCCTGTCATTTGTACAGTCGGTTTGGGCTGGCGCACCCAAAATCGAAGTCCCCGTCGAGTGTGCCAACGGTAGCTGTGATTTCAGCAATTAGGTCCACTAGCCGCTATCGACCGCTGCCAACGTCTGGTACGAAATAACAACAAGATTCAAAAAGGGGTCGCCGAGTCTTGAGTTGGGGCACTCATTCCGGAAAAAGGGGTCATCATGAAATCGACGAAGTGGCTTAGAGCCGACGGCAAAAAATTCAAACTCAGCGACGTTCCCACGAAGGGATCGACCGATGTGAAGGGTAAAAAAATCGACCGTGAAACGGCCGAACGGATTACCGAAGAGAACCTGCTCAAGCTTAAAGAACTTCAGTTCCTGATGTATGCCGAGCACAAACACAAGGTTCTAGTGGTGCTGCAGGCCACCGATACAGGCGGAAAAGACAGCACCATTCGCAAAGTATTTGGACCGCTAAACCCTCAAGGTGTCCGAATTCAATCGTTCAAACGGCCGACCGTCACCGAGCTTTCGCACGACTTCTTGTGGCGTATTCATGCGCACTCCCCGTCAAAAGGCCATATTCAGATCTTCAACCGTAGCCACTACGAAGACGTCCTTGTGGTGCGCGTTCATGACATCGTCCCAGAAGAAAAATGGCGCAGACGATACGACCATATCCGAAACTGGGAATCTCTTTTGGTCGACGAAGACACGACCATTTTGAAATTCATGCTGCATATTTCGAAAGACGAACAAAAAGAGCGGCTTGAGGCTCGCCTTTCGGATCCCACGCGCCTCTGGAAATTCGAAAAAGGCGACCTCACAGAACGTCTGCATTGGGATGATTATCAGGCCGCCTATGAAGAAGCGATTCAAGAGACTTCGACCAAAGACGCCCCGTGGTATGTGATTCCGGCGGACCGTAAATGGTATCGAAACTACGCGATCAGCACGATCGTTCGCGAAACGCTGGAATCTCTCAAAATGCAGTTCCCAGAACCCGAAGAAGGCCTCTCCGGGATTGTGGTGGAGTGAGTAGATGTTAGACGAATCACCCGTTTTCTTGATGAGCCCGCCACGCAAAGACTGGACGATTCGAGGACGCTCGAATCGAAACTCTCAGGATGCTGACGCGCCCGACCCGCTAGCCGCGCGCCAAGAGTGGATGCAGTTGGCCGACGCGATTGTCGCTGCCGGTGGCGAAGTTGTTGTGGTTCCTCCCAATCCAAAGTTGAACCTCACTGGCCTGCCTTACACAGCTGAAGCCGGCGAGTTCTTCCTGAGGGGCCCCAAACATCACTTCATCTTGCCACGTATGAGCGCCCTTCATCGCCGCGATGAGGCGCATTGGCTGGGGCTTTTTGTTGAACAACAACTGGACTGTACGACCGAACGGCCCACTGCAATCTGGGAGGCACAGGGCGACTGTATTCGGATTCTGGGAGGGGCCGCGGCCATCCACACCTTTGGTAGCGGGAAGTTTGGGCGCACAGAGGCGAAAGCTTATCAACAGGTCGCGTGGCGCCTGAGCCAAAGGCATATCCAAATCCATTTCCATGCCGACCCGTGGTTTCACGGCAACACATTCCTGAATGTGTACCGAAACGCTTACCCTGCTCGCCTTGGCGAGCCAGGCCACCGATTGCGCGAGCTTATGTTGGTTTGTCCGGATGCCTTGATGCCCGGCGAGCTAGAACGCCTTCAGCGATTTGCGCCGTCAGTGGATATCGTACGGATCAGTGCCGAAGAATCGCGCGGTTACGATACAAATTCGCTTCAGGTCGGAAACACGATTCTTGCCAGTGACACAGTCTCGGACGTGGCCGAAGAGGCTTTCCGGTTGCTTGAACTTGAGGTCGTTAAACTGTCCTTTAACGAACTCTTTGGAAAAGGTGGCGGCGCGCCGGTATGCTTGACGAACCGGCTCTGGGGTCTTCATCCATCAGATGTACCCGAGGCGTATCGTTGGTCTTCTCAACCGACCATCGAAGGCCATACTGACCTCTGAGGTTCATTTGAAATACTTGCCGCTTCTGTTCTTGTTCTTCTGCGCGTGCTCAGACGACAAAAAGCCCACCGCCGCTTTGGTGGCGGACACAGGGGTCGACAGCGCCGTGGTACTCCCGGAACCGATCCAATTTGGAGCCCTCGGAAGTCTTACGAAACCGGAAGGTAAGCGAAGTTTCAGGTTCGGCGCAGCCACAGCTGGCGCCCAAATCGAAGACGGACTCAAAAGTAACGACTGGTATTTCTGGACACTTCCGGAAGACGACGGTGGTTTTGGCAAAGGCGAAGCCTTTGTGGGCGACGCGGTGCGGGGATATTCAAATGCGCTCAAAGACGTCGATTTAATTAAAAATACTAATTTAGACGCCTATCGATTTACCGTGGAGTGGTCACGAATAGAACCCCAGCGTAACCAAATCGACGAAGCCGAACTGGCGCATTATTCGGAAATAATCGACAAATTAAAACAGGTCGGCGTCACGCCGATGATCACCGTTCATCACTTTTCTAGTCCGATTTGGGTCGATGATTTCAGGCAAGATGAGTGCGACGCTGAAACACCAATAACCGACCAAAACCTCTGCGGTTGGGCCCACCCTGTGGGGGCCGAAGCCATTATCGAAGAACTTGCAGAGCACGCAGCATTACTGGCTAAACGGTATGGCGATAGGGTTGATGAGTGGTGCACTCTGAACGAACCGATCAACTACTTATTGGCCTCGTACGGCATCGGTTTGTTTCCGCCGGGTCGCAGCTATTTGCTAACGGATTTCGAGGCGTTGGTAGATATCTACCGAAACTATTTACGAGCACATATTGCGATCTACGACGCGATCAAAGCCAACGATTTGATTGATGCAGACGGCGACGGAATCGCCGCTGACATTGGTCTGAGTCTTTCGGTGATCGACCTGGTTCCCACGCGTATGGGCTCGATCAGCGACAACCCGGAAGATATCGCGGCACGCGATAGAATTGAGTACATCTATCATTATCTTTACATCGACAGCATTAAAAACGGCAATTTTGATAAAGACTTAGACGGAAACCCTGACGAAGAACATCCGGATTGGAAAGGCAAACTAGACTGGCTTGGAGTCCAATACTATTTCCGAACCGGTGTATCCGCGACCCCTCCTTTAATCCCAAGACTAAATTTAATATTCTGTTTTGATCGGTTTGACCTCGGCTCGTGCCTTGAGCGCGAGGATGAAACAAAATGGGTGCCCACCATGGGCTACGAATATTATGAGCCCGGTCTTTATAACGTTCTGAAGACGATGGGTGACCGCTACCCCGCATTGCCATTGGTCGTAACCGAGGCCGGCATCGCCACGAACGTCGGTGAACGACGGGCCGAGAACATCGTGAGGACGCTAGAACAAATTGATCGCGCGATTCAGGAAGGAGTGGACGTCCGCGGCTACTACCACTGGAGCCTGATGGATAACTTCGAGTGGGCCGAGGGATACCTACCCAGATTTGGGCTCTATACCGTTGATTTAAATAGCTATTCTCGCACAGCCACCAAGGGCGCCGAGGTCTACGGCGACGTCGCAAAACAACGATTGATCACGCCCGCACAGCGGAGCACGTACGGTGGGCTTGGCCCCATGACTCCCGAGGTCGAGTAATGCGAATACGAATCGAACACCCCTGTGTTTACCTTGGGCCCGACGGCACCAAGACGGACTGCCTCTTAATCGACGAAGCCAGAGTGGTGGCTGTTGGAGAGCAGGCAAAATTAGGTCCCGTCGATCGGACGGAACGGCCCGAAGGTCGATGCGTCATGCCTGGTTTGATCGATTCTCATATCCATCTTTGGGGGCTTGGCCTCCGTGCAGGTTCAGTCAGTCTCAGAGCCGCTAAGTCTACCCAAGAAGTGTACGGGCGACTCGCCGGGGCTCGTCCGGTGGGCGGTTGGGTTTTAGGCACCGATTGGGACCAAAACAACTGGTCGGATGGTCGAGAATTATCTCGTGAGGTGCTCGATGACCTGTTTCCTGCCACCCCTGTGAGCCTTCGTAGAATTGACGGACACGCATGTTGGGTCAACTCGGAAGCTCTCAGGAGGGCTGCGATTTCGGACTCATGGACCCCACCGCCGGGCGGCGAGGCCTGGCGAGTAGGCGGAAAACCGACCGGGCAACTCAACGGATGTTTAGTTGATGAGGGGATGAAACCTATAGAAGCAGTCATGCCGCCAGTGACCGAGGTCGACGACCTCGCGACGTATCTTGAAACGGCCCGACTCTTAAGAAGTTTCGGCATCACCGGCGCGCATAAGGCTTGGATGCCGATGGACCGACTGAAGATGTTGGAACGCCTTCGGGACTCAAACGAACTGGGCCTGCGGCTTCACCTGCTCTTCGACTGCAACGACCCGACTCTGCAAATGCTTCTCGATCGTGGTCCGTGGTCCGACGATTGGATTTCAGCGCGAGGGATCAAGTTTTTTGCCGACGGTGCGATGGGCTCGCGCGGGGCAGCACTTCTGGATGATTACAAAGATGTTGAACACAGCGGTTTAGTTGTGGAAACCCCAGAAACGATGAACCGAGACATCCCTCGATACGCTGCGCTGGGTTGGCAAGTCGCTGTCCACGCGATTGGCGACAGGGGTGCCCAAAATGTTTTGGATGCATTCGAAAAGATCTCGGCCGCGGATCGTTTTAAAACACGGCCACGACTTGAACATGCGCAAATGCTCGACGACCGAAATCTGGACCGATTCGAAGAACTGGGAGTGATCGCGAGTCTTCAACCCATTCATCTTTTCAGCGATGCGGCTTGGATTGAAGAAGCTTTGAGCCCAGAACAACTCCGCCGTCTTTTCCGCTGGAAAGATCTTGCCGCCGGGACTCGGCTTTCAGGTGGGAGCGATTTTCCAATTGAAGACCCCAATCCATGGCATGGGATTTCTGTAGCGATGACCCGTAAACACGCCGGTGGGCAAGTGTTTCACGTGGAACAATGCCTGAGCCGACACGAAGCACTGAGCCTCTACACCACCGACGCAGCGTTTGCCGGGTTTGCCGAAAACCATGTCGGACGACTTGATACCGGTTTTTTTGCGGACTTCTGCGTGCTGGATACCGACCCCTTTTTAGCGACGCCCGACGAGATCTGGGACACAAAATGCCTTGCCACGTTTTTGGCAGGCAGAGCTACCTGATCACAAAAGCGTCCTCGCTCCGTCGAGCTCTTTAAGCTGAACTCCGAGAAGCACCGCCTGGATCAACTTTTCGACCTCTCGACCTTCCGCTGCAGGGAGCATTCCCACCAACTTACTCATGGGGAGTATTGGCGTATCAAAACGACTCAATAGTAGTCGCGCCGAGGCCCTGATCTGGTCGGCATCCACTCCGTATGCTGCCTTTAACCCGGCATCGCTTGTCCGCACCCTCCAAGTCGCCCGTTCGGTAAGCCACTGAATCGTGGCCGCGATGACATAGGGAGACAGATGTTCGTCCAAACCGTCGTGCCGGGCGAGCGCCCAGAACCGCGCGGCCACCTGGAGCAGCGACTCAGGGTCCTTACGCGCAGCCAAATGAGACACCAAAGTATGAAGGCCAGCCGGAAGGTTCGTACGACTCATTGCCTGATCGGACGCCAGAAACTCATCATCGGGCATCACAATCATGAAGGCCCGACGTAGGCGATCGCTGATCGCCCGGACATCCTCTTCGGCCTTAGAAGGGGCGATCGAGGTCGTATCGAGCGCGGGTTCATTCCTAAACTGCACGGGAAGATTCGACTTCAGCAACTCAATCAACGTATCACGAGCCTGAATGGCATCGACCCACCGCTCCATTCGCTCGTACTGAATGCCGAGAGCCTCGAGGATAGATGGATGATTTGGGGCGCGTTCCAGCGCCCCCATCAACACGACCAATGCGGAATCATTCAATCCCAGTTCGCGCAAAGACACCGACAAACTGCGCAAATATTCAGGTTCATCCGTTGGATCTGAACATTCCACAAACGCCCGTAAGAATTGAAGAACCGAGACACTTGAGTTCCTGGCCAGTGCACAGTGACCACGCGCGTAAGATATGAACGCGGGCGACGCGCCGAGCTCCAATGCCAGGCCAAATTCCGCCTCGGCATCTTCAATCGCTCCGCGTCGGAAGAGCGCGACCCCTAATTGCGTGTGCACGTGGGTGCGCGTAACCTCGTCCAACTCGGGCTCGTTCAACAAACGAGTCCAATAACCCTCTGCGGCCGGATCACGACGAGCCATCAGCGCATCTGCTTTGGCGAGCAACCATTCTACCGAGTCAACGACGTTATTTTGCGACATGGAGCCTCCTCAGTGGATCAACGCCGAAAAGTCCTGATTACTTCCATCGCCTTCTCCATTGGAATCTTCGGTGTGATTTGGTGGAGCTATATGGCCCCGGGAACAGTCCGTACAACCTGGCAAGAGCGCCTTGATGGCGGCCAGGGACAAGAATATTCGCCAAAGTCCAATGCTCGCCCGGTCTACCTTGATCGGGAGGCAACCGAAGCTGACAGACGTTCGCGAAGCAAAGAAGCTCAAACGCGGGTCGCACCCAAGGATTCCTCTCCGGTGATAATAATACCACCTGACGCGGATACTCCAGACCACGTCACGGTAGAAATCACCGGAACCACATCGGATCATGGCACGTGGAACGACCCCGAAAATCAGAAGGTTCTGGGCGACAAACGATGGATGGCTGTTGAGTCGCCAAAAGAGGCCGCGCGTATTAAAGAGATTCTAGATGCACCGATGCCGATGGATAAAAGGGTCACGCCTTTCGACCGCAAGGCCTCAATCGAACTGATTCGTCCAGATGTCGAGTTTTGTGTTGAGGCCGCGCGCAGAATCATTCCGAGGGCCAAGGGCCGCCTCGTGGTTTCGTACGACCTGAATGCCAGTGGCGGAACGGCCGTAGTTCAAAATGCTGTTGTCGACCCAATCATCGGATTCGAAGGCGTCGTCGGATTAGCGGAATGTATCGTCGATCGAATTCAAGGTCGAACCTTCGATGCTTCACGTGACGGCGAAGTTTTGAGGGTCGAGTACCCGTTTTTCTTCGACTAGAGCGCGCCTTCACAAAGAGGACACAACGGGTTTAAAGTCATCTATTATCCTCATCCAAACACGATAGTCGTCAGTGCTGTATGGCGCCAGTGCTGGAACCCAAGACCTTCGAGCCCCCCAATGGGCACGATGAGTCAAAATATCGAAGCTAAAGGGCGGTCATGAATCTCGAGGCAAAAAAGAAAGGCTGCAGCTCGTTCATGTTGAGCGCTGCGGCGGTCCTTGCGGCGCTCGGCGCCCTCGCCTTCACCGTCTCAGAAGTCGATTCCATTCGAAGCTCAATGCTCAAGGCGCGATTCGAATCGAATTGCAACGACTTCAAGGTCGACATCGAAGCATGCGGCCAGTTCGGAATAAGGCAATTTCGTGAGCCTGGCTCGGTCGAAGAGATGATTGCAGGACGGACGCTGCTTCAGAAGATGTGCGACGACAACCAGCACGTCGCTTGCAGACAAATCGCGTATTCCGGGCAGTCCTGGGCGATTGAATTCGTGACCTATCGCGACTGGCGAGCCGAACTTACGACTCGTTGCGAGAAAGAAGGCGGAACGGCATGCCTGGCGCGCGCCTACATTCATGGTGAGGATTTCTCGCCAAGGTTCTCGGCAGAGTTGGTCCAGACAATCGGGGCCCATTGCGCCAAAGGAGACCTTGACGCGTGTGCGGGTTGGTTGCTGATGAAGCCGGCAAACATGCCGACCGATACCGCGTGTAAAGCTGGCCTGCCCGGCGCATGTGACACTAGCAAGGCTACGTTCCATTCTGCCTCAGCCGCCACCACGAAACGCGAGGAAGCCGACGGAAAGGGAGCGGGGCTCGATAGCGCCCAGACGAGATGTGAGGCGGGCGATGCGGCAGCTTGCGGCGCGTGGGGCACTGAGCTTGTGATCCAAAACATGCGCGAATGGCGGGCGGCTCCTTTGGATCCGAAGATCCTTGAAGAAACGTTTGGAACGGCATGTCGGAGCGGGGATTCCCGCGCATGTATCCACGGAGCTAATGCGGCCGTGGACCGTCAAGTCGGCGTATCAAAAGACACCAAGCTCGCTGATGAGTATCTGAAGATCGGGTGTGCCCTGGGAAGTGAGCAGGCATGTTGGTTTAGACTCTCCATTCAGAGCCTGTCTGTGGATGAATCACGTGAAATCGCGAAACGGGCCTGTTATGCCTCGCCGCCCGATATTTACGCACCTGCCTGCCAAACCTATGCGGCGATTTGGATGGCAGATAGTGGATACACACCATGGATCATGGACACCGCGCTGAACGCATCCGTCATGAAAAATACGTGTTCAAAATTCAACGATACCTACGCATGCGGCCGGCTCGCCCAGAACGCCTACTTCGAAAATGACCGCGATCTGCCGGCCATGTTTCCTAACCGCGTGGAAGCGTGGAGCGCTGCGGCATTGGCGTGCGGGAAGCAAAATGATGTCGGCTGCGCCATGCTCATCAAGATATCAAAGGACTGGCCCACCGAGACCAACCAGAGCGTCGAGGAGCTGGCCGACAGCATCTGTAACAAGGTCCCCGACATGTGTTCGGTGGTTAGAGCAGTGATGGAAGTCACAACACAATAGTACGCCGTCCGCGTACTTCGTTAAGATTATTACTACACCGATGGAGAGACCCTATGGGCTTGGCATTGAACGTCGGATACTTAGCCGACATGAAATTGCACGACACCGAAGGATACGACTGGGCCAAGCAAGCCTTGGCTCGGGTTGTGACGGTGCTCAAGGATAACCAATGCCCCATTTGGGAGGAGCCCGAAGTCTTCAGCGCGAGCCTGCGTCCTCATTTGAGCAGCTTTCCTTACTCGTGGATCCACTTTCTTCGTCGTGCCTACGCCTGGCAAAACGAACATCCGGGCGTGGAAGTTCCACCTTCGGCGCGAGAGATTTCGGAAGACGACGACCGCTTGATAGAAACGGTCGCGTTGGACTTCCGAAGCCACCTGCTCTGCCACTCCGACGCCGAGGGCTATTATGTTCCGGTCGATTTTGAAGAGCCCATTTTTGATGACCGGGTACCCGGGTCGATGCTCGGTTCAAGCTTTGCGCTGAAACGTGAGCTCGCGAAAATCGCGCCGCTTTTGGAAATCAATTTGGAGAGCGACGCCCTTCCCGATACCGAAGCAGCACGAATCTACGCCATCGAAGACGACCATCCATTCTTCCGAGAGAACACTGTTTTCCTTTCGCTCTGGGAAGTCACCCGGGTCAGTCTTGAGCAAAAATCCGCGATCGTGTTCAGCTGATGGCGCACGTTTTTCCCAGTGAGATCCCGCCGGATGTCTCGGCCACCAAGTCGGAGCGGGCGCTTTTTGCCGCGTTGAAAAACCATCTGTCCGACGAATATTTTGTCTACTGCGCGATGCCGTTCATCGCCGCCGAGTTCGCCGAACAGGGTGAAGTCGACTTCATCATTTTGCATCCAAGACACGGAATGTTGTTTCTGGAATGCAAAGGGGGAGGGGTTGAACGCGACCATGACGGCACGTGGTATCGCAGGAAGGGCAAGAAGCGCGAACGCCTTTCGAGGTCCCCTGCCGAACAGGCTAAGAAACAGGTTGAGGCCTTGGTGACCAAGTTTCGTAAACCGTGCACTCGGCTTTTCGGTCGGGTCGAAGGTCGGTTTCCGATGACCTACGGCTGGGCGCTAGCTTTTCCATTTACAAGCTGGACCCCCGAAGACATTCCGCCAGATGTTGAACCCGACATCTTCTTAGACGCCGAAATTCTGCAGCAGACCCAAGCCAAGATCGATGGCGCTTTTGCCTTCTGGCATCGCGGAGACTCCAATCGGTCGCAGCTGGGGCCCGAACAATTTGAGACGTTTAGAAAAGCGGTGCTGAGCCCAGAAATCAAACTTGTACCGAATTTAGGCGGAACTCTTCAGGCCGAACGTAATGACATGGTTCGGCTGAACCAACAGCAGTCAGCGATTGCAGACAAGTTCGTGTCCGAGCGTCGGATCATGATCGATGGTGGGTCGGGAACCGGGAAAACACTGCTCGCTTTGCATGCTGCCCAACGTATGGCGAACGAAGGAAAGCGAGTGCTGCTTATCTGCGCGAGCCCCGAGCAAGCCGCTCGATTAAGGCAATCAACAGAGGTTTTGGCGCGACAAGTTCAGATCGCCACGGCAGAAACCACCACTTTAAGTAGGGCAGATATTAGCGCGACGACCTCGGCGTTCGAACGGCCAGACGTTGATGCGCACACCTTGCCTTTAAGGCTGGCCGACATTCAATCAGCCACGCGCGCCATTGCGCAAAGCGAAGGCAACGAGTCCACCGCAAGGTTTGAAAGACCCGACCTAGTGCAGTCGTTCCACGTGAAACAAATTCCCGGAACGATCCAGACCTACGACCTAGACGGGCTGTGTACTCACGCAGCGCAGGTGCTCGGGCAGGCAACAAACCCAACTCCTGGACCGGCGATCCTCATGACTGCCCTGCAGGCACAACAGCTTGGGCCATGGGACGCAGTCATCGTCGACCAAGGTCAGGACCTAGCGACCGCCGCTTGGGAGGTTCTCGAGAGCAGTCTAGCACCCGGCGGAACTTTTGCGGTGTTCTACGACTCCTCCACCAATCGGCCCGTGCCGAGGCTCGGTCCAATTACTGTGCTGAATCGGACCGATGCCGTGGACACGGTCTCTCAGGCTATTCGTGGAATTGCGGACCACACAGAGCCCATCGTCTTTCTTCAAACGCAGCATGATGGCGCGACGGACAGGCTCTTTGAATTGATCTCAAACTTGGTGGGTGCTCACGGCGTCAAATATGACCAACTGGCGATTCTAACGCCGAACTCAGGGTCACCTTTGACAGGAAGCACAGATCTGAAAGGTATTCCCATTATAGAGAATCGGGAGATACGCCAACGTGGTGTTCTGCATCTTCCGATATCGGAGTTCGAAGGCTTGGAGTCGGACATCATCATCCTTCTATTGCCACCTGCCCATTTCCGAACCTCGCCTTCGTACGCTCGTTACTTGGCCCACTACCGACC
>JBBKVQ010000277.1:0-15316 GCA_037968515.1 Bradymonadaceae bacterium
GTACACGTGGCTCCAGCCGCGCTTTGTGATTCGGTACGCGTGGCTCCAGCCGCGCTTTGTGATTTGCGATTAGTCCGCGAGCCTTTTGGCTCGCATGGGTCTGAATAATCGCAGGAATCACATGCAGGCCATAAGGAGGCTGTCGCATAAGGGGTCGATGACGAGGCTGATGTTGTGACTGGTCCGCGAGCCCTATGGCTCGCATGTATTTGGTCCGCGAACCCCATAACTCACATGTGTTTGAATAATCGCAGGAATCGCATGCAGGCCATAGGGCCTGCGTACCAAGCGCAGAATCTCAGAAATTGCAAATAGGCGTCCCCAACTTCAGCCGCCAGATTTAGGAATTTGGCAGAACTCGCCACGACTCCAAAATTCCCGCGGCATCGGACTCCGAAAACAACTCGGGAGCGCCAACCGCCATCGCGGCACAACACACGACGTCGCGTGCCTTCGACCACCTCTGATCCAAGCATTCGTCGCCATCTTCGTCGATGGTGAATGCGGCATCACCCAGAATCTTGCTAGCGCGATCGTAGATGATCCGACTTATCACTAAGAGCCCCGCGCCGATCGGCGAGACCGAGTAGCCTACCTCGACTTTCTCTAATTTGTGGCCGGTGTAAATGGCCAGCGTGTTAAAATGACTATGCCCAAGATGAATGGAGTCCGGTGCCAAGGGCGCAAGCCATGTGTTCCAAGCGGCTGAATACATAGACTGATGCTCAACGACATATTGCCGAGAAAGCAGCTCGACGTCGTCTTGGCTTAAGCGGCGCGCCCTCTCGATGACCTTGAGCACCTCGGTGCCTCGTGGACCAAAAAGCGACGACACCGGCAGCTCCGCATTCACACGCACAGCGACGCACCGAGTATACGTCGCGCGAGGCCCCGCCTGTTCTGTACTTGGTTCAAGGATTTCGACTTCCAACAGCCGTCCCGGCCACCGGGCCACGGTAAGTCCAGCAATGGATCGGTCAACAACGATCCAAGGCGGCGCGGCCGTCGGTTTGCGAATGATTCCGCCGACCTGAGCGCCTTTCATGACCCGATCGTCGTCGTCGGGCACGTACACAAATCCGGTGACTGGATTAGCCAATCGAGATCAACTCGACGTCGAACACCAGCATGCCTGCTGGAGCGCCGGGCCGTCCTCCATAGGCCAATGCCTCGGGAATCCAAAAACGTCGCTTTTCGCCTTCGACCATGAGCTGGAGGCCTTCAGTCCAACCCGAAATCACTCGGTTCAGCGGAAACGAGGTCGACTGGCCGCGCTTATACGAAGCATCAAAAAGTTTTCCGTCGGTGGTCCAGCCTGCGTAATGCACGGTGACGGTATCCGAAGCGCCTGGGTGCTTGGTGCCCGTTCCCGGTCGCAAAACCTTCGAGGCGAGCCCTGAGGCGGTCGTAGTTGCGTCTGCTGGCGGTGCCGCGACATCTGCTGGAGTTGCTGTTGGATCGTTCTGGGTCATGTGTTGACTCCCAAGTTAAGGTTCAGAAACAGAACCGGGTCTAAAAGAGGGCCGATACCGACCGTCCATCGTGAATTCTAGTGATTGCGGCAGCAAAAAGGCCTGCCACTGAAAGCACTTCTATCTTTGAGTTAAGTTGCTGCGCAGGAAGCGGGATCGTATCGGTGACGATCACCTTTTCGATAAACGCGTCTGCAATTCGTTGTGCAGCCTGACCGCTGAACACAGCGTGGCTGGCTGTCGCAATCACCCGTGTTGCGCCGTTGGCCCGCAGGAATGTGGCGGCTTCACAAAGAGTCGCCCCACTCGCGATTTCGTCGTCGACGACGAGTGCGGTCTTACCTTCTACCGAACCAATCAGGTTTACAGCTTTGGGTTTTTCGTCGTCGCCGAAACGTCGTTTATCGATGATCGCGAAGGGCAAATCGAGCTTGTTGGCGTACTTGCCGATATCCTTGGCCTCACCGACATCAGCGGCGACCAGGATCCAATCGTCTTCTTTCTCGCGCTCAAGCCGTTCGCAGATGGGTGTTGCAGCCATCAGATGGTCGACCGGGATTCGGAAAAACCCTTGAGCCTGAGCGGTGTGCATATCCATCGTCAAGACGCGGTCCGCACCGGCTGTCTCTAACAAATCAGCCACCAAACGCGCGGTGATGCTGATTCGTGGACGGTCCTTTTTATCGGAGCGAATATAGGGAATATACGGCATAACAGCGGTGATTCGCGCAGCCGACGCCGACCGAAGCGCGTCGATCATCATCAGCAACTCAAAGAAGTGTGTGTGCACCGGCGAGCACGAAGTCTGGACCACAAAAACGTCGCATTCACGCACATTTTCGTCGATCTGAACCATCATATTTTCATTCGAAAACGTGACGGTATGACTCTTTCCAAGCGGAATCCCAAGCCTGTCACAGATATCCTGTGAGAGTTTTGGATGACTGCTTCCCGAAAATACCTTCAGTGGAGCATCCACAGCGGCCTCGCTTTGAGAGTTTGGTTCTTGCCAGACGGTATAAGGGACCGAAGCCGTCTGATCAAATCTTCTGTCGTTCTTCGATAATTGCGGCGAGCACAAAAGCATCTTCCGAGTTGTCAGCGTAATAACCTTTTCGGCGGCCTATTTGGTCAAAACCAAAACCAGAATAAAGTGCTTGCGCGGCCGTATTGCTGGCTCGCACTTCTAGGGTGACCGACGTCATGTGTTTTTCACGAGCTTCGGCCATCAACGCCGCCAACAACAAATTTGCGATGCCTTTGCGCCGAAATTCAGGGTGAACTGCGAGGTTCAAAATATGAACCTCATCGTAGACGACCCAAAAAACCAGAAATGCGGCGATCCGATCGGCTTCCTTGACCACCCAAAACGAAGAATGGGGAACCTCAAGCTCGCGCTCAAAAACCAAGGCCGACCAAGGAGAGGGCTGAGACAGCACTTCAACGGCTCGAAGGCCAGGAATGTCGGCAACCGATGCAAAACGTGTGGTGTACCCCACAACCGCCTCGGGCAGCGGAGAGAACTTCATTTTTCTTCGTCTAGATTGCACAGCTGAATGATTCGACCCCAGAGTTCCTCACGCCCCATATGGTCTTTCGACGAATAGAGCAGCATCTTGTCGGGATCTTCACCCATCTCTTTTGCAATCTCGCCGCAGCGCTTCTTACGCTGGGCTCTCGAAAACTTGTCGGCTTTCGTGAAGACGATGATTGGCTGGATCTTGAGTTCAGGAGCGGCCCGCACCAACATCATATCGTCTTCTTCCATGCCACGACGCAGGTCCATAATGACCACCATCGCGCGCAGCTGCTTGCGGCCGAACAGGTAGCCTTCAATCATGTGGCCCCACTGCTCTTTTTCGACCAGCGGCGCCTTGGCGTAGCCGTAACCAGGAAGGTCGACCAAACACAGCTTATCGTTGACGTTGAAGAAGTTAATCAACTGCGTATGACCAGGCGTACCGGACACTTTCACAAGCTTTTTGCGACTCACCAGACTGTTGATCAGACTGGATTTCCCGACGTTTGACCGCCCACCAAAGGCGACCTCTGGGAGGAAGTGTTTTGGCCAATCTGGCGGTCTAGTTCCGCTCTTTATGAATTCAGCTTTGAGGATTTTCATTTTCTCATCCGAGGGTAACCGAGAAACCGATAATAGAGCGATAGGACCAAGCAACAGCCGCAAACAGCAACCAGACTCCTATCAGGACTCCGGGCGACCAAGCCGCGAAATGCGAGCCAATTTTAGTCTTATGCCGCCAGCCCAGCAGGAGCAAAGCGGTTGAGAGTGTGACCAAGCCAAGGTGAATCCATTCACCCGGGCTATGAAGGCCCAACGAGCCCATCAGGCTTGCCTGAAAAAGCATCGTGAGGAACCAGCCTAGCCACAAGAACGCCACGCCGCGGGCGAAGAGGTCTCTGGACGCCAGAGGATACTCAGGCACCTCTTGTGTGCGCTGCCAGGCAGCAAACAGCAAAATCAACGCAGCAAATGCAAGCAGGGCAAAGTCTGGAGCCAAAGCCAAAACATCAGTCTGAACCCGTTCGGTCTGCAAGAAGTGCGCGGACTCAGCCATGATGGGATCGATCTGCCGTGTTTGTAGCGCAAGGCGTGTAAAGTCGCTGTAAGGCTGGGCGTCCGGCAATTTTGACGAATCGTCAGGCGACATCAACTTAGAAAACAAATTACCGGCAAAAAAACCGTAAAAAAGCACAAACCATTTCGAGACCTTCGTATAACTTCGAGGCCCCAAAATCATTAAAACTACTAACAAAAACCAGACAAGTATCGACAGCGTGCCAAACAGCGGCGCAGACGTGGTCGCCAGCAAACGCAGGCCTTCCGCAAAACCTTCGACCGATGCGAGCTCCCAGTAAACCGGGCCATCGGGACCCGCGACCGGAAGCTGAAATCCAGTCGCCAACGGGCTCCGGGTGAATCCAAGGAGCGCCACACCGGCAAGTGCCGCGATCGCGATGGGCACGAGTCCCTTGGGCGACCGCAAAGTGGCCGCACCAAGCACCATCGAAAGCCCGGCCACAGTGGCGGCGAAGGCCGCGACCACCAGCAAAACAAAATGCCCGTCTACCAGCGAAACGTCGTCACCCAGCAGCGTCAGTGGAATCAAAAGTATCGGCAACGCCCAAGCGGCCCGTTGGCGAATTGCCAAATTCGAAACTACGGGGAACGCCGCCATCGCCGACAATCCAACCGTGAGCACGATCGCCGTTGCGGAGTTCCAGACCCCTTGCTGAAATGCGATAAATGCCGCCAAAACTGCCATCCAGACCAACGTCCAGACACCTTGAGCGAGTTTCTCGCTGCGAGAGGCAGAAATCGCGTAGGCGACTGAAACGATGACCAGGAGAAGCGCGTAGCTCAGATTCATGACGACTCCTCAAGGCTATGAGCCTCATTCAGGCTCCATGCACCCTCGCCGTCTTTCGTCTTTCCAAAAACCCGGTCGCGCTTGAACAGGAAGAGCCCTAAACCAAACAAAAACACGATACCAGCGGCACCAAACAGCTCGGTGGGTTCGCCACGAGAAACCCCTAAAATCACGACTGGCGCCGATTCAAGCGTGTCCAACCGAAGGCCGTCCGGAGCCACAAAGTTTTTGATGGGTGCGGCGCGCTGGAAAAGCCAGAAACGGCCGGCGGCCTCTGACTCGACCTCGACGGCTGGGCCCAGAATATTCAGGTAATCGCGAACCACTTGCAGAACTTTGTATTCCGGCCCATCGATGCCGACTTTGAACGTGTCACCAAGGGATGCCGTGGTTGCGATAGTCTCTGGTTCGCTGCTTGAAAACACGCCGCGAACGATGCGTGGGTCGAACTCGACCCCCACCAACGCATAACGCATGCCCTCGATATCGATGGGTTGGCCAACTTCTAGTTTTTGAACCACACCCGGCTCGTCCACCTTCGACAGTTCCAGTTCGACCGTTCCGGTCTCGACATCAAGGGAGCGAATCTTCAGGCGAGACGGAAGCATAACGCGAATAAACCCGTTACCAGAAGCCGCTGGGTATGACTCGATGGTGCGCCCTATGGGCAGCGAGACATGCGTGGCAGATATACTTGTTTGAGCAAAAATCCAAAGCAGCGAAGCACCGACAATCCCAAGGCTCATCAGCGCCACACCAACGGCCACGACTTGAGTTGGCGCGCCCGATTTGGGTCCATCGGCCGGCGCGTCCGAAGTCACGCCCCTACGCAGGCTCCAACGATTGAGAAGCAAGCCTAATCCCAACATGCCCGCCATCGCGATCAGCGAAGCTGCGGCACGAGCCATCCCTTCGGCTTGAAACGCCGAAGACCACCAAGAAAAATTTGTGGTTTTGGGGGTGGCATTCATCGGCCCAACGAGCAAAATGAGCGATGCCACAAGCAGCAGAAGTCCAATGGACGCGGGCTGAACGGCCAGTCGCCAAGCTCTGTCGACGAGAATCGATGTCGTATTTGATTTGGTGGTTTTCATGCTAACCGTCTGCGCTTGGTGTCTTGGGGTGCCTGCTTGGCAAGAGATCGACGCGGTGTTATGCAGGGGGAAACGCAGGAAACCCTGACCCCGCGCGGCTCAGCGGGACGTAGCACGAGGCCCGAAAGGTGTCAACTGAACCTCTACCCCGCATCATCGGCCTAACTGGTGGCATAGCCAGCGGAAAGTCCACTGTTTCCAATATGTTCCGCGACCTTGGCGTGTTGGTCATCGATGCTGACGTCGTCGCACGGGATGTCGTTCGTCCTGGCAGCGAGGCGCTGGTCGATATTCAAAACGAGTTCGGCCCAGAAGTGATTCACGAATCCGGCGAACTCGACCGTGAAGCCCTGGGTAAAATCATTTTTTCGAACCCAGCCGCTCGTGCAAAACTCAACGGCTTTACACACCCAAGAATCGCGATGGAGATGCTTCGCCACGCCACGGAAGCTGGCAAGTCAGGACATACGTTCGTGATCTACGACGCAGCTTTGATCGTCGAAAATGGCCTTCACCACGCACTTGGTGGCCTGATCGTCGTGGCGGCCTCGCCCGAATCACAGTTGGAACGCATGCTTCGACGAGACGGCCTCGCCGTTGAAGACGCCCAGAAACGCATTGACGCACAGTTGCCGTTGTCGAAAAAGATCGAAGTTGCTGACTGGGTGATTCATAATGACGGAACACTCGATCAAACAAGCTCACAAGTCGAAGCGGTCTTCCGTGAATTGAGGGAAAACACATGACTCGTCAACGCGACATCTTAATCACTGGGTTCCCGACCTTCGTTTCACGGCGACTCGTTCAAACTATTCTTGAGCGCGAGCCCAAGGCACGAGTGCGCCTCATAGTGCGCCCTGATTACGTCGATGAGGCAGAGACACGCCTAGACGAAATGGATGCCGACAGGAGCAGAATCCATCTGCTATCTGGCGATGTCGTGGCCATGGACTTGGGGCTGTCCGGCACCGAATATCTGGAGTTGGTCGAGAACGTCACGGATATCTATCATATTGCCAGCATTTGGTTTCTTGGCGTCGACCGCCAGATGATTCGCGAGGTCAACGTCGACGGAGCCCGGAACGTGATCGACGCTGCTTCGGAGATGAAGAAGCTACAACGCCTGAACCACTTCTCGACGGCGTTTGTGGCGGGAGACCGAACTGGCGTGATCATGGAAGACGAGCTGTCCGAGGGCCAGAGTTTTCGAAACGCCTATGAAGAAACCAAATTTGAAGCCGAACTGCTCATGCGCGACGCCATGAGCCAGCTGCCGATAAGTGTGTTTCGACCGGCGATTATCGTAGGCGATTCGGTGACGGGCGAAATCGACAAGATGGCCGGGCCCTACTACATCATGAACGCCCTGGTTCTGATGCCGTCGAACATCCCAGTTCTGATGCCGGGCAAAGGGGATAAACCGCTGAACATGGTGCCGATCGACTTCGTCTGCAACGCGATGCACGCCATCAGCCTGAAACGAGAGGCCGTCGGACAGACGTTTCACCTGTGTGATCCCAACCCACTTTCAGCTCGTAAGGTGTTTGAAAGTATCGCTCAAAACGTCGGACGCCCAGCGCCTACCGGACGGTTTCCTTACCGGCTGACCAAATTGGTCATGAAGTTTCCCTACCTCGAGAAACTCACCCGAAGTCCGCGCCAGTTCATGGACGATTTCAACCATCTGACCATTTACAACTGCATCAACACGATGGCGGCTCTTGATGGCGTCAACGCCTGCCCCACCTTCCCGTCGTATGCCGGGAAGCTTGTCGACTACATCAAAGCCCACGACCAGACCTTCGACATCGAGATGCCGTCGGCAGATGAGATTTTGGGGTAGGCCTTCGGCCGGTTTTCGGGTTTCAGGCAGTCAGGTTTCAGCCACTCAGACTGATTCGATGTGCTGCATCGCGACTGGTACACAGGCACGTCTTTTCTTCTGAGGCACCGTTGTCGTACTCGAAACCGTTCTTTTCAATCATGAGTGTTGTTTTTTAATCGTACTATCCGAGCGCAGCCCGAAGCCGCTGAATATGAAGTGATAGGTCGGCCAAGCCTTCATGCCAGCCGATGTCCTCGGCCACGTCACGCGCCTGCTTGAAGTACTTTTTGGCGCTTTCGAAATCGTTGGCTTCCATCGCAGCGATGGCGATATTTGTCATGATTCGACTTTGGTTCAGCAGGTCGCCGGTTCCACGCGCAAATCCAAGCGCCGTGGCGAAATACTCACGGGCATTCTGGGTGTCACGCATCGATAAACACAACGCACCCATGTTGGACAACACGCGAATCATGCCGCGTTGATCTTGGATTTCTTTTGCTCGAGTCAAAGCTTGATTCAAAAATTGCTGCGCCCGCTGGAAATCATGCTGACGGATGAACAGCGTTCCGAGCTGATTATAAGCGGTCCAGTACAGCTTGCGGTCTTCGGGATCTTGCAGATTAATATCCTTGATTTCCGCGACCTTCTTCGAAACTTCCATGATGATCGTGGCTGCATTCGAGAGCTGATTTTGCTTCTCGAAAATCTGCCCCATCGCCAGTAGCGCCTGAACTTCAAGTTTTGGATTCTCGGTGGTCGTGGCGATGTCTCGAACGGACTCCAACGCCCGAAATGCACCGTCCAAATCCGACGAGTCCATACCGACCCGGCCTTTCTCGAGCAACAACGGCGCGCGATACACCAACGGCACTTGATCCAAGCTCGGCAGTTTTTCGAGCACGGCCAAAGCGTCATCAATGCGACCCGACTCACGCAACACGATCAACAGACGCGCCAGCACAGCGGCGTAAGTCTCGTTAACGACCGTGAACCCGTTTTCATCCAGAAGCGCGCGTGCGGCCAGATATTGACTCGTGGCGCTCGGGTAATCGTAGAGGTCCAGCAGGATGTCACCGGCTCTCATCATATAATGAGCCGAGCCCTCCCAGCCTTCGACAGCCCGGTAGTGAAAAGCGAGCATCATCGGCCACTCGACCGGGTCGACGGCAGCTACCTGAGCGGCTTGCTCAAGGAACTCAATCACGCGGGAGTGGAACTGATATCTCGACTCCTTCGGCAGGCGACCGTAAACGACCTGACGAAGCGTACGCGGCGAAAAAGCCAAGGTGATTCGGCCAAACGAATCCGAGGTAGCTTCCATCATGCGGCGGCGAACCAGTTCTCCGACGGCCAACTTGGGCCCCAGATGTGCCGGCGCGATTTGGTAAAGCAGCTCTTCCCGGAAACTTTCGCCAAGGACCGAAGCGATCGAAAACACGTCGCGAAAGGCGTCTCCCAATTCATCGACTCGGGCCGACAACATTTCTTCGAGGCTGTGCGGAATCAGGCGTTCTAGCGAAGCCGCGGTCAACATCTGGGTCTGGTCGTCGCGGCCAAGGCTGCGCAGCATTTCCACCAGGAATGTTGGGTTGCCATTTGAGCGCGAAAACAGATGCTGAGTCACTTCGGGAGACGGCATATATCCGAGCGTAAGCTGCATGCATTGCCGCGCTTCGCTCTCGGAAAATCCACCGATTGGCAAGATTTCGAGGTTGCCGGGCAATCCATGATCTTGCCCCATCGATCGATGGGTCATCACAGCCGCCACCAGGACCTTTGCCTTCTGAACACTGGCAATAATATTGTCCAAAATATCAAGTTCCAACGCGTCCGTTGGATTGATCTCGTCGACCACCAAAAGGACGGGCCCCTGCTTCATCGCGAATCGTATCATTCGCTGCAGCAGCGCCGCGGTGAAATACCCGAAACTCTTCGCGTCTTGCCAAGGAAGCTGACCAACCATGCGGGCATCCGGGTGAGCGCTCATATAAAGCGCGACCACCGCGTCGATTCCCTGCTCTAGACCAATTGTTTCACACGCCTTGCGAATCAATGTCGCTGGATCTTTGTAAGTCATCGCGATGGAACGAATCCAAGACCGCAATACCGCGAGCCCCTGCGTGCCACCAAGGTCCTGCGTGCGAACCTGAAATACCTGCCAACCGTCCGAATTCAAATCGGCCACAAAGTGTCGAAGAAGAGTCGACTTTCCGCAGCCCACATCGCCCAAAATCGCAAGACCGCCGCCCTCCCCTTTTTTGGCGTCGGCAGCGCGGCGCATCAGTTCGGCAAAATATCCTGGGCGTGGAACGTAAATCTCTGCGGCATCCACTTCAGTGCCGGCTTTGCTCGAATCACGCTTAACGTGAAGCACTTTGGCAACCAGCTCGCCACCGACGTTACGACGGCCTTCGAACTCGACTTGCTCGCGCGTGACGTCGGCGAGCCCCTCGTCGGCGTAAACTTCCGCGTGCTGAGCGCCGCGGGCGATTTCGACCGTGCGATCGATCGTCTCACCGAATGCGTTTCCGCCTTTCTTGCTGGAAAGATAGACCTCGCCGTATCCAACCGCGATGCCGATATGGTCAGCGCCTTGCTCAAGCTTCAGGAATTCTGTTTGCAGGGCCAGAGCACACTCAATCGCTCGAACGTTATCGCCCATGCGAGATTTAGTCGCCCCAAACATGATGGTGTATGTGCCACCCAAAAAGCTGTCGATTTCGCCTTCAAAATGCTCGACCGCGGCGCGAATGATCGCTACTTCCGAAGCGCTTCTACGAGCCAACTCTTCGGGGTCGATCCCCTTGCCGCGACGTGCCCGCTGCTGAACCGCCAAAACCGCGACTTTTCGTCGCTCACCCAGCAGGGTGTCCTGCAATTCCTGAATACTAAAGGTCTGGTCAAGGACCGAAGTTCCTGCGGCAACACCCGTAGCGAGGCGCTGGGAGTCGCCCATGCCAAACCCGCCAGACCGAGTGTAAATCGAACTCAGCCCGGTTCGGCTTGTGTCGCTGCTTCCGCCCTTGGACGGCACGAGGTTGCCCGAAGCGTCCCGCGCCAACGCGCTACCGAATCCACCGCTCACTCCGGAATGGACATCCGAGTTATCGTTCGACGGCGGAATGGTTCGATCGGAGTCGACGCCTCCCGCTTCGAGATGAGCAACAATCCGCTTGAGCTCGTCTCGCATTTCCCTAGCAGACTGAAAACGCGACTCCACGTTGCGATCCATCGCCTTCATAATCACATCTTCGATCACCGTGGGAATTCGATAATTCGAATCGGGATCAAGGATTTCACTTGGACGTTTGATGGGCATTTGCATCACACGACCGATGATGCTGACGGCGTCCCGGTCGTGGAAAATACGTTTCCGCGTAAGCATCTCGTACATGATCACGCCCAACGACCAAATATCAGCACGACCATCGAGGTCGCGACGCATGATTTGTTCGGGGCTCATGTAGTCGAACGTGCCGACGATGTTGCCGGCCTGGGTATACGGCCCAACTTCCATCGCGGGGCCCTTGACCTTGGCGATGCCAAAATCCAAAACTTTCACAAAGTCAGGGTCGCCAGCGATTTCCTCGAGCATGATATTTGCGGGCTTTAAGTCGCAATGGACGATTCCGGTCTGATGCGCCTGCTCAAGCGCGCTCAATATCTGCATGCAGATATTGCACAGCCGCACCGGATCGAGCGGATAGTCTTTCTTAATGACCCGTTTGAGCGTCCGACCAGGAAGGTACTCCATCACTAGATAGAGCGTGCCATCTGCTTCCTTACCGAAATCCAAAATTCCGATAATATTGGGGTGGCGCAGCATGTTAATCGCCTGCACCTCCCGCATAAAATAGTGTTCACCTTCCGGGTTATTCTCGGTCGGTTTAAGGACCTTGACCGCAACTTCGCGCTGCAACGGGGATTGCAAAGCCTTATAGACATTGCCCATTCCGCCTTCGCCCACCTTCTTGACCAAGCGATAAGTCCCCTTGAGGGTCACGCCGATCATCGGGTCTTCCTCTTGAACTTTCGCGCGCTTCTGCGACGTGTTTGGAGCCCCAGATGCGCCAGAATGGGAAATACTTCCACCCGCATCGTCGATGGGTTCAATCTCAAGTTCAGGAAGGTTTTTATCGTTATTCATCGCGGTCTCATCTGGACTTCAGTTGTCGAAGCCCATCAGCTCAGCAAGGATCGCTTCTCGTTTTCGGCGTTCTTCACTAAGCAGGTCGTCGATCGTCTGATCTAATGCGCTTTCATTGGAATCGACCCATTTCATCGCCGCCTTCAGAGGACCGAAGGATTCGACAAAAAGGATGTCCCACTTTTCCCCTGCATCGTCGTACTGAAGCAAAATCTTTTGCTTCCCGCGAGTCATGATTTCCGCGGTTTTTTCGTCTTCAGAGACTTTGATTTCCTCGACGGTCAGACCCACCTGATATTTCTCGTCCTTCGGGAGGTTCGCTGGGGTCACAATCTTGTCGAACAGTTGTCTGCCGCTGGTCAGTTCATCGGTGAGGATGGAACCGGCCTGTTTGCGGGCGAGTTTATGGTCTGTCGGTGGCAGGTAACGACCAATTTTGGTGTCCATGCTCTGCAGCCGCTCCAACTGTGCGTCGAAGTACTCTTGAGACGAGGGCGCCATATGAGCCCACATCGTGTCGCGATCTCCGTTAAGCATCGCCGTCTTGAACAGGTTAAACGCGCCCTCAGGATCGGAGGGATCGAGCTTATCGCCGCATCCGGTTAGGAATGACGACAAACATATCGCAGCCACAAGAACGAAGACTTGGGTGATTCGCACCATGACACTCAACACGTAAGGGGGAAAACCGTTAGGCTACGAGTCTAGACTGGATCGTCAACGGGTGTAAAGCACCTGTCTCATCGCGCCGAAATAGAGGCCTTGGGCTTCAACGTCGACATTTCGGCCGGAATAGGTGGCATTCGATACTTGCGAACGCGTCTCTCAAACCAGCGACGCCAATAAAAACTCGCGTCAGCGCGCGACCAATTCAGACTCGGTACCTCCTTGCTGGCAATCTGCATGAGTGCGCGCTGAGCATTAAAACTCACCCAATCTGGCCCGTCGATGGCACGGCAAAGCTCCCAAACGTATTTTGGAGACACCGAATCCACGAGGTACCCAGCATCGCGAAAACCCGCAACCAACCAAGCAGTACGACGCTTTTTGCCCTCTTTACGATACCATTTCTCCCAAGCCTCTTGAGTGGCGTCGAAGGGATTATTAGTCAACTTTCGCAGCGCTACGACGACCCGTTCCTTAAGTTCCACGGGCGCGTCCGCCAATGTATCGATCAGTGCTTTCACGCCTCTCGAATCTTCGAGGTTGGCCAATGCATCTGCGGCGAGCGCTCGCTCGTCGATGACGAGGCCAGACTCCAAGCCGTGCTCTGCGGGGGTTTCCAGCAACGAAGCGAGCGCTTGGACCACCACTGAGCCGCTGCCATCAGAAAGTGCGGAGATAATCTCCAGGCGCACCGGAATCAGTGTTTCGACCGCGAGCCGCGTCGCAAGCGCCTTTTCACCGTGGCCGAGTACGCCCAGCGTGCGCGCGGCGGCAGTTCGAACTTCAGGTGACTCATCATCCAAGAGTTCGCCAATCTGACGCACGTAGGACCGGCCTTCCAAGAGACCCAAGCGGCGAACTCCCGCTTCACGAATCGAAGCATCCGGGTCGCTCAAATGACCTGCTGCCCAAGTCTGAGCCCTAGCACGCAGCGACGAATCTGGCCGAAATCGACTGGTCGAGCGCCCTTGGTCGTCGCAGCCACCCCACACATCGTCGTCGCTGCAAAACACGCGCAGATGAAAGTGGTCGTTATGCGGGAGACTCCCGGATGGCTGTTGAAGGACCTCGTCAGCCGCAGCCACTTTCTCGGGGCTGACGCCTGTATCTTTTGCGTGCGCCAATAAAAGCCGCTTCAACCCGTTCGAGATAAATATATACTGCAGACGGTCGCGGTCATGAGACAGAAACGCCTGAACCAAGGCCCAGTTTCGCTCGACGTCAAAGAAGTACGGTTGAGCCACCTCTTCCACAACTGCCACGCCATTTTCATCGAGCTCGACGAGGTCCGGGGGCACGTAAGGCGCGCCGCTGGCGTCTTTCATGAAAAACGCGACGTCGCAGTCTCGACCTGAGTTATGTGACACCGAGTAAGGAATATCGCCGCCCTGAGGCGCACTAAAATTGCCGAGATACACCACGGAGTTCGGGTAAGTTTTTGCCACCTCGCCAGCAGCAAGTGTGACCAATTCCGCGAGTTCGTCGGTGGTGTAGACGAGGCCCCGTCGAAATTGAATAGGTAAAAAGGAAGTGAAGGGAGCGGGATCACCAAGCCGACGCGCGTCAACGAGGAAGCCGTCGCTTACATTACCCACCGAAACCGAACCCATAGCTGGGTCACCGGGTAAGCTGGGAAACCTTGAGGAATTCTCGACCACGTCGGCCATGATCCAGGTGGCAAAGTCGTCGGATTCTTGCGCCGAGGCAACGCTGGAACTGAACACAAAAAGCGCTGCGATCGTTGCTCGCAGCAAGGCTAACCCTTGGTTTCGTCGTCGACTTTGCCGTCGGACATACCGGGTGATTTTGGCGCGGGAATTTTGTTTAAGGGTGACCATCCACCTGCGAGTGTAGCACTTTTGGGGTCGACAGTCGAAAGATCTTCAACCGCTGAAACGCCTTCCGCCGAGCCAAGCGTGCTCTCTTCTGAGGCGACTTCCTCGCCGACGGTTGGCGCCTGCGCTTGCTCATCAATCACGGATTCCGGCGAGGTTTCCGAGGAAGTTTCCGTTGGCGTATCAGTGTCAGGGACAGATGCAGCCTCCACCGCCGGTTCGGGGACTTCTTCGACGATGTCTTCGTAGTTGGTCGGTGCCGCGGCAACACAATCCATTTGAATCAAAGCATCGTCGGGGAGTCGCGACACCTCAACCACGCTCCGCGCGGGTGATGCATGGTCGCAATAAAGCGAATACACGCTATCCACGAGGTCAAAATCGTTCAGATTACGCAAATAAATAGTGACATGAAGGATATGCGAAAAATCCAATCCAGCCCCGTTCAACACGCCCGAAATATGCTCAAGAACTGTGCGCGTCTGGGTCTCGATTCCAGCGCGCGAGACTTTACCGGTGTGTGTATCAATCGCGGTTTGACCCGAAACGTAGAGCAATCCGTTATACCCAACGGCTTGTGAGAACGGACCAACAGCTCGTGGAGCCTTACCCGTATCAATGATGTATTTGCGGTTCATATTCTACCCTGACTCACCCCAAAATAGCGGCGAATCTCGACGATTTGGAAACATCACTTTGCACTGATCTAACGCTGTGCTAGCGTCCTCACAGGCAATACCGTATTTAATGCAAGCCCACAACACCGGTGATATTCCTGTGTCAACGGCCGCTCTGACCATGGACGGTTAGAGGCAATTCACGGAGGATTTGGATGCCCACGACTCGCGACCGCGAACTGCAATCCATCTACACTCAAGCGAAAGATAT
>JBBKVQ010000278.1:0-8822 GCA_037968515.1 Bradymonadaceae bacterium
GCTGCAGGCGCCAGTCCAAATCTTTCGCAGACTTTCATTGATACCTTTGTTTACACCATCGATTTTAATGAAGACACGCACGAAAACGACACGTTTTCGGCGATTTATGAAGCGGTTTATTTGGACGGGGAAAAAATCAGGGACGGAAAACTTATCGCCGCTAAATATCAGGGCGAGACAGGTGTTTTTTATGCGTTTTCCGACGAAAAAACTGGTGCATTTTATGATGCCGACGGCGACAGCCTGAAACGTCAATTTCTGAAAAGCCCTCTGGCGGTCACCCGCGTGACCTCGAAATACGGTCGGCGTTTTCATCCTGTTTTGGGAAAAATGAAAATGCATGCTGGCGTCGATTACGGCGCACCTGTGGGGACCACCGTGTTTGCCGCTGCTGACGGTGTAGTCATCTACGCTGGAGCCAAGGGCCCCAACGGCAACTTGGTCTCCATTCGACACTCCGGCGGATATGTGACGCATTACGCCCATCTGTCCAAGATCCAACCTGGCATCCGGAGTGGTAAGAAGGTCGGTCAGCGCGACGTGATCGCGAAGTCAGGCAATACGGGCCGTTCGACGGGTCCACATCTTCATTATGGGATGACCTTGAACGGCGGGCATATCAATCCATTGAAGGTTGATTTCACCCGTGGCGAACCACTGAGTGGGCGGGCGCGAGCAGATTTCAAAGCTCGGGCGGCGGAAATGAAGAAGCTTCTTCACTAAACCCCATCCATATCTCCAACTTGGATATCCAAACATCCAAACACACATCCAAACACTTTCCGATTTGGATAGATCGACCCCATCCAAACCTCTCCAAACGAGCAAAGCTTCGACAGATTTGCCACAATGCAATGAAGTCAACAGCTTACAGCGCGGACCTAGGTTTGGCACGGTACGTGTATATAGTATATCCGACTGCAAAAGGATGATTATGAACACGCAAATCAGAGAAACTCCGGACTACTCACACGACGCCGCACTCGTTCAGCGAACCCTGAACGGGGATTTGGACGCGTTCGACACGATCGTACGTGAACACCGCGAGACTGTTTTCCGAGTCGCCATGCGCTTTGTCAAAAATGAGACGGAAGCCGAAGACGTCGTTCAGGACACGTTCCTGAATGCTTTCCGCAAGCTGGACTCGTTCAAAGGCGACGCCGCCCTTGGAAGCTGGTTGTACCGTATCGGTGTGAACACCTCGCTCATGCGCCTTCGTAAGAAAAAGCGTCGCAGTGAGGTTTCGATGGAAGCCATGACCACCGAAAGCGGCCGTCCTGCAGTTCGTTACGAAGATTCGCGCGCGCCTCGCCCAATGCGAGCCGACGAGGTCGTAGAGAACAACGAATTGCGCCAGAAAATCATGGCTGCCATCGATGAACTTGAGCCTAAATATCAAACGGTGTTTATGGCCAAGGAATTTGAGGGCATGAGCCTTGAAGAAATCGGCGAAACAATGGACCTATCGATCCCGGCCGTGAAAAGCCGACTGCACAGAGCACGTTTGCACATGCGTGCCACGCTTGAGCGATACGTAGAAGCGGTCTGAATCGGCGGTTCAGGTCAGCTGCTGCTCCATGAGTTCCTCAGAAATCCTCAGGAAATCACGCTCGGTAATTAGGCCTACTATTTTGCCTTCGCGCACCACGGGAAGGCACGAGACCTTGCGCTCACGCATCATGCGAATCGCTTCAAGCGTGGGCGTCTCGGGTGAAACCGTCACCAAATCACGGACCATGATGTCCGACACCGGCGCGTCCATCGACCCTTCGTTGCGGTTCATGAAGCGGACCATGGTTAGGTAGGTCAGAAGGCCGACGAGGTTCTCGTCAGCATCCTCGACTGGAATATGGCGCACCTGATGCCAGTCCATCACCGACACCACCAGCTCGATCGGTTCGCTGTCCACCACTGTGACCAAGTCGGTCGTCATGAACTGTTCGACCCGGCCAAAGTTGTCTCTCCAGGCAGCCCCCTCGCCAGGCTCAACTAGAGGCCAAGTGTGCACCGGATCACCGGCTGTTTGCCGAGTAATCGTTGCCGCAGTAAGTGCCGAGAGCTTTTCAGGCATCGAGCGTTTGCCCTTCATGCCTTGCAACGAATCAATCATCCACATAGCACCCGTGCGGCCCGTTGTGACTCGTTCCTCGATGATATCGAGGTAACGATCAACGTCATCGGAATTGACACCACGCTCAAGCAAGCCAAGCCGAGCTGCGGGCAAGAGGCGATGTCGAATCAGCTCGCCAGCTGGCGCAACCACGCCATCGGTCCACTTGATTTGTGCCGCCAATCCCTGGCGTGCAACCGCCAAGAAATTTGACTTCGCATCATCAAAATCCATGTCCTTTCTGATATCCGGGTGGTCGTTGGATACCGAGGTCATCAAACCAAACCAGAACGCTGCGTTAGCGACCTCATCGATGGTCGTTGGGCCGGATGGCATGATTCGATTTTCGATACGTAGATGCGGTTTGCCCTCGGAGATGCCGTAACAAGCCCGATTCCAGCGATAAATGGTGCCATTATGCGTACGCAAGGCCTTGAGGCTTGGCGCTCGGCCTTCGGCAATAGCCTCGAACGGATCCTCGTCAATTTCGGTATTAATCAGCACTCGAAAGCGAGCGATATCGTCGTGGAAAATTTCTAAGACAGAATCATCGAGCCAGCGGTGTCCAAAACTGACTCGTGGATGCCGCTCACGCAGCTGGGTCCCCGCTGTTCGGGTGTCGACAGATTGTTGGAAAAGCGCGATTCGCGTTTCGCGCCAAAGGCGCTTGCCAAAAAGAAGCGGGCTATTGCATGCCACTGCAAGAGCGGGCGCAGCAACGGCTTGCGCAATATTATAGAGTTTCGCGAATTCGTTCGGGTCCGCCTGAAAATGCACCTGAAAACTTGTGTTGCAGGCCTCCAACATCACGTTGTCGTGATGACCGATGAACTCGTCGGCACCCTTGATATGAAACGAATACTCCCCGCCGCGCATGCGATTTAATGCGTCATTCATCGCAAAATACCGCGGATTCGGCGTCATATTCTCCATCGTCAAATCACCGACTTTGAGCGTCGGTAAAATACCAGTGAGGACGATCTGCGCGCCCACGTCGCTTGCAGCCACTCGAGCTTTATTGACCAAAAAATTAAGCTGTTTCTCGAGGTCGCTCAGGCAGTTGCCGCCAAAGGTCAGCGGGTCGAGATTGCATTCGATATTGAACAGACCAAGCTCAGTGGTGAAATGTTCGTCACCTTTAAGGCGATCGAGGACCTGCATAGCGAGTGGCGCCGCCTGAAACGCTGCATCGACAAGAAACACCTCTTGTTCTGCGCCGATGCGACGGACGCCGGATTCCAATGTTCCCTCGTCGAGCATTTTTTCTAAAGCGCGCACATCACGAAGCAGCGATTTCATGAATTGGCGAAGTTCCTCGGGATCCGCCGGTTTGACATCTTGTAAGCCCATGGAGCCTCCTGGCTAGTCGCGTTCAGTCTTGTGGCTGATCCTTGTCGTCATCACTTTCACCCTGCTCAGATTCGGCTGATAAACCACTGGGCAGTTCCACAAGGGTCTTCTCGGTTGGCGCGGCCACAGGGGGGGCCACAATGGCGAGGTCCTCGGAAGAAAGCTCCACCGTGCTTTCACGTTTTCGATTTGCGGTAAGCGTCGTCGAGGGTTCGTCCTCAGTTACCTCGGAGTCCCCAGGTTTTGGAATTCGAAGCGACGGCAATCTTGCCAATGACGCAGGCACGCCAAGCCCGATTTCGGTGGACTTGCCCAGCTGCGGTAACGGACGACTGCCCTTAGGAGGTTCGGTCTTCGTCTTTTCGTTTGATTCGCTTTCCGAGGAATCCTTCTTGGATGAAGGCACGCTAACCGCACCATTCATGGCCGTATTGGCTTTCTTCGAAGCCAAGTCCAAGCCCGACATCGCAGCAAGTTCGCTGATATCAGTCAGCGATGATTGTTCACTAAAACTCGTGCGCGGCATCGCGTCGACCTCGTCATCCGCAGCGTTTTTTGGCTGAGTGAAATTCTCGGGCCAGCGAGTGAGCAAGTCGTATTCGCAGGCTTCGAATTGGGCGCCATCCAGCCGAGCATGGGTCAGATCCACGTCGCGAAGATTGACTCGGGTGAACTTTGCGTTGCGAAAGCTCGCATGGGCCACAGCGGCTTCCTTGAGGCTCACGTCCTCGAAGTGCACACCGTCGAACGTCGACTTTTGAAGGTCGGCCTGCTGCATTTGCGTTTTCGTAATCCGAGCGCCAGTGAAGTCGGCCCCTGAAACCTTGGCTTGGTCCAGATTTGCACCGATCAACTGCGCACCCCGCAAATCGGCTCCACGCATCATTGCTGCGCGTAAATTGGTTTTATCCAGTTGAGCACGTTCAAGTAGCGCCTTATCGAGTTCGGCCTCGCTTAAGTCCGCGCCACCCAAAGCCGCCCCACGTAGGTCGGCTTCGTTCAAGATCGCGCCGGATAGCTTCAGACCGTACAGGTTAGCATCTTTGAGCACGGCTCGATGCAGCTTGGCCGAGGCCAGGACGGTGTTTCGCAGGTCTTGTCCGGTCATGTTTGCTCGAGTCAGATCCGAACTTTCGAAGTCTGCCCGGTGCAGTTTTGCTCCCGAAAAATTGGCCTCCGTGAAATCCGCACGCGTCGCAACCAAACCGGTCAGGTCTGCTCCCGAGAAATCTGCCCCAGCCGCCCGGCCGCCCGCCATATTAGTTTCTGTCAGCTCGGCAGCTTTGAGCATCGCACCAGACAGGTCGGCCTCCATCAGATTTGCGTGCTGCATCAAAGCGGCCTCAAGCCGAGCACCTTTCCAGGACGACTTTTCGGCGAGTATGCCGGCGAATTTTGCGCCCGGAGCAACGATTCGGTCAAAACGAGCCTGATGAGCAACAACACCAGCCGCATCAACTTCTTTCATGCGCGCGCCGCCAAAATCGGCGTTCCTAAGTTCGGCACCTGCCAAAACGGCGTGGTCCAGATTAGCCCCCGCAAACTTGGCGTTTTTCAGGTCTGCGTCTGCCAATACTGCTTCGGTCAGGTTTGCATTCGAAAAGTCTGCAGCGTCTGCAACGGCCGAGATCAGCTTGGCCTTGGTCAGATTTGCACCGACAAACGAAGCCTGAGAAAGCTGTGTTTCCTCGAGGTTCGCCTCTTCAAAGTTCGCCCGATGCAGACTTGATTCCGACAGGTCTGAACCGGAAAGGTCCGCACCTTCGAAATTGGCCTCATCTAGCGAGATTCCTTGCAGTTTGACCTGCGTAAGCGTCACGCCGGGCAATTGGGCTCGAACCATCGACCCGCCAGAACGGGCCGCTGTAGGCAGACTCGGAGGAGGAGATGTTTGGCGGGTTGGAGGGGGCGATGTCGACGAAGCTTTTGGCGCAGCATCGACCACGGGCTGCGATTCGACCGCATAGGGCCTGACCGCGGTGAGCTTCTGCAGTTCAGAAAATCCGAACGCAATACCCATGCCCAGCATGATGAAAAACACCTGTTTCACGCTGTCCGGAATGCTTGAGCTTCCGACCAGAAAGAGGAGACCGATGCAAAAAACTGCTGCAACACCGGCCGAAGCGATGATTGTCAAAGCACGTTGGCTAACCATAGAAACCTCTCGTAAGGCCTAAAGACCAAGTAGTTTGCGACACCCACCGGTCGCCGACGGTCAAGTTAACGAGGCTTATGGTAGAAACCGGCCTTATCGGCGATCGTTTCCAGCCCGCCCGCGAGTTTCGCGGAGTATTTTCGGTTCTTGCCGGCCATGCCTGTCGTTGCATCACGGTTGGCCATGAACCAATTGGGGTCAGTGTGCATGGGGTCGACCACTTTGGCTGTTAGGAAGATTCCTACCAGCACGGCGGATCCCACACTCAACGCCAAGATAATCGACAAAAGTCGCTGTAAACGTTGTGAAAACAAGGGTGCACTATGTTGAGTAAACGCGCTCGCCGCCACTACAAACGGCAATACTGATGACAGGCCGACGGCACCCCAGAAGCGAATCGCACCTTCGGTTTCGAGCACCGTTCCAAACAGACCACCGAAGACCAAAAACGATGAGTACATTCCAAAAATCGTGACCGGGATCATGACTAGGACCGCGATATAGTCCAATACCGACGCCTCTTCGACGTCTGCGCCGCGCAATTCTTGCATCTTTTACCTCCTGAAGTGGCTGCATTTTGCAGGTGTTCAATCGGATTTACAACCGAGGGATGCACCGTGACGCATAACCGGGGTTGTAGTCGGCATGGACCGCGGTATGTTACGCACGATTTTTGTCAGGAGATGTGATGAGTGAAGACGTTTCGTTCTTAGATGTTCAGCTTGCCGAAAAGACCGCGATCGCCGAGGCCGGTGGGAAAGAAAAATACCACACGAAGAACAGCGATGCGGGCAAGATGTTCTGCCGGGAACGGCTGAATTTGTTGTTCGATAACGGCCTGGAAATCGAAGACGGAAAACACGCCAATAATCTGGCGGGTGATTTGCCGTCGGACGGCGTGGTCACTGGCATCGGAAGCATCGACGGACGTCGTGTGGCTGTGATGGCCAACGACTCGACAGTCAAAGCAGGTTCGTGGGGATGGAGAACGGTCGAAAAGATCATTCGAATTCAAGAAACAGCGGAACGACTGAAGCTCCCGCTGATTTACCTAGTCGACTCCGCTGGCGCCCGTATCACCGACCAAATCGAGATGTTCCCGGGCCGGCGCGGTGCTGGAAAGATCTTCAATAATCAGGTTCGCCTGAGCGGTTTTGTGCCGCAGATTTGCCTGCTCTTTGGGCCGTCAGCTGCTGGCGGAGCCTATATCCCCGCGTTCTGCGACGTCGTCGTCATGGTGAAGGGGAATGCCTCGATGTACCTCGGCTCGCCGCGTATGGCCGAGATGGTCATCGGCGAAAAAGTAACGCTTGAGGAGATGGGCGGCGCCGACATGCACTGTCGTGTTTCGGGCTGTGGCGACGTGCTCGTCGAGTCTGAGACGGAAGCCATCGAATGGTGCAAAAAGTACCTGACCTTCTTCCCGTCGAACTGCCATGAAGAAGCCCCCATTGAGGCTGCGAAGCCTCCGCAGGCTCAAAAGAAGACGCTCGACGAACTGATCCCGGTCAACCAGAACAAGCCGTTCAACATGAAGAAGGTCATCGCCCATTTGGTCGATGATTCCGAGTTCATCCAGATCAAAGAGCTGTTTGCGCAGGAGCTTCTTACAGGTTTAGCGCGGCTTGACGGCCAACCCGTCGGAATTATCGCCAGCCAGCCCAACTACAAGGGCGGCGTGCTTTTTGTGGACTCCGCCGACAAGGCGACACGCTTCATCAACCTATGTGATGCCTTCAATATACCAATCCTATTCTTAGCCGACGTGCCAGGTTTCATGATCGGCACGAAGGTCGAACGCGACGGCATCATTCGTCATGGCGCCAAGATGATTTCGGCCGTGACCGAAGCCACCGTTCCTAAAATTTCGGTCGTGGTCCGCAAGGCATACGGTGCTGGGCTCTACGCGATGTGCGGACCTGGATTTGAGCCCGACGCGTCGTTGGCGTTGCCTG
Organism: Bradymonadaceae bacterium; assembly: GCA_037968515.1. GTDB lineage: Bacteria > Myxococcota_A > Bradymonadia > Bradymonadales > Bradymonadaceae > JBFFMO01. Next base: position 7,571 of record JBBKVQ010000278.1, read on the forward strand.
AAGCTATGATCGCAGTGATGGGTCCCGAAGCTGCGGTGAATGCCGTGTACGCCAATAAAATCGAGGCGATGCCGGAGGGTCAGCGCCCCGAGTACATCGAAAAACTGCGTGCCGAGTTCAAGGAAGACATCGACGTCTACCGGTTGGCCAGCGAGCTCATCGTTGACCAAATTGTTGCCAAAGATGACCTGCGCGACGAGCTGATTGCTCGTTTCGACATCTATTCAACCAAAGAAAAAGACTGGCCGTTGAAGAAGCGAGCTGTGACCCCCGTCTAGGCAGTCAGCAGTGAGCAGTTGGCGGTGAGCAGTTTGGTGCGCGGGCATCTTGCCCGCAATGCGATTGTTCGGCAGGCCTGGCCTGCACTTCGATTTTGACCCATTCGGTCCAGGTAACAACTATGCGAACACTCCTCCTCTTGTTCATCGTTTTGATCGCCTCACCAGCGTTCGCAGGCGACGCTTCCCCTGCGATCCCCGCCTTAAGCAAAACTGCAGCAGGCTTTGTCCCTGGTGGCTGGACGCTGGAACAAAACAAAGAAGGCGACCTAAACAAGGATGGGCAGGCTGATCTCGTCTTAGTGTTGCGCCAGAATCACACCCTAAAACCCGAAAAATCTGGCGAATTCGACCCAACCAATTTCGATCCGATAAATCGGATTCTGGTGGTTGCGTTTGGTGTTAAAGACGGCGGTTACCAACTTGTTGTGCGCAATAATTCCCTGATTCCGCCTATTCCTAGCCGTGGCGTCATCGAGGATCCTCTCCCGAAAGAAGACAAAGACTGCGTGAAAATTGACGGCGGTACCTTCAAAATCAAACTCGAACTTTTTTCTGGCATGGGTGGCTGGGATATGGGCAGTCGTCAGTTTCAATTTCGATATCAAGACGACAGCTTTGTGCTCATCGGTTTCGAGAGCATGACCGTGACCCGAAATACCGGAGAAACCAACGATATTAGCGCCAACTACCTAACCCGGAAGGCGAAAATAACGACTGGAAACATTGAAGACGACCACAAGAAAAAAGTGACGTGGAAGAAGTTGCCTAAGGCCACTCTGATTCGCCTCGAAGACTTCAAGGATGGTTTATTGTTTGGCCTGCCAGGCTGAGTGTCGGTTTTCGATAGTCGCAGAATCGCAGGCGCGGCTGGAGCCACGCGGACCCATCGCAAATCGCAGGCGCGGCTGGAGCCACGCGTACCCATCGCAAATCGCAGGCGCGGCTGGAGCCACGCGGACCCATCGCAAATC
>JBBKVQ010000279.1:0-7644 GCA_037968515.1 Bradymonadaceae bacterium
GCTTATTTGAAGGCTTCCAACACCGGTCTGGACGATTATTTTGGTTATGCGCTTGGCCTCGATAACGGCACGCTCGCCGTCAGCGCAACGCTTGAAAATTCCAACGCCACGGGCGTGAATGGGGACCAGACGAATAACGATGCCTTCCGTGCTGGTGCGGTTTATGTGCGTGTCGTTGCGCCCTGAATGATGCATATTTCGACTGCTGCGCGCATCATGATGAAACCCGGGATGGAGCCCAGCGGCTCGGTCATAAATCCGGATTTCTAAGTTAAGGTCAGTGAATGAACCCAAGCGTCGAAGAGTCAACAGTCGTCATCGCGGGTGCGCGCGGTTTTGTGGGCAAGGCCCTGATTGAACAATTGCGCGGCAAAGTCAAAATCATTGGGCTGTCGAGGCGCTCGTCGAACGAAGACGGAATTGAGTGGCGACAGTGTGATTTGTTTTCACGCCTGGAAACAGAGGAGGCATTAAGGGGTGCAGATTACGCGGTTTATCTGGTGCACTCGATGCTCCCCAGCGCGCGACTATCGCAAGGGTTTTTTGAGGATTTCGATCTTATCTGCGCCGATAATTTCGCACGTGCGGCCCGCGAAAACGGCATCAAACATATCGTGTATCTGGGCGGGATTCTGCCCGACGGTGACGGGGTGTCGCGGCATCTTGAGAGCCGTCACGAGGTCGAACACGCGCTAGGCGCTTACGACACGCCTGTGACGTCGTTGAGGGCCGGTATGATTGTGGGGCCCAACGGCTCGTCCACGGCCATTGTTGTGCGTTTGGTGCAAAAACTACCTGTGATGTTATGTCCGTCTTGGACGCGTGAACAAACCCAACCCATCGCGTTGCAGGACATTATCAGCCTGATCGAGTACACGCTTGGAAATGACACGCTGTATGACCAGATTTTTGACGTCGGTGGTCCCGATATCATGACCTATAAAATGATGATGGAACGGACCGCGGGTTTGATGAGTTTGAAGCGAACATTTTTTGATTTTCCGGCGGTGGCGCCCGCGCTTTCATCGGGTTGGGTCAGTATGTTTACGGGTGCGCCAATGGAGTTGGTCAGGCCGCTGATAGAAAGCCTTGAACACAGCATGGTGGCGAAGGATGGCGACCTGATTGCGCGTTCTGGTATGGCGCTGACGCCCTTTACGGATTCGATGGGCGAAGCCGTTCAGTACGAGATGTCGCGGCAGTCCAACGTGGTTGCGTTCGATAAACGCGGGGCTAGCCGGCAGGAAGAAAAAGTCGTGCGCTCGGTGCAAAGACTGCCGCTACCCGAGGGGCGAGATGCCACGTGGGTGGCCGCCGAATACATGCGCTGGCTTCCGGACTTTTTATCGCCACTTTTGAAGGTAGAGGTCGACGGTGACTACACACGCTTTATAGCGAAAGGCATCGCCAAACCTTTGCTGGAATTGGAGCTAGCGGAGGTCAGTGCCACAGACCGCCAGCTATTTTGGATCGTTGGAGGATTGCTTGCCCACGCCAACCCAAAGGGACGTTTGGAGTTTCGAGAAGTTTTGGGTGGGAAGGCTGTGATGGCTGCGATTCATGATTTTGAACCGAGCCTTCCTTGGTATGTCTACCGATACACCCAGGCCTTGGCGCACCTTTTTGTGATGGACGGTTTTGCGGATCATCTTCAAAAAGTCGCGCGGCATATTGAATAGCTTCAATTTGCTGACGTATAGACAGCCACATAATTGAGTTTAGGAGGTTGTTTTGGCTGCGAATAAATTGAAAACGAACTTGATCATAGGATTGAGCCTAGGGGCGCTGATTGGTGTCGCTGCTTGCGGGTCGTTCCAGATGCCCGAAAGCATGAAGATGGATGGAATGTTTAGTGAAGATGCAGCGGGCTCTTCGGCGACGTCGCAGACATCCGCGACCGGGGTTGAACTGCCCCCAAAGAATGCCCAACCGATGTCGTCGTCAGAGTTCGAAGGGTTGAGGGCGCGGGTTGCCGATGAGGGCATGTCGAGCAACAAGATACAGGTCGTTGAAGACGCTGGACGCTCGTCCTATTTTTCTGCAGCACAGGTGGGAGAATTGGCCGCTTTGCTCGCGATGAAGGGTGATCGAGTCAAGCTTGTCGAGGCGGTCGCGGTACGGATTCTAGACCTAAATAATCCAGACGCCATTACCTCAATGCTCACTTTTGCGGATGAGCGGTCGGACGTCGAGTCAATCATGAGCAAGGCGCTCGCTGCGCGGGGCAAAGAGCAGGCGCGTGTAGCCGAAGCGGCGCGAGTCGCAGAAGAAAAACGCATCGCCGACGACGCACGCATCGCCGAAGAGCAGCGGGTCTCCGAGGAAAACCGCCGCGCGGAAGAAGCTGAAAGGGCTCAGACTGCGACTTCAACCACATCCACATCGACATCGAAGGAAAGCTCGTCGAGCGACTCGGCCTACTGCTGTATTAATGGCAGTTATAACTCGTGCGACAGCGCTGCTGCCGCTGGGTCATGCGCTGGTTGGGGCATGTGTTTCTTTGAGTGTCAGATGGACGGTAAGGGGAATTGTGACGAGAAATGCGCCGAAAAATACCCTTTAATTCGGGAATGTCGGGCTGAGCCTTCCAAAGACAGCAGCTGTAAAAAATAGTCAATCGGTCCTGCGCATCAAGGCATACGAGAACGCTTGCTCGCCGCCGTTAGGCGTCTTGTGGATTTCTCGGGCTTGTTCAACCAGTTTAAATTCAGGCGCGAAGAGATCTGCGAGTTCGGCTGGCGCGTACCTGCTGACGGTTAGGCCGCTGCAGCGTTCGGGACCGTCGGTAGCGAAGGTGCCGATCAGCACATGACCTCCGGGCCGGACGCATCGGAGGACCTCTGCCTGGTAGGAGTCTCTGTGTGTTTCATCGGTCAAAAAATGAAAGACCGCCCGGTCATGCCATAGGTCGATGCTCTGGGTCTCAAGCAAGGGAGTGGTGGCGTCGCCCACGATCCAGCGGACGTCCTCTGCACGTTCACCGAGTCGTGTGCGCGATTGTTCGAAGGCCGCCGACGCGAGGTCGATGACGGTTATATTTGTGAAATTGAGGTCGAGTAGGTCGTCGACAAGTGTGGCGCCACCGCCTCCGACATCGACGATATGGGCTTCAGGACTCAGGCCGCACGCTTTGATGAGTGCCAAAGATTGGTCCAAATGTGGGCGAAACCACGACACATCCGTGACCTGTTTTTTTGAATATACCGCTTGCCAATGGTCTTGATTGCTCATGAATAGTCCTAAGTAATTTTCGAAGTATTATCGACTTTTTTTAGTGTTTCGCGCATGCGAATCGCTACAAGAGTTCCAGAAACGAATGTCAGGCCGGCGATGGTGAAGGTCGCGACGGAAATTCCAAACTGGTCTGCAATAATCCCCGCGATTATGGCGCCAACGGCGTACCCCATGTCTCGCCATAACCTGTAAACGCCCACTGATGACGCGCGCCAGCTGGGATGGGCGACATCGCCGATGGCCGCGAGGAGGGTCGGGTAAACCATCGCGGTTCCAGCGCCGAGCAAGACGGCTCCAAGGGCAAAAAAGGCGAAGGTTGCTCCGGAGGCGATGACGATCATGCCAATCGCCTGCGTCCACATTCCTCCCACAATCAGCCATTTGCGCCCGATTTTATCTGACCAAGCGCCGGTGAAAAGTTGTCCAAGTCCCCAAACGCCGGGGTAGATTGCGGCCAAAATGCCGATTTGCCCCAAGCTCATGCCGGCTGCGGCAAAAAGTAGCGGGAAGAGTCCCCAGGCCATGCCGTCGTTCAGGTTATTGACCAAGCCTGCCTGACTCACAGACGACAAATCGGGGTCCGTGAATGAGGTGCGAATGATGACCTCACGTGGGGTCAAGGCAACGTGTTCGTCGCCAAGACTGGTCTCGTGCGTGACATGATGTTGGGTTTCTTTGACCGCAAAAATCGACAGCGCCGTGCCCAGAATGACAAATCCGATGCCAAGGTAAAATGGTTGGGGTCGCAGGCCGTATTGTGCTGCAATCCAGCCTGTCGCCAGGGCCGATAACGCGACCGAAAAATACCCGGCAAATTCGTTGAGCCCCATCGCCAGCCCGCGATTTTTGGGGCCCGCGAGGTCGATTTTCATGATGACGGTCGTGGACCAAGTCAGGCCCTGCGAAACTCCGAGCAGTACATTTGCGCCCAAAATCCATGACCACGTGGGGGCCCACATCAGCAGGAAGGGCACAGGGGCCGCGACGATCCAACCGGCAATCAAAACCGCTTTACGGCCAAATCTGTCGGAAAACCTTCCCGCAAAATAATTCGTCAAAGCCTTCGTGATGCCAAACACCACGATGAAAGACAGGATGGCGCTGCGAGCGGCGAGGTGGAATTCTTCGGTGGCAATGGCCGGTAAGATGCTGCGTTCCATCCCGACCATGGCGCCAACAAAGGCGTTCACAAGGATCAGCAGAAGAAATTGTGAGAGGTTTTCGCGGATGCCGAGCCGAATGGGCGTGTTCATCGGGTTTCCTTATTCACACTTCCAACGCTGGAATCTGTTCGACGGGCGTCGTAGCCGAGCCCGCGTAGGCGCTGTGCGGCCTCGGCTGAAAGGGCACAAAAGGGTCCGCGACAATACGCGATTACGGCTCGGTCCTTGGGGATCAGATTTAGCCGGTCCTCAAGCATCGAAAGCGGAATGGAGAGCGCCCCAGGCAGATGCGCGTGCGCGAACTCGTGTTCAGGTCGAACGTCGATGAGGGTCACGTCATCATCTTTTAAGCGGGCCATCAGCGTGTCGTGGTCGATGGCTTCAAGTCCATCACGCTGCAAAAAATAGTCTCGGCTGAGCTTTTCCAGAGCTGCGACGCGTCGCCCGGCGATCTCCTGCAATTGAGCCACGAGCACGCCGACATCGTCTCCGACCACGCGATAGATGAAGTGTAAGCCATCGCGTTCGCTCTGAACCAGATTGGCGCGTTTCAGCGTTTGAAGGTGGTGCGAAGTGTTGGCCACGGATTGTTCGACCTCTTTGGCAAGGACTTCGACTGTGCGGGGACCCTGAGCCAGCAATTCTAGGATTTCCAGACGTGTTGCGCTGGAGAGCGCTTTTCCGACCTCCGCGAGGTGGGCGTAGGCCGCGTCCTTAAACTTTCGTGCATCAATTTTTTTCATGGAACGGACCGCTATTCAAGTATTCAATAGGTCACTTGAATAGAGCATAAGGACGACTTCGACACAGGTCAAGCCAAGCGTGGGAATCCATAGCGACTTAGGGATGAGGAGGCCTTCCGATCCTTGAGGAAATGGGGTAGGGTGCCCGAATAAATGGGTGCGATGACTGGACAGGAGCGATGATGAAAAAGCTACTAATATTGGTTGGATTAGTATCGCTGGTTGGGGCTTGTTCACAAGATACAGCCCCTGATGCCAGCACAACCTCCACGTGCCAGATCGCCAAGTGTGACGCTGCGAGCCTGTCCGAGCTGACTGCCATCGACAGCGGCTTCGGCCTTTGCACGGTGACTCCAGATCTAGACGCCGCGGATGATTTTTTCGCACTCGAAGAGTGGACCTGCCAATTTGTCGGGTTCGAAGACGCGCTTCCTCTGAAGCTCAGGAATGTGTTCACTTACTCTATGCAAGCCGGTGGAAACTTTAGCTCAACGGTTGATTTCACCGCCGCTGAGCTGGACGGGACGACTAAACGTGCTGGCGCTTGGCGAATCGATAAATACCCCGTCACGACTGTGGTGGCGCCAACGTTGTCTTTGGTGACCAGCGACACCGCGCGCGTGGGCGAATCGAGTCCGAATTTGTCAGGGGCGTCGATGAAAATCGAGTCCGTGATCACGTCGCGGCCGACCGAGGCGACCCAGCAGGCGATCTCGGCGAACATGAAGTTCTGGCCAGTTGTGATTTGGCCCACCGCTGAGTTCGCACAAAAATTTGAGGGCGGCGATATTTCGTTTTTCTCGGTCAATATTGTCGGAAAAATCGCGACGGATGAAGGGCGTTCGAATAATATTCGATACGGTCGCTATGCGGTACGTGGAGACGACCTGAAGGGCCTGCCGAACACGAAGTTCTTTGTTCCAGTGCAGCCCGAATTTCCTCCGACCTTGGAATTGCGTCTTGAATCCAACGACGTGACCTCGACGGGTTCGATCGATGGCCCTGGCTATTATCTGATGGGAATCGACGGAAGTCTGACAAAAGCCACTGTTGCTGAGGTGACCGAACGCGGGATGTCTCGCGCCTCGGCCGCGGTTCCGGTTTCCGATGCGGGTCCGGACGTTTCCTTGGACGCAGGCACCGATGTCGAGGTCGATGTCGCGGCGCCTGTGGTTGATCCGTGCATGGACACGTGTGCTGCCGATCAAGCGTGCGTTAATACCGCGTGTGTGAGCCTGGCAACCCAAGTTCAGACAAACTGCAATTCGACGGCAACGGCTGTTTGTGACGGCGAAGACACGGACTGTGCTGCCGGGAATATTTGCGCCGGCGGCAAATGCCGTTTGTCCACGTGCCAGTCTCAGGACCAGTACTGCAACGCGGCGACCAAGCCATGCGAAGAATCCACCGATTGTGCAGCCGACCACGTGTGCACGAGCGGAGTCTGCACACGGCTGTCGTGCAAGGCTCAGGACCAGTATTGCAACGCTCCCAAGGGAACGTGTGTGGCGGATAATGCGGAGTGCCCTGCGGACCACGTTTGTGCGGAAGGAAAATGCAAACTGCTTAAATGTCAGGAACAGGACCAGTATTGCAACGCTCCCAAGGGCGCCTGCGACGACGATGATAACGATTGTGCCGCAGAACAAGTCTGTGTGGCGGGGCAGTGCCGGCGATTGACCTGTCAGGCTCAGGACCAGTATTGCAACACTCCCAAGGGGGCCTGCGACGAAGGTGAGGCCACCGATTGCCCTGATGGGCATGTGTGTGAAGCTGGGAAGTGCAAGCGCCTGACTTGCCTCTGAGGTCGGTTTTCGGTTTTCGGTTATCGGTGGTCGCAGAATCGCAATGCCAGGCTGGAGCCTGGCGCACCGGTCGCAATGCCAGGCTGGAGCCTGGCGCACCGGTCGCAATGCCAGGCTGGAGCCTGGCGCACCGGTCAGAAGCTAGTTTCTTGATTCGTAAACGAGCATGCTGGGGAATTCGACGGCGGTTAAAAAGCCGTCGCCGCCGCAGCCTGTATCGATGCCAATGACTGCCGGACCGGCCCACAAATCATCGGGGTCGTCGGGCGTAAACGTCGACAGTTCAGGCGGCAGCTGACTGGTCACGGTGTGTCCGATGACGACCGGTTTCCCTGCGTATTCTTTAAAGAACTTCTTTTTTCGCATCCAAAGTAATGCCGTTTTATCTTTGCCTTCGGCTTCGGATGGATGGATGAATCTGCCGTCTATCTCGGGCAGTCCGGCGTGGACGTAGATGGCGTATTTGTCTTCGTACCACCACAGAAGGTTTTCCATCCATTCCAGTACCTCGGGGGGAAAGAACGAGCCCTTCATCAAGTCCGTCCAATCCTCGGATTCGGGCGCGGATCCTAATTCGGATATCGGTCGGTCAAGGAATGACTCCATCGTTTGAAGGCACCCATTATGGACCGGGAGAATGAACTCCGGCCAGTTTCCGCCCAAAGCACGCAGCCAGCCGTCTTCATGGTTTCCGCGTAG
>JBBKVQ010000280.1:0-3697 GCA_037968515.1 Bradymonadaceae bacterium
CCGAATTCACTCTCTCCTTTCGCTCGGACATTTGCGGAGAACATCATGTTCCGTAACCGAGCACTGCTTACTCTTGGAATTCTTGGGACCCTTGGACTCGTTGCCTGTGGCGACGATGCAAAAGACACCACCCCCAATACCACCAACAATTCGACGAATAACTCGACGAACAACGGCACCAACGCCTCGATTGATATCGAAGTCGTGGGCGTTTGGGACACGTCGTTCGATAGCGTCGAAACCATCACTCCAACGACATGGGACAACGGATTTGATGAGAGCACGATCGAGATTTACGGAAACGACGACAACTACGCCGTTCTGCTCTCGCCGCTCACAGCAGAATTCGCGCCGGACACGTACTCGTTGGTTGAATGGACCGAAATCGATGGGGATTCGTTTTACTACTGCACGGTGGACTTCGCCCTCGACACACTCGATGAAGCTCTAAACACCGCGGCAGTAGCAGATTCGGCTGACCTCGAAGGCGAAGGCTGCGGTGGGTTCCCTTGGACGAAGCTCACACGTCAATGAAAACGGCTCTTCTCGTTTCCGTCCTAAGCTTGGCGGCGTGTTCTGAGGCGACTGAAACGACTTTGCCTTACGCAAACTCGGTCGTCTCGTTCACGCCCGGCTTAAACGCCGGCTACGGTGCTGATTTAATGCCCGGTGTGGTCCTGGGACCACCGCAGCCGTTCGGCCTAAACAAGGGAGCGACCGACGTCGTTTCGCTGGGGGTCGGTGGCGAGATTGTCTTGGACTTGGGACAAGAGGTCGCCGACCGCCCAGGCCCAGATTTGATCGTTTTCGAAAATCCGTTCATTCCTCGAAGGCAGCCCGATTCCGTATTTGCAGAATATGGCGAGGTTTCGGTCAGTTTGGACGGCATCTCTTGGACGGCGTTTCCTTGTGTTCCGCCAGACGAAATCGAATCGTGTGCTGGATGGCGTCCAGGGCTGGAATATGATCCAGATCAGGTCATTCCGCTTGATGTAGTGTTAACTGGTGGGGACCCGCTGGACCTCAAAACAGTGGGACTGGAGGGCATTCGATTTGTGCGGATTCGTGATCTCAGCGATTCGGGGAGTGGGGTCACCGCCGGATTCGATCTCGACGCGGTTGGGTACGTGCTCGATTGATTGCAAAAATCGTTGCGAGACCGTTTAACGTTGATCAAATTTCCACTAGAGTGCGCCCAAGCCAACTTGCCTCATAAAAAGTGCTCTTGGGGTATCCTCCCCAACCTTAGGACCTATTGGACAGCATGAACCAGACGACCCCCACAAAATGGTTATTCGGGCCTTTTACCTATTCAACTTCGGCGCGCATCATGGAAGTTGCCGCGATCGCGTTGTTTTTGGGCGGGCTTGGACTTCTGATTTACCGCATGGTGACCTCGTTCGACCCCGCCGTAGTCGATGCACTTTACTGGTTGGTTCCATCGGCGATATTTGCTGGGCTTCTCGTGGCTGACCTGAGCTCGGGAATGGTGCACTGGCTGGCGGACAATTTTGGCGACGAGAATACGCCTGTGTTGGGTGCGAATTTCATTCGCCCCTTTCGCGAACATCACACCGACCCCAAAGGCATCACTCGCCACGATTTCGTCGAGGTGAATGGCAACAACTGCATCGTGTTGCTTCTGTTTGGTTTCCCGATGTTGCTGCTCGTGCCAGACACCGGCCTTGTGGGCGCGTTCGGGGAAATTCTGCTGCTGACCCACTTCGTGGGCATCTTTGCGACCAACCAGATCCATAAATGGTCACACTTGGAAAACCCACCTCTGGTTGTTCGTGCGCTGATGTCCTCGGGAATCATCATGTCGGTCGACCACCATCAGGTGCACCACACGTCGCCACACGACCGCTATTATTGCATCACGACTGGCTGGATGAATCCGATTCTGGATAAGACTAATTTCTTTCCACGCGCCGAACGATTCATCCGCGCCTACTGTCCCTGGGCCGATCCGCTACCCCATGCCCAGCGGCCGCAAGGTGGCGTCACGTCCGAGGGCTAGGCCACTGTTCACCACTCATCGAGTCAGTGGCTTGTACTTGATACGCAGAGGTTGATCCGCAGCGACACCGAGTCGTGAACGACGGTCCTTCTCGTACTCCTCATAGTTCCCCTCAAACCAAACAACCTCCGAGTTGCCCTCGAACGCCAAGATATGAGTCGCAATACGGTCAAGGAACCAGCGATCATGGCTAATGATGACCGCGCATCCCGCGAAGTCTTCGAGCGCGTCCTCAAGCTCGCGCAATGTCTCGACGTCAAGGTCATTGGTCGGCTCATCGAGTAGCAGCAGGTTGCCCTCACACAAGAGCGTGCGGGCCAAATGAACACGGTTGCGTTCACCACCCGACAGCGTGCCCACCTTTTGTTGCTGAGTCCGGCCCTTAAAGCCAAAGGCACCAACGTAGGCGCGCGAATTCACGTCGCGCTTGCCGATCGCAATTGTTTCCGCTCCACCCGAGATGATCTCCCAAACGGTCTTGTCGTTGTCGATGTCATCACGGAACTGCGTCACGCTCGAGATCTTGACCGTGTCGCCCACGATAAGCTCGCCGCTACCCGGTGTTTCGGTCTTGGTGATCATGTTGAACAGCGTCGTTTTACCTGCGCCATTTGGCCCGATCACGCCGACAATACCGTTTTTCGGAAGGTTGAAGCTCAACCCATCGATCAAAAGCCGATCGCCAAATCCTTTGTGAAGGTCGACCGCCTTGACGACGACGTCTCCCAGACGCGGCCCCGGGGGAATGATGATTTCTTTTCGTCGGTCCGCGTCGCGGTTGTCTTCGAAGTCTCGGCGCATTTCGTCGTATCGGGTCAAACGCGCTTGGCTCTTGGCCTGACGGGCTTTCTGTCCCATCCGAACCCACTCCAGTTCGCGCGCCAGCATTTTGGACTTGGCCGAGTTCGACTTGTCGCGCTGCTCCATGAGCTTCTGTTTCTGCTCAAGCCAGCTCGAGTAATTACCTTCGAACGGAATGCCCTTGCCGCCTTCCAACTCCAAAATCCACTCGGTGACTTTGTCCAAGAAGTACCGGTCATGAGTCACGATGATGACCGTTCCGGAATACTCGCGCAGCGCACGTTCAAGCCACGAAACGGTCTCAGCATCCAAATGGTTAGTAGGCTCATCCAAAAGCAACAGGTCTGGCTTTGCCAAGAGCAGCCGGCAAAGCGCAACGCGTCGACGCTCACCACCCGACAGCGTCGTAACGTTCGCGTCGCCAGGAGGAACACGCAGCGCGTCCATTGCGATGTCGAGCGTTCGGTCCAAGTCCCATGCGTTCACCGCATCGATCTTGTCCTGAAGTTTGCCTTGGTCTTCGATGAGTTTGTTCATCTCGTCATCGGACATCGGCTCACTGAACTTCATCGAGATTTCTTCGTATTTCGTCAGCAGGTCGCGCGTGGCTTTCACGCCAAGCTCGATGTTTCCGCGAACATCCAACGCTGGGTCCAACTGTGGCTCTTGTGGCAAGTAACCAACTTTGGCCGACGGGTCGATCCAGGTTTCCCCCTGAAACTCGGTGTCCAGGCCTGCCATGATTTTCAGCAATGTGGACTTACCCGCGCCGTTGGGGCCTACGACGCCGATTTTGGCGCCGGGGAAGAACGAGAGCCAAATGCCATCCAGAATTTGTTTTCCATCAGGTGTGAACTTCTTGAGCCCTTGCATCTG
>JBBKVQ010000281.1:0-4122 GCA_037968515.1 Bradymonadaceae bacterium
GGCGGGCCGGAGCCAGGCGGACCAGTCGCAAATCGCAGGGCGCGGCTGGAGCCACGCGTACCCATCGCAGCGACTACCCGGGCTCCCAACAGCCGATCTTTGGCGATATGTCCCAAGGATGGTCGGGATAAAATACCTCGACGAGCGTTAGCCCTTGCGGCATCGCCGTCATTCCCGCGTGGTCTCGCCGTCCACTCGCCACGGCCCTTTCCACCGAGTCTGGTTCCAAAAGCCCACAGCCGACTTCGACCAAAGTTCCGGCGATAATCCGGACCATATTTTTCAGAAAGGCCGAACCTTCGACCACGATTCGGATCTCGTGTCCGTCGCGGTCTACCTCGACCTTCCAGATCTCCCGGACGGGGTTTGTCGACTGACAATCCGCGGCCTGGAACGCCGAAAAATTATGTTTTCCGACCAAAAAAGCAGCGGCAATCTGCATACGTTCCAAATCCAGCGGCAGCCGATAATGCCAGGTCCGGTCGCATAAAAGCGGATGTTCAAAACGATGGTTCCAAACACGGAATTCGTAGCGTTTTCCGCCGCTATCGTGACGTGCATTAAAACGCCCATCGATCAGTTGGCCGTAATTGACGCTGATTTGTTTTGGAGTCAGCGCGTTCAGGCCGCGTACATAATCCCAAACGTCGCGTCGTTCATCGATCACCGTCGATGCCACCTGCCCCAACGCGTGAACGCCAGCGTCTGTGCGGCTTGCGCCTTGAAGCGCAACGTCGTCGACGTCTTTGGCCAAGATCTTCGCAAGCGCTTCCACCAAGAAGCCCTGAACGGTGGGTATTCCGCCCGGTTGCATCTGCCAGCCGTGAAACGGCGTACCGTCGTAGGAAATATGAAGACGTAAAATCAAGACTTAGTGCAGTGTGGTTGGGGCGTGAGCATCGGGCGAGGCATCGTTCTTTTTCGGAACGATGGGCTCGTGATTCGCCCAGTAGGACGGGTCGGGAAGGACTTCGCGGGGGCGTTCGAAGGTCTGGCGAACCCGGCGAGCCATGATTCCAATCTGGGCGCCGTCAAAACAACGATGGTCAAACGTCACGCCCATCTGCATCACGCGACAGATCTTCACTTCGCCGTCCACGGCCATTGGAGCCTCAAAAATGGCGCCGGGCAGTGCGACAAGCGGGCAGCGGCTTGCTGGTACCAGCGGCGCAAACCCCAAGCGGATGTCAAAAGGCGCCACGCTCGACACCATGAAGCTTCCAAAAGGATCGCTTCGAATCCCCAGCCCGTCGAGGTCCACCGGCACGTTAAATGTAAGGAACTCGACCAATCGCAAAAGGGGCCGCATCAACACGATCGGGATCAGGTTCAACGATTTTTTCTGCTGTTCGATATCCTCATCCTGGCCCTTACGTACCTTCATGGCCTTTTTGGTCAGAATTTCGGAAAGCTGAACGATATCCAGCTCGTTTGACTGACGGATTGTCACACCCGACAAGTCATCGCCTTTGTCGCCTTTCATCGCGACCTGCATGAATGCATCTACCGATTTTCGCTGCTGAATTCGACGATTCACAATCATCACGTTCAACCCTGGATTTTCCCCAAAGAGTCGGGAAAACGCATGCGTCGCGATGACGGCAGGGGACACACGAACGCCCGATACCTCCTCGACCTCTTGAAGATAGTTCAGGAGATCTTCGACGTTGAAAGTCTCGAACCCATAGATGGTCGGATTAGCCGGCGGGTCCCACATGCCCACGGAAATCTTGCGCCAGGTCGAAAGGTTTTTGAGAGGGCTCCAGTACTTTGCCATGATCAACCTCCATCAAACTCATGAAGCGTGTTTAGCGGATTGACGGCATGGCTGCAACGCATACGGCTTTTGTCACACGTCCGTCATTTGATTTTTTACAGTCCGATCATTATGGTCGCGCCCGTCCTCACTGAGGGAGGTTTGATGCGTCAGGTCGGTTTGTGGTTAATTCTCGGGATGATTGGTGGTTGTGCGGCGGAAGGCGAATTGGAGCCCAGCCGAAACAAGGCACCGGTTGCGAACGCGGGCCCAGACCTTACGGTAGCTCAGTTTGATGTGGTTGAGCTTTCGGGTAACCGAAGTGTCGACCTTGACGGCGACGAGCTGACCTATCGCTGGACGCTTGAATCGCCGGTCGGAAGTTCGGCGCTCCTGAACAACACCAACGGGATCGACACGCAGTTCACGGCAGATGCCGCGGGCGACTATGTGATCAAACTCGTCGTGTCCGACGGGACGGTCGACTCACCCACTGATTCGGTGATCGTTAAAGCGACCAAACGCGTCCCGGGCGAAAACACTGCTCCGGTGGCTTCAGCCGGCAACGACATCAACATCCAACGAGGTCAGACCGTTCAGCTTGATGGCACCGCCAGCAGCGATGCGAACGGGGACTTGTTGACCTTCCTTTGGAAGAGCGACCAGCGGCCCTCGGGTTCCAACGCCGTTTTGAGTTCAAATAGCGCTCCAAGGCCCGCTTTTGTGGCCGATGTCGACGGAGATTATTCTGTTTCGCTTGTGGTCAGTGATGGCCAGCTCTCAAGTGTGCCGGACTCGATTTCGGTTTCTGCATTTTCCGAAAACACGCCACCGGTCGCCAACGCCGGCCCCGATCAAACGGTTGCGCTGAGTTCCAAAGTTCAGCTCGACGCGAGCACTTCGTCTGATGCCGACGGCGACGAAATGTCGTTTATCTGGCGTGTTGTGTCCAAACCAAATGGCAGTGCGGCGACGCTCTCTTCAACAACAAGCGTGACTCCAGATTTCAACGCTGATCTTGAAGGTGCTTATGTGATCGAACTTATCGCGAATGACGGCGCCATCAGTAGTGCTCCAGACGCGTTGACGATCACAGCGACCAAGAACAACCTGCCGCCAGTGGCCCACGCAGGAACGGATACCACCGTCGCCGTCGGTGATTCGGTCGTGTTGAGCGGCGCGCAAAGCTACGACTCAAACGACGATCCCCTTACCTACCGATGGAGTTGGGTGAACAAACCTGCGGGCTCTGCGATCGCGTTTTCGTCAGCCACAACCAAGAGCCCTACGGTGACGCCAGATATTGAGGGCGCCTATACTGCTCAGTTGATCGTCAACGACGGCGCAGTCGACAGCGCCCCTGATTCGGTCACGCTTACTGCGACTTTATCGAATGTGCCTCCGGTCGCCAGAGCAGGTGCAGATCAAGCTGTAACAACCGGAAGTCTTGTGACTCTAGACGGTGCCACGAGCTCGGATGCGGACGGGCACCCCTTGACCTATGCGTGGACCTTCACCAGCAGGCCGGCCGGCTCGGCAGCCACATTGGCGGCGTCTACTACGGCCACGCCGACGTTCACGGCAGACCTTAACGGAACCTACGCCGTTCAGTTGGTCGTCAACGATGGTCGCGTGAACAGCCCTTCGGATTTGGTTGTGATCTCGGCATCCACGTCGGCACTACCTGCACCGGCGACAGAAGGCGACATAATCATTACCGAAATCATGGCCAATCCAGACGCCTTAGGTGATTCGGTCGCGGAGTGGTTCGAAATCTACAACCCCACCAACACGATGTGGGAGCTCAAGAATTGTATTCTGAGTGATTTAGGAACCAACACACACACCATTGGTTCCACGCTAAAGATTGGTCCGGGTGAATATCGCACTTTGGCCCGAAGCCAGGCCCCTGGATTCACACCTTCATACGTGTATTCCGGTTTCGAACTTGGCAACGGCGATGACGAGATCATCATCTCTTGCAACGGCGCCGAGATCGCGCAAGTGGCGTTCAACGGCTCGTTTTCATCGGGTGTGGCCGGAAAGAGCGCCCAGCTGAGCACAAGTGCTTACGACGAGGTGGCCAACGATACCGGCAGCAATTGGTGTGAGGGCACAATGGTCTATGTGACCGTTGGTGCCAAGACCGACTCGGGCTCTCCGGGTTCGGCTAACTTCGCATGTCCCTGAGCAGCGAGCGGTTCGTTAGGGATTCAGCGCTTGGTGCGCAGGCCCTGGACCAATCGCAAACGAGGCTTATGACGGCCTTCTGGTGCCACCACGCGTACCGGTCGCAAATCACAAGCGCGGCTGGAGCCACGCGTACCGGTCGCAAATCACAAGCGCGGCTGGAGCCACGCGTACCG
>JBBKVQ010000282.1:0-9398 GCA_037968515.1 Bradymonadaceae bacterium
TCGCCCGAACGGAAATGAGGATTCTCACGAAGCTGCGCGGCTTCCAACTTCTTAATCACGTCCATATCAATTCTCCATGACCAACGCCTGCGAAGTCGCAGCTCGGACTCTAATCACATGTTCTAAATGGCCTGCGTGTCGCACGGTGCAAACACGAGGGGCGTAGCTTCTAGCATTCCACTACCGCGTTTTCAAGTTCGAACCGGCTGAAAGTTCAAGGCGATTCGATGAGCTGTACTGAAGTCCGCCCTTCTGGTGTTTTGAACACCAATAAGGTCATGAAATCGCCCTTTCTGGCAAACGAGACGAGCTCGCTGCCATCATCGGGCATCCAGCCCTCCTTCCGGGCGTTTCGCATTGCAGTCGTGGATGGCGCGATCCTCCAACCGCGATTCCCTAGGGCTTGTTCATAGAACCCAACCACTTGGTCCACTTCCTGACCGGAAAAGAAAACGTTGGCGGCGTAGCCTTTTTCGGATTCGCCGACAAAACGCATCAGGCGATCACATCCGACACAGCCAGGAGCGTCTTCGGAGAACCCAATGCCGTCCCCGTGACCACGAAACTTCGCAAAGTCCACTTTGTCGTCCGTCCAAGTGGCAGTAACACGTGTCTTCGCGCCTTCCTGAAACGCCTCGATATAACGCGCGACACCTACGTTGTCGGTGAGTCGCTTGCTGCCTCGGCTTCTGACTTCCTTCAGGAATGCCAGCCCGTCCTTCGCGGACCCTTTCGACTCCATACCGGCCATCGCAACATACTTCGGAGAGACAACGGTCGGAACCATTCCACCGTTGAAGTAATCACTGGTTCTCTCGTATTTTCGACCCACCACAGCAGATTTGGCTTCACGTTCCTCGGGCGACATCTTCTGCCAGAGGTCGTTGTCCATGAACTGTGCGACGTTGGGTCCAAGGTCGTTATAGGCATGACTGTTGACGCCATCCTCAACAAATTTCCGTTGGAAATCGCTTAAGACCTGCTTGGGTGTCCGGTCTGTTTCCATCGTCGAAAAGAACATTTTGTTGCCGTTCCAATCGTAGACTCGGGGTTTTTCCATCCCAAGCGATTTCATGGAGCCCACAAATTTCTCGGATTTGGACGCCGGGGCAAAATTCAGGGCAAGAATATCGGCTTCTGCTGGTTTTACGGTTGCCGTCGGTCCGTCAAACGCGACGATCGCTCCACCGATGGAAAAAATCAGTCCACCCGCGATCGCAAGCTTCAGCATAGGTTTTAAGAGTGGTCTTATCATTCGGCATCCTCCCGCACGTCTTCTTCGGCTTCACGTTGGTCTTCGAGTTCGTCCTCGGCGTCTTCAACTTGGTCTTCGCCGTCTTCGAGCACATCGTCGCCACCAGCTAAGATGTCATCCAAGCGGTCCGACCCACCACTGCTATCGCCTTCCCATTCGGATTCTCCGAAGTTCATCATGACGCGGTAGTTTTCATCCGTCTGAGCAAACGCCCAGGCAAATCCAAAAGTCATCTTTGTTGCTATGCCTTTGAGCGGCGATGGTGCGACCAGCACGTCATAGTGCGCCTCAGCATTAAAACTGCCGAAATTACCAACGGTGAAGCTTCTGTCTTCCTCGCCGTAGACCTCGCCGTACCTGATTCCCGCTGCCATCGCGGGAACCGCGCCGGAGCCTGAAAGAAGCGAGGTGATCACACCCACGATTCCATCTGGTTTGGGTCGATTCAAACCATCGTTTAGAATGGCATTAGGGAAAGGCTGTTCACCGATAATGTCTTTGGCGTCGTAGGTAGGGTCCACGTCATCGGCAAAACCGACCGCTTCAAATGGTTTGACCCGAAGGTAGCTTTCACCCCAGTGACCGTCGATTGCCAGACCACCAGCCATGATTCCTGCTTCGATGACATCAGCAGCCTGCTGAGGATTATCCCCATCAGTAGCCAACGCGCCGATATGAGCTGCCGCTTCGCCGCCACCAGCAACGGAGGACATGTGAACTCCACCGTCGGCGATGCCGTGGGTGATAGGCATCACGTTCGCCCACAGTTTCTTCTGCGCGAGCACTTGTGTCCGAGTGGTCTCGTAACCGAATTTCCCCAAGTTCACGATGCCAGCAAATGTGACCACGAAAACGGGCAGAAACATCACAAATTCAGTGACTGCTGTTCCGTTTTCTTCTCTAAATTTCTGAAGTCGAGAAAAGATCATTTCGACAACCCCTCAATATTTTCGTCGCTGAGCGCGCCGAGACTAGAATCAATCATGAGCAGGTCTCTCCCGCCTGAGACCAGATCCATGTCGCCCGATCCTGTCGCGGCGCCGATGACTCCAAGAATCGCTGCGGAACCCACCATATAGGGGAGTGTGTCTCTCCAGGCCTTTACCATCGTGATGTCGCCTCCCAACGCCGCCCACTCTCCTGGGAGCGCTACGGGTCGCATGCGCGCCGTCCACGACGTGTGCCACAGGTCCGGCGTTCCGTTTTGGTAAGAGATTTCCGAACGGGCCATGGCGAAGTAACCACCACCGGTGTAGTGCGGCATCGAGGCCGTGTAGTCGGCGTCCAGATTATTGTATTTCTGCCGATCTTCGGTTTCTGAGAACCGGCGTTTGTTGGGCGCATACGAGAATGACATGTTTGACGCGCGCAGTTGCCATTTCGCCTCAGATGAAAATGCTTCCATCTCGTACGGCAAGCCGGCGTTCCCAAAGAAAGCAGCCATCAGGGCACAACCTGCGGGCATATTTACAACCGCCAGACCTGCAGTGATTGCAAAAATGATGACGGTCTTCCAGTTTTTGGTCGCCGTGCCCGAGATGATGTTCTTGATGGCGTAATCAGCAAGATGAACCACGATATCAAACTCGGAATAAACCCGGGCACACATCTCGGCGTATCCTTCGACGGTGCTGGTCATCTTAACGATGGGCAATTTGTCGACTTCTGAGGTCTGAAATCCGGTGGATCCGATTCGTTTTGGGACCGGCCATGACACGGTAGTGAGGGAACCATTTCGCGCTCCACGTGTAAGGCTTTCGGCCCAACTCCACCATTTCGTCATCCCTGCGAAGTACTTCTGATAATTGTCGAACGCCTCGACGTCGTTTTTGAAATACCCCCCCGCTAAATCGGTCTCAAAAATGATGAGGTCGGGGGCTTCTTCGATCATCACGAGTCCCACCTCGATGGTGAACTCCGTTAGTTTTTCGCAAATGGTCGTGATTGACCCCAACGCAAACACATCGGCCACCCAACACACAACTGTGAGCACCGCTGCGATAATCAGGAGTTCTGCGTAGGCGAGCCAAAGCGATTGATAGAACGAGGTCATGCCGAACGTGACTCGCTTTCCAACGTTGGCAAATGCGATCATGTTCATCGAACGCGCTTCGACTGCGGATTGACTCCATGCTGCCGTATCGGCCGCCGCCTGAATATCCAAAGCGTCGCGGGCTGAGTCGCCAGCATCGTAAATGACCCAAGCCATCATCATGATGATGAGCAACGCCGCCATGGTCATCAGCGCCACGGCGCCGCCCTGATTGGCGTTGAAGCGTCCTAGGATCTTGTTAATTTTTGCGCTTATTTTCATGCCGACCTTTGGGCCAAAATCATTCTGGGATTCAACGACGTTTTTCAAAATGGGAACTCGCCAGCAAGTTCTCCATCCGCGTCATTGGACGGCAGAATATCGTCGAAAAAGTTCGAGGGAATCGCCGAATTGGCAGGGTTATTACTCTGTGACGCGCGTCCGCTGGTGCGGACGTAGGTTGAGTAGTAGCCAGTTCGATACCCGGTATCTTCGCTGAGGAGTTTGAATGACCCAAACACGGGTCCCATCATCGGCATCGAGAGATGGTGTAGGTAGGTCAACTTAGCGACGGTTTCTCCGCCGGACTCGCTGACCTCAACCTTGGTGCAATGATAAGCGAAAGTGAACTTCTTCAACGTTCTGATAATAAAGGGATCGCCATCTAGGGCTCGCCATACCGACTGGTTTTTTCGGGTGGCGAAGAGCGTGAAGCTGAAGGAGCCAACGCCAGCCAAAAAGTCCTGAGCTCCGCCCGGAAGCACCTGCGCTGCAACACTTCCAAGAAGTGGAACGTGTGCGAGTGCCAGCGCGTTTCTCATCTTGGTTGCGGCAGGTGGAAGGATGGGGTTGGTCGCAAAATCGCCGGTAGCTACGGGCGTCATCACCATCGCCGCAGCGATTCTCGCCCGATCTGAGACCATGGCATCTGTGACGCTTGCGCGATTGCCTACTTCGCCCTTCCACACCCAAGCGGTTCGAGCGGCTTCGTAGACTGCAACGTTAGCGAGAACCCCGCCGACATTATTGACGGCGAGTTGCAGGAGTCCGAACACCAAAAGCATCCAGACGGGCAGGATTACGATGGTTTCGGTCATCACCGACCCTCGAGTCAGCTTGACCACGCCCAGTTTCCTCTGAGTTGTCCGCATCTTGATGAGTTGAATAACAATGTATGTCATCGCCCAGAGGCAAGCTGCAAGGCCCAGGTGGAGAAGACCGGCGGTGACGCTGAGATCACGAAGTTCACCGACAGCAACAGCCGATTGGAAGCACTTCCACGCGTAAGCGGAGGGCGTCAAAACGTACGCAAGGCCGAAGGCATAGACGCCCACTGCAAACGTATGAAGGACAGCGTGTACGGTCCACGTCGCCACAGTTTTGAGGCGATGAGTTTGGTTTTTCTTCATGGAACCATCCAAAGATGTCAAAAATTCGTTTCCCTAGTACAGAGCAAACTTCGTACCAGACTATGCTTGTGAACCCACGCGGAATGAACGGGCGATCGTGTGCGACAGGATGTCACAGACCGGGATAAACAAACCTCACTTGTTGGCATCTCGAAATGCCTTCATTTTTGCCCGGGCCGCTTTGACTGCGCTGGCACCCTCGGTTTTTTCGAGCTTGCCGGTGTCACCGGCGTTTATGCCTTTTTCGCGCAACGCCGACTTCAAGGATTTGAATCGATCTCGGCGTAGATCCGCGACGGTGTAGTCGTCGTCCCACTTTGACTCGCAATCAAAGGTCATTTCCATCCTGAACAAGTCTTCTCCATTCTTCAGTCGTTCGAGTCGATTTCGCGTATCCATTGTCCGGCGACGGCATGGCCCGCTGTGGTTTTCCTTTCGGACAAAATCGATGATTTTGATATTGCTGGGGTCGAACGCGTTTCGCGACTTCAGGGAGGCCAGACGCCCTTTCCCGCCATCGTCCATCTCTGCTGCCGATTCATGAAGGTATTGGGCTCGCGAGGCGGCTTTAACAAACGATTTGGCTGCCTGAACCGACGAAATGACCATACTCCGTGTGAATAATCCGCACAGCGCTGCTTCGATCGGTTTATCGGCGGGGATGCCTGGAACTTCTGGGCAAATTTCGGCCCACGGTTCAGTTTTTGAAAACACCAACCGACCTTCGTTCGGCAGGTTACAAGTGCTGCCCTCTAGCACCGGTACAAATCCGCGAAGGACGTCCCGTTGATGGCCCTGCGCCATGAGCTCACAACCAAGTCCGAGCACCCATCGTCGTTTTTCTTCGGTGTCCATTTTGAGTGCTTTTCCAACGGCCTGATCGGTGGCTGAAATAGCAAGCGGGCGAAAAGCTTGAAGGACCAACATCGGAAACAGACTGACGGCCTCTTCGACACTCAGCGCTTGATCAACTCCAAGGAGTTTTGCGAGGTCGCCTCGGGTGGACAGTTGTTGAGCGCAACACTGCCGGACGACGTCTTCACGGGCCGACAGCGAGCATTCGAGCAAGGCGCCATCACCCGAACCCAGCTGGCTGACTTCAGAGACGATGGCAAACTGCGCAGCGCGCTCACAAGCGAAAGCCGACTCGCGCGGGCCAGCGTCCAGGACGCTTTTTCTCCAGCGAGTCATGAGAGAATTGCCGATCATCTCGACGCCAAAAAGGTCCTTCTTTCTGGCTTCCGAAAGACAGTTGGACGCCACACCAGGTCGGTTGATCAGCGCTGCCTTCAGGTACTCTTCGTACTGCAGAACACCGGAATCAAAGAGTAAGTTGCAGGCGCGTTCAGCGACTCGAGCGCTGGAGTCGTTGAGGGCAGGTACAAAAAGGCTGGGCCCGCGATCACTAAATGTTACGAGGGCTTGTTCGCGAACTGCATCAAGGGCCCAGAGGCTGGAGACTAATAGAGCTACAACGCCGACAAGGACCTGAAAGATCAACGCAATGAGGCGTTTGAAACTGCGGGCCTTCGCGGTTTCTTTGCCGCCGCCTTCAAGGGCATCTTTGCGGGACACGGCCACCCAGGCCCAAATCAAGAGGCCGTAAATGACCGAGAGAGCAATGCCCAAATACATCATGGGCTCAAGGGGTTCAGCCCAATTTTGAACCGCCCAAAAGCCGATCGACAATAAAAAACCCGTGACCGCCCCGATTGAGCCGGCGGCGAGTGTAAGTAGCCTTAGTTGCACGAGCATCTCCGTTATTGGGCCACACTACATCACTTGGTCGTAAAACTCTATGGTTCGCGAAAATCAGCCCAGCAAACGCCGGTGTTCGACCATAATACAACGGTCCTGTACATCATCGATTCCGTTTTCATGCCAAATCGCGGCTTCGTCAGGATTAGTGATGCCCTGCTGCATCCAGCCAGCCTTGGGCGACGCACGCAGAAGCTCTTCGCGATGCCCTGGGATCGCCTCTGACCGGCGAAAGAAGACAACAAGGTCGACGGGGCTGGCATCGTCGAGGGTCGCCACCGATTGAATTCCCGCAACCTTCAGTAATTTCGGGTTTACCGGAATCACTTGATAGCCGTGCTCTTCGAGGTAAGCAGGAATGCGCTCAGCAGGGCCGCCATCGGGTTTTGCGCCGACGACTGCAATCGTTTTCGTCGAACGCAAGAGGTCACGGAGTTGGTCATCAGTCTTGAGAGTCGTCATCGTTTTTCATCCCTTGTTGAGCAACCCACCGCGACCGAGCGTCCGCAGGGGCAGCAGGTTGTGTGTTTCCGTGCATGGAGGCCCATTCGAGGGCGGCGCCGGGCACCTCAGTCAAGAAGTCGTCAACATCTTCGCCGGTCGGCAGAACATCGAATCGAAGTGACGCACATCGCGAGGTGAATATGAGTCGGGGATGGGTTGGCGGCAACGCCCATATCGCGTTTGTCCAAGCCACATCAAAGAGTTTCTTGTCGTTTTGCCGCGCAGCCAATTCAGCAACCCCCGCCCAGGCACAACCAACCGCCTCACCTTTCGACTTACGAATCGTTGGAATCAAAGTGTTGGCGCGTTTGAGGTTCTCGAGCCTTAACAAAACCTCGAGGGTCCAGCGGACGTAGTCGTCTTTTAGCCGCCGGGGGACGCTGCGGATGTCGTCTAGAGCTGTGAGAGCCTCGTCATATCGAAGCTCACGAATAAGGGCCTGGGCTAAAAACAGACGGTGAAATGCGGCTTCGGTTGAACTCCGCAACAACGACGGCCGCAGTTTCGATGAGGTATAGGCGATGGCCTCCTCGACCGCCCCGTTTTTCAGGAGCACTCCACCGAGCTTGGTTCGCAGATAAAGGTGAGCCATGAGCAAACTGTAAGGAACCAAGGCGGTCAGGACGAAGAGCGGCAATTCTCGGTCGCTCCTCCCCACAAACAGATAGGTTAGGTCCGAAAATCCTGGTTGGAAGGCAAGGTAGACCGCGAAGACGTAGACGAACGCCAAGGCCAATCCCAGAACGCCCAACCAAGACACAGCGCGCACCCTCCAAATCATGACTGTTCCCATCGTCGAAATTTCAACATAAAAGTCGTGCCGGCGTCGGTGGCTTCCACCGAGATCTGAGCACCAAAACGCTCCAATATTCGCGCGCTGATGGCAAGTCCCAGACCTGTTCCCTCGCCGGGGTCTTTTGTCGTAAAAAACGGTTCGAAGATTTGCTGCTGAATCTCGACGGGTATGCCGGGACCATTATCCGATATCTGTAAATGTTCTTCGGATCCCTGCGATTTGCAGGTGATAGCAATTCGGGGAGATTCGCACTCGGCCAGGGCGTCCACGGCATTCATTAAGATGTTGACGATGACTTGCACGAGTTCTCCGTGAGATCCCGCAACCAAACAGTCCACGATGTCGACCCGAAATTCGACCCCCCGCGAGTCTGGCATCGCGGACACCAACTCCATCGCTTCGACGACGCATTTATTGATCGATGTCGCTTCGATTTCGGCCTCATCGTCGCGACTGAAATCGAGCAATTTCCGGATGATCGCGCGAATACGTTGGACCTGGACCTGGGTACGTTCCAGAAGGTCGCGACGTTCATGCAGCTCTAGTCCGCCGTCCAACAACAACTCGTTGAAGCCCGAAACCGCTGCGAGCGGATTACCGATCTCGTGAGCAATTCCGGCCGCCAACTGCCCCACGCTCGCGAGTTTTTCAGAACGAATCAACGAAGCCTGAGCGGCCGCCAATTGTTTATTGGCGTTCTCTAGGGCGGCCAGTCTGAGTTCCAACTCAATACGCCCTTCATCCAGCCGACCAAGCATCGAGTTGAAGCTCGAGCCCACTCGTCCGAATTCGTTGGGCGGCAACAGCGTAATCGACGAAGCAAGGTCACCGGCTGAAGCGCGGTCGGCCGCGACGCCAATCGCGCGTAACGGTCGCACGACAAGGAAGGTGAACAGGGCGTAAACAAAAGTAAGCAGCAGCAAGGCTTCCATGACTAAAAAAGTGCCGATGAGCTGACGCGTAGAGGCGAATTCCGCGTCAAAAGTGTCTGCCGCAACAACCTGCGTACCCGGTGAGCCTGAGACCTTGACGATGAGTTGACCGCCGTGCCAGCTCACGCTGTCCTCGGCGATGTTTTCGAACCGCTCGACAGATTCGATGTCCAAGGGGAGCACGGCGAGTTGGCCTAAATGCTGCGCTCGGGCAAACGCTTGAATCCTTGCAACATAGGCTTGTCGGAGTCGCGCTTCTACGATTCGGTCGGTAACGAGTCCGAGCAATCCGAAAGTCACTCCGATCAACAAGGTAAAGCCCAACAGCGCTTGAACCCTGAGCCCGCCTGGCCATTGCTTACTCATGAATCACCTCAGTAATACATGTAAGAAAGCGAAAACTCAGGTGGCAGCCACGGCCCCAAAATCAAGAACTCTGCGGCGGACAGCGCGATGAACGGGCCAAAAGGGACTGCCATTTTCCCAGCTGGAACGGTGTCATCAAGCTCTGGAACTTCGTCGCCTTCGGCTTTGGGTTCGCGCAAGCCCAATGGCAGGTCATCGGCAAAGACCTCAGCGCCGTCTTTGAGGTAATCGAACCCAAACACCCATGCCGCTCCCGCCGCGATCAGACCTTGGACACTGGCCGCAAAGAAGATGAAGACCAGGGCCGGCCACCCCAGCCACGCCCCAACCATCGCCATCAACGTCA
>JBBKVQ010000283.1:0-12278 GCA_037968515.1 Bradymonadaceae bacterium
ATGAGGCAAGATTCGCTTGAGGGCCAGATAACCGTTGAAATCTGGCGCGTTGAGCGGCTTCGCCCTGAAGACTTCTGCCATTCCGCCAACACTTACGCGTTCAAGCAGACAATATTTGCCAAAAAGATAGGGTGTCATCAGCTCGTCGCAAGGCGGTGCCAAGTCTTGCAGGAATCGACAGAGACGGCGAACATGCGCGGCGAGTATAGGCCGTCTGCGCGCAGAGCGTCAAACAATCCGCGCATTCCGACGGTCTCTTAGACAAAAGTTACACAACTTTTGTCGGGCACGGGCATCATAAGTCCGGCCAAAAGCAAAGGAACGCAGTGTCTCACGAACCACATATCTCTTCTCGAAAACTGGACCATATTGAGCTTTGCGCTCGCGAAGCGGTCGAATCTCGCGGCAAGACAACGCTCCTAGAGGAGGTCGAACTGCTGCATGACTCCCTTCCCGAGGTGTCTTGGAGCGAGATTGACCTGTCGACCACAATCATGTCGCGAAATCTGCAGGCCCCTTTGTTAATCACTGGCATGACCGGTGGGGCTGCCGCGGCCGAGAAGATCAACCGTGACTTGGCGATCGTGGCTCAAGAATTTGGCCTCGCTTTTGGTGTGGGCAGCCAACGAGCAATCTTGCGTGACCGAGCCTTGGCCCGCACTTATCAAGTCCGCGATGTGGCACCGGACATCCTGCTTTTGGGCAATATTGGCGGCGTTCAAGCCGCCGAAATGACCAGTGTCGAGGCTCAGGACCTTGTCGATATCATTGGCGCTGACGCCCTTTGCATCCACCTGAACCCAGGCCAAGAGCTCATTCAGCCCGAGGGCGACAGAGACTTCCGCGGTGTTGCCGCAGCGGTCGAACGGCTTGTGCAGGAACTCCAAGTCCCAGTTATCATCAAAGAGACCGGCTGCGGCCTGTCATTGAATGCGTTGCGTCGCCTGAAGAAATCCGGCGTCAGCTGGGTGGATACTTCCGGCGCGGGTGGAACCACGTGGATCGGCGTCGAGACGCTGCGTACGTCTCCCGACCAGCGAACGATTGGCGAGATGTTTTGGGACTGGGGCGTGCCGACCGCTGCCTCAGTGCACTGGGCAGTCGAGTCAGGCTTCCAAACGATCGCGTCGGGCGGGCTGCGTAACGGGCTCGACAGCGCAAAAGCCATCGCGCTTGGCGCCCAACTCGCGGGCATGGCCCTGCCCTGGCTAAAAGCGGCCCATGAGGGCGGAACAGAGCAAGCAGCGGCATTTGCACGCACGACGATTGGAGCGCTGAGAACAGCGTGTTTGCTCACGGGCTCCGGAAATATTGAAGAGCTACGTGAGGCGCCGCGTATTTTGGGGCCAAATCTCGAGCGCTGGATGCGACCTCAACCTCAAGGGGTGAGGAAGATCATATAGCCCTCGGCATCCAGAAGGCCGTCGAGTTCAGACACGTCTGAGAGCTTGATCTTCATCATCCAGCCGTCGGTGTAGGGGGTCTCATTGACCAGATCGGGACTTGAATCAAGGTTGTGGTTCGTCTCGATGATCTCGCCGCTCACTGGCGAATACACATCGGACACGGCTTTCACGCTCTCTACGACACAGCATTCGCCGTGGGCTTCAACGGAATTACCTGGGGCTGGAAGCTCGACATAAACAATGTCGCCCAGTGCCTCTTGCGCATAATGAGTGATTCCGATGGTGACGACTCCGTCGCCCTCGTCGCGCACCCATTCGTGATCCTTGGTGTACTTCAGGTCTGCTGGGATCTGCTGCATCAGTCTTTCCTCTTGTAGAATGGCTTCTTAGTTGTTGTCGCCGGTATACGTCGGCCGCGAATCTCGATTTCCACCGACTCGGCATCACAGAATTCAACTGCGATGTACCCAAGGCCGATACTTTGCTCAAGCGTCGGCGAGTAGCCACCACTTGTCACAATGCCTACTTCGTTGTCGCCCACAAAAATCGGGTAATCATGACGAATCACGCCACGCTCTTGCAGGACAAGCCCTCGTAGTCGACGAGTTACGCCGGAAGATTTAATCGCCTCGATCGAAGATTTCCCAACGAAATCAGTGTCTCTGTCGAGTTTAGTGACCCAACCCAGCCCGGCTTCGAGCGGGTTGGTATCGTCCGTCATATCGTTTCCGTAGAGCAGGAATTTTGACTCGAGTCGCAGTGTGTCCCTGCATCCCAAGCCGCAAAGCTGCATGCCTGCAGGAATTCCGGCTTCCATCAAACCTTCGAATACTGCTTTGGCGCCGGACACGGGAATATAGACTTCGAATCCGTCTTCGCCGGTATAGCCGGTGCGGGAGACAAGGCATTCCACCCCAGCCACCCTTCCGTCGGCCGCGTGATAATAAGGGATCGCCGCAGCGTCGATATCTGTGATGGCTTGGACCACCTGAATCGCCTTGGGGCCCTGAATCGCGAGCTGGGCAAACTCTTCTCCGCGGTCGACCATCTCGAAATTTCCCGACATCTTGTGGGATTTCATGTGCTCGAAGTCTTTTTCCCGATTGGCGGCATTCACACAGATGAGGATACGTTCTGCCCCCAACCGATAGACGACCAAATCGTCAACAATGCCGCCGTTTGCGTGGCACATTGCGGTGTACATGGCCTGCCCATCCACCAGCTTCGAGATATCGTTCGTGATCAAATGATCGACGGCAGCCAGCGCGTCTGGACCACGAAATTCGACCTCGCCCATATGCGACACGTCAAACAAGCCCACGCCGTTCCTGACGACGTGATGCTCTTCTTTGATACCGGTGTATTGAACGGGCATCGAGTAGCCAGCGAACTCGACCATCTTGCCGCCAGCAGCAATATGTTCGGCCTCGAGGGGCACTGATTTCATCGTTTGTGCCATGTTAATTCCTTTTCGGGTGTGGGGGTAATCTGCCCGTTCGCGAGTTTCAGATGATTTGCGTTCAAGGTCGCACGCAGGGTGTTTTCCAGCAGCGTAGCGACGGTCATGGGGCCAACACCGCCAGGCACAGGAGTGATCCGCCCTGCTCTTTCGTAGGCATCCTTAAACGCCACGTCTCCGACAAGGCGCCCGTCGACTCTTGAGATTCCGACATCAAAGATTTGGGCGCCAGGCTTAATCCACTCGCCTTTGATGAGTTCGGGGACGCCAGTGGCAACGACCAGAATATCCGCCCGACTGACTTCCTCGGCCAGGTCGCGAGTATGACGGTGACAGACCGTCACGGTCGCTCCAGCCCGAATCATCATATGTGCCATCGGGCGCCCAACGACCACGCTGCGTCCCACGACTACAGTTCGGGTGCCCACAGGGTCGATACCATATGCGGCCATCATCGTGAGTACACCGCGCGGTGTGCAAGGTTCGAGATCGCCGGCCCACGACATCAGACGGCCCAAATTTGCCGTGTGAAACCCGTCGACATCTTTGTCTGGATGAATCCATTCCAAAGCTCGATTTTCGTCCAAGTTGGCGGGCAGCGGCAACTGAAGCAAAATACCGTGGACGCTTGGGTCCTCGGATAACTCGCTCAGCACAGCATGCAACACATCCTGAGATGTCGACGACGGCAGAATCCGGCGTTCGCTGGCGATGCCGGTGGCCTCGCATCCTCGGATCTTATGGCGAACATAGACTTGCGAGGCAGGGTCTTCGCCCACCAACACGACCACAAGCTTGGGAAGGATCGCTGTATGATCTTTGAGGGTCTCTACCCCCAGCCTAACCTGTTCACGCAGGGCCGCGGAAATCACTCTGCCGTCTAGAATCTTTGGATCCTGGACCGACCGAGCAGCTTCACGCAACGCGTGGTAATCGAGCAGCAGCGTCATTAAGGGACCTCGTCGCCCAAGTCGCGCGCACTATAAGAGCGACCTAGGCCGGCAGCAAGCGGTTTATCACCCGTCTTTGGGCGGATCGATATTCAAGGCAAATTCTTCACGGAGTTTGCGTTCAACAACGTGAACAGTCGCGGGCGAGTACCCCGCGTAGTGGTTGTTTACGTAGCCAAAAACGACTCCACCTTGGCTGGTAAAGTGATGAATCCGGGGTGCCCACCAACCGATCTCTTCCTCGCGGTCAATGCGCACAGAATCGAACGTATCAAACGCATCGTAGTCCCCCAGCCATCGAATGTAGGCGATCCGCGAAGTTGTCCGCCAGAAACGTTGCATCGGCCCCGAACACGCCATGCACAGCGCAACACCCCAGCTCTTGAGTAACTCGGCAAATTCGTCGGTGAGCCACGAGGTATGTCGGACCTCGATCGCGTACATCAGGCCGTCGGGCAAGCCTTCGAGGTACCTTTCCATGTCGCCAAAAGCGGAAGCGTTAAAACTTGGCGGGAACTGAAGCAGAAGCGGGCCAAGTTTTTCGCCGAGCTCCGACATGGTCTCAATAAAGCGGTAGGTTTCGTCGGCACAATTCACGAGGCGCGCATCATGGGTGATCGTGCGCGGAAATTTCGCTGCAAACATGAAATCGTCGGGCGTCCGCTGATACCAAGCCTGCACGGTCGAGCGCGCCGGGCTGCCGTAAAAAGTAGAGTCGATTTCTACGCTACGAAACTGCGTTGCGTAATAGGCGAGTCGGTCGCGGGCTGGCAGATTCACTGGATAAAACGGGCCGTCCCAATCGTCGTAGGACCACCCGGCGCTGC
Source organism: Bradymonadaceae bacterium (assembly GCA_037968515.1). Lineage (GTDB taxonomy): Bacteria > Myxococcota_A > Bradymonadia > Bradymonadales > Bradymonadaceae > JBFFMO01. The sequence goes on from JBBKVQ010000283.1 coordinate 4,643, forward strand.
CGAGGAAAAGCCTGTCATCCACAATGCGGTCGGGCCGAATCGGCGATTCAAGAGGAAATAGAGTCATCTGCGGTCCCCGTTATGATTCGCATTCCCATATAACATCCAAACGCCACGATGATTAGGACGGCCTGGGGTCGTGTAAAAACTCCCCACATTTCGGTTGTTGTGGGGTCACGGCCAAACTCGAGCCCACAACGAATGACTAAGTAAACTAGGCCAGACAATAGTGTCGAGTACCCGCGTTTCGAGGGTTTCCACGCCACAGCCAAAGCGACTAAGGCTGCCCCTGCGTCAAGGGCAGCAAAGGGGAAGGTCGCGAGTGATTGGGTGGCTGCCGCCGGAATTTGTCCGCTCAGAAGTTGCGAGTTCCATGCCGCCGACGGCATTCGGTAGACGAAGCCCCAGCTGGAAGCCTGGCCAAAATCACATCCTTGAAAGACACAACCGACCCTGGAGATCGCAAGCAGGAACCACATGCCGGGGGTGATATCATCAAGTAGGGTGCGCCCTGCTTGCCCGTTAGACATGAAAAGCAGTGCCAGAAGTGACGCCGCAACGACTCCGCCAGAACTGGTCATCCCAGACAGGGCCGGATTCAGAAATTCTGAGAGGTCCAACTGACCGACCAAAACCGCGCCAAGTCGCGCCCCCAAAAGCCCGACAGCCACAAACGAACTGAGCCCAATCACAACACCGAAGGGCTGGTGGTTCAGGCCTCGCGCACGCAACATGACGAGCCCGACCGAAACCCAGATGCCAATCCCGAGCAACTGGGATTGAACCCCATCAATGATGTCAACGCTCCAAACCAACGAAAGGCCTTATTTTATGCGGGTGTGACGGTTGTGAACTTGCTTGACCGGCGCAATTCGAGACTGCTATATAAGCAGAGTTGGACACAAGCTCAGCGAGTATTCTTTTTATGGCGCATCGATGACAGACATCAAGGTCAACATCTTGGGATGTCGTGGCAGTTTTCCTGTCGCGGGTTTGCAAAACAAAAAGTACGGGGGAGCAACGTCCTGTGTGGTTGTGACCGTGGGCGATCGCACCGTGGTATTGGATGCGGGCAGTGGAATCACTACGCTTGGACCGATGCTGAACAGCGTCCCGGGACCGCGGGTCGACCTTTTCATCACTCACGCTCACTACGATCATATTCTGGGCCTCCCTTACTTTTCCGCGATGTACCGTCCCGACGCGACGGTGAATATCTGGGGACCTCGCAATCCACGATACCCATCATTTGAAGCGACACTGGACGATATTATTCGGCCACCGTTTCATCCGGTCCCGCTTTACGAGATGCTTTCTCGGAAGACGATTACCGATATTGGCGAAGCCGATGTCGTTTTTTTCCTTCACGGTCAAGATGAACCGGTGCAGTTGCAGCCCAAGCATCCCGGGGACGCATCGAAAATCCCGGCCCCGGAAGATGTGGCGTTCAGCGTGCACTGCATGCGTGGCTACAATCACCCCAAATCGGGCGTGAATCTCTACAAGATCGTTGCTGGCGACAAATCCGTTGTCTACGCGACTGACACCGAGGGCTACGTTCATGGCGATCGACGCTTGGTGATGTTTGCCCAAGACGCGGACGTGCTCATTCACGACGCCATGTACACAGAGGCGCGCTACACCTCGATGCCAGTTCCCACGCAGGGATACGGACATTCCACGGTCGAAATCGCAGCCACCTTGGCTCGGCTTTCGGACGTGAAAAATCTTGTACTCTTCCACCACGATCCAAGTAGTGGAGACGACTATCTCGATGAAGTCGAACGACTTGGTAAATCGCTATTTCACAACACCGTTGCAGCACGCGACGGCATGACCATCACAATTTAGGCCATGGCCAATTTAGACTTACGTTTCGACGCGTACACCGAAGAGTACTCTGGCAGATCGCTGGCTGAACTTCGGAGTTACGCGGTTACCAATCCTATCAAAGGCCCAATCTCGATCGAGATCGGGGCCAATCGCGGGAAGTTCCTTGTAGATCTTGCCGAGAAGAATCCAGAACGGCAGTACCTTGGGATCGAACTCCGGTTGTCGTTTGCTCGGGCGGCTTCAAGTCTGGGCAAACGCAGGGGCTGCGGCAACGCGGACACAATCCACGCTGATGCAAATCTGGCGATTCCCGTCCTGATCGATGACGGCCAGCTCGAGGAAATGTTCCTGCTTTATCCTGACCCGTGGTGGAAGGCTAAACACCATAAACGGCGCATGATTCAGCCGGACTTCTTGGACCTTCTGGGCAAGAAAATGCCTTCGGGCGGCAAAGTTTGGATTCGCACCGATGTCGGCCCATTGGCTGACGATATGCGCTCCACTTTGAACGACCATCCGGAGTTCGAGCCCCTGAAGCTTGAGGAATACCCGACGATGCCGTTTCCGTGGACCAATCGCGAAGTTCACTGTTTCGAGCGCGGCCTGCCCGCCCACCTAGTCTATTTCAGACGAATCTGAGTTCTAGGTCAGCCCTTTGATCAAGCTGATGACGTCGACCGAGGGTACCCATCGGCCGATGCCTCGCAAGACCAAGAGCCACACAGCGACCGATGCAGCGATGAGGGCAGCAAATGTCCAAATCGATGTGCCGAGATTTGTGGTGATGATCACCTCTGCACCCATCCATATTACCGCCAACAAGCCGCCACAAAAGACCGCGGGAAGCGTTGCGATGAGAGCGTCGGTGACCGACAGTCGTGCCAGCTTCCGAACGCCGTAGAACCAAACAGGTAAACAACTAGAAATAGCGATCAGGACGACCCAGGATGCTCCCTCAAGTCCAGCCCACGCGGTGAGGGGCCAAATCAGGCTTACTACCGCCACGAATCGCGGCAGATTCATTTTGAGGTCAAGGTCGGGTCGGTCGCAGGCTTGAAACAACGCCCCGCCGAGCGCAGCGAAGGACCTTACAAACGCAGAGATCACGAGAATCTGTATCAACGGCAGGATTGGAGCCCATTTTTGCCCCAAAACATGCTCGACGATGCCGGGCGCCGCCAACCAAATGATCACGCTCACGGGTGCCGAAAGCATCATCGTCGAGCGCAAAACTCCGATGAATGCCCCTCGAAGTCCGTCTGGGTCATTCTGAAGACGCGCATAGGTCGGGAAACTCACGCGAGAGATTACGTGCGTCACCTTAGTCGCCGGAAGATTCGAGATACTGTAAGCGAGTTGGTAGTAAGCCAAAGACGCTAAACCAAGGTACTTGCTCACGAAGATATCGTCGCCTTGGGTGACGATGAATCCGACCAACGACAATCCAGTGATCCAACGGCCATAGCGCGTGAGCTCCCGGAAACGGGTGAGGTCCCACTCCAGCTTTGGCCGGAACGGTTGGACGACGTAGGAAACGATGAGGGACACAAACGAGCCTGCGATCATTCCGATCACGAGGCCCCAGACGTTCTGAAAAACAAGCACCGCAGGAATAGCCACACCCGCGCTGGCAAAGGCTTGAAGCGCATTTACGGCACAAATAGTCTTGAAATTCAGGTCGCGCGAAAAAAACACAAGCCCGATATTCTGCGCGCCTTGGAAGAGGACCTGCAACGTCATCGCCCAAATCAAGTACTTGAGCGTGGGTTGGTCGAAAAAGGCGGACACGGGTACGGCCGCGAGCGCCAACAAAGCCGCAAGGCCGATTCCTCGCAAAACGTGCCAGGTCCAAGCGACGTTGAGGTACGGCTCGACGTCATCCTGTTTTTGAATCAAGGCCTGGTCGAAACCAGTTCGGGAAAAGTTCTCCAAAACCGCGATGGTCAGAAGTACGGTCCCCATCAGTCCAAAATCTTCGGGTGAAAGTACCCTGGCCGCGATGATCGAACTTGAAAGCTCGGCCACGGCTTTGAGGATCTCGCTCACAGCGATCCAAAACGACCCGCCGACCAGCGCTTTTTTGACGTCCGAGTGACTGCTCACGCGATGCGGCAGCTTAGAAAACGATGGTAGGGCTGTTCAAACACGCGGAAATTATTTTCGACAACCAATCCCCGGCGAGTCAGACGCTCGACGATATCGATGAGTGGGAATCCCTTTTTGCCGAGCTCCCAGTAATGCTCGCCGTCGAATTTATGTTCTCGCGGAGACAAGTTAGGAAGATCGCGCACACCGTGAATGATTCGACCGACGCTGCCCTTGATGTCGACACGCATGTACGGCGTAACGTCTGGCAGACTGATGAGCACGTACTTTGACGATACTCGCTTCAGCTCATCGAGGCCAAGGTCAAAATCCGTAAACGGGAGATGCTCGAGCGTCTCGAAACAGCAAACCATTTCAAACTCGCCGTCTTCAAAGGGCAGTTCAAGAACGGACGCGACGGTTTCGGGCTTGAGACGCTCGTCAAAGTCGCAGGTATGCAGATGCACACCAAGTTGTTCAAGGTAGCGGTGCAAGAACCCGTTTCCGATGCCGACTTCCAGCACGGACGTTGGCTTACGGCTCGTGATTTCATCTGCCTGATGCCAGTAGCTCGCAAATCGGCTTTTGGTGTCGTAACGAAGGTCTGAATAATGCTCGGGGTCGACCTGGATTTTGTATTTTTGCTGCACGATTTTTCCTGGACTCAGCAGCGTTTCGCCGCACAAATGCTCATCCGTCCCAAGGGACAGACTTCTCAGCCAACTTCCATTGAATATGGCCCATGATATCGCCAATACGTTTTGGCCATGAGTTTTCTTTGGCCACTTTCAAGCGATCTGGACGGTCCGAATCGGGATCCAACATCGCTTTTTCGCATTGATCGACAAATCCCTGAGCAGACTCTGCCACTTTCACATACTTGGCGTATGGCATGATCGCGGGAAGCGCCGAAGTAACGACGGGTTTTCCCGTACCAAGAAACTCAAAGAACTTAATCGGAAAAACACTCTCGGTATACTCATTGATTCGGTAAGGAATCACGGCCACATCAAATGCCCGGCAGTATTCGGGGAGCCGCGCGTAGTCGCGATGGCCCAGAATCCGGACATTGGGCGTGGTTTTGAGTTTGCCCAGACGCGTCGTTGGGTCGGCTTCGCCGACCGGACCGATCAACACGATTGTCCAATCAGGACGGGTGTCAGCCGCGTGCTGAATCCACTCTAAGTTGACCTTATAATCGCTTACCGCGCCCACAAAACCGATGATCGGCCCGGTGATATCGGCGACGTCGTCGGGAACAGGCCCCTCATCCATCGCACGACCAAAGTGGTCGGCGTCCCCGACATTATGAACCAAGAATGTGTTGTCCGGATTGATGGGCCGGCGAAGTTCATAAAGCGGCGCGCTGGTTGTAAAGACTAGGTCGGCTTCCTTGCACAGCTTATCTTCGCTTTCTCTTATCCACGCGGCCGAAGCGCGGTAATTGGGAAACGCTTCGTAGTTGTCGACGCAGTCGTACACGAGGAGCTTTCGCGGCAGATGTCGCAAAGCATGAGCGAAACCGGGATGGTAAACCCAGATGATGGGGTCCGTGATGCCTTCGCGTTCCAAGAATTTCTTCAAAAAGAGCACTTTCAGGTCGTATTCAGCCGCAGATCGCAGGCGATTGCCCTTCTTGAGCAGCTGAAAACACAGAGGTGCCCAGTGATCCGCCACGTACAGAGACGAATCCCGCTGGGACACACCATCCCATAATAATGAAAGGCCCCGCCGCACGTCCGATGGATTCTTGCGCAGACGGCGCCAGAGATACTGTGGAAGCACACGCAACCCGTGATCCACATGGATCACGCGGTGCTCTAGAGCCAGGCGGCTCATGATGTGTTGCTTATTCGTCCACATTTTGTCGTCCCAGCTCTGGGACGACAAACAAACGATGGTTTCCACGATTAGGCCCCGCCGTAGGTCTCGTTGTAATCGAGGATCGCGGCCTGGACGAGCGCGTGCGCCTGCTTGGCTCCATAGATTGATGTGATCGAGACACGCGGCGAGCCGCTGTCGCTAGGGATCTGTTTGTACGTAAGGAAATAATGCTGAAGCCGTTCGACCAAGATATCCGGCAACTCCGCAATATCGCGGACCGCGCCCCAGATATGGTCGTTCTGCAGAACCGCTACGATCTTATCGTCGGCTTCTCCGCCGTCGACCATCTGGAGTCCGCCGATTACACGCGCATTCAACAAGATTTCCGCTCGATCGATGCGGCGTTCGCTGATCACACAGATATCCAACGGATCGCCATCGCCTCGCTCGGCCTCCGGCGACATGCGCCCTACTCGGTCTCCGCAATAAGTTCGCGGGATGAATCCGTAGAGAGCTGGTGGCTGTGAAGAGGTTCGTTGCGGACGATCTACCCGCAAATATCCCGTCACTTTATCGACTTCGAACTTCACCGAATCAAACGGTGTGATCTCGATATAAGCGTGGACGACTTCGGGGGGACTGGGACCGACTTCAACCCCATGCCAAGGGTGTGGGCGCCAACGATAGAATGGTTCTGGAAAGCTCAAGTTGACCTCAAAGCAAGGGCCGGGGGCACTTCTAACGACACCGCGATGGCTGGTCAAGCTCAGCCGTCTTTGTTGACGATGAACATCTCAGCACCAAAGATTCCGCACTGACGTGAATCTCGCCAGAAGTTCCAATGAATGTAGACTTTTCCGTTGGGACTCGTGGCATCATCGGGCGCCAAGCCGTGCGGCCCAATCGTCTGCGCTATGATGATCGCTTCCGAGTCATACATCAGCTGGCCCGACGTGTTGATGATCGACACCTTTTCTACGACTCCGGTGGCACCATCGATGACCATCTCTAGCTTGATATTTAAGTTCGGGTTGCGAAGCGGACTTCCCATCGGCGTGCTGGAATCAAGATACGGCAGGTACCCGTCGGCCCAACGCCGATGGATTTTCTGATGAATTCTCTCTAGGTACAGCTTGGCGGAGTCCGAGTAGGCGTTGACCCCCGTGTGGTTGCCCACCGCGACTTCCGAAGAAAAACTCTCCAGCGCTCCGCGGAACGCTTTGTCGCGCGCATCGAAATCAGCCAAATTCTTCTTGTTGGCATCTTTGGCAGTCAGTGCCGTCCTTGCCGCTTGTTCGCGGCGACCCAGCGGAGATTCCATCGCTGCCATCGGAACGTTAAACAGTTTCTGAATATCAACTGGTTTTTGCTCCGAGACCTGGGACGAGTTGGTCGGATCGCGTTCTTGGCTTGGTGTCGTAGGGTTTTCTTGGCGCTCGATCGGGTTTTCTTGCGTGAGTTCCGCGCGTTCTTCCTTTTCGACCTTATTTGCTTCTTTTGAGACCACCTTCGCAAACTCAGGTGGCTCGTCGTTCGTTTGCTGGACGATTTTTTGGGGGTCAACCTTGGGTGTTGCCGTAGCTGGCAACACGACTTCTTTTTTGGGCTCAGGCGGAATTTCGACCACGGTGAGCTTAAAGTCGGGATTGGGCTTGGGCGGCTGGATCGGCGTTGAGTTCTTGACGAGGCTCGCCGCAAAGGGCAGCAGCAGCGCGATCACGAGCAGAACGTGCACGAAAAAAGACGCGAGCTGAAAGAGGCCTATCTGCAGCCAGGAGTGCTTTCGACTTTGGAGCGTTGTCATTTTCCTCTTGGAGCGCTAAAAGCCAACAAGCATCAGGGCTCAGGACGCGAACGCTATCATGTCGTCAAAAAAGTTCCCATATCTCGTCAT